>JACQFH010000165.1 GCA_016200145.1 Planctomycetia bacterium | reverse complement strand
GCCGTTTCGAGAATGCCGCGCAGCACGCCGGGAAGCAGCCGGCGATGCCGGGCGTACTCGTTGGCGATTTTGTCGTAGTCGGTCATTAATGTAGGTCAGGCTTTCCAGCCTGACTGTTGGAGTTCAGGCTTCAGCCTGCGCAATTTGACGTGATACACAAAGTTGCATACGACCGGGTGCAGTTCCAGCCCGGAGCCCGTGCAATCGCGCGGTCGAATCGGCAAGAGCGCAGGCTGAAGCCTGAACTCCAACGGCCTGACCTACGATTTCGGTTTCGGCGGCTGTTTGCCGTACTTGGCTTCGTACTGCGCGGCGAATTTGGCTTCGAGCTCGGGGTGGCAGAGAAAGCACTGCGAATCGGGGCGGTCGTGCTCTTTGCACCAGTCCCCCTTCTTCTGGAATTCGGCGGCCAGTTTGCTGTTGCACAGGCCGCACACCTCTTCGGGCACGCCGTGCTCGTCGCACCACCACCCGTCGTGCGTGTGTTCGTGCTTCTTGTCGGCAGGGCCGGCCGTCGTGACCGGTTCCTTGTTCGACTTGGCGGTATCGGGCGCAGTTGGCCCATTGCAGCCGAGCGCGAGCAACAGTGCGATGGAAATGAATCGACAGGTTTTCATCGGGGCTCCTTGAAGTAGGTCAGGCTTTCCAGCCTGACAGCAATGTGGAAACGACGTGATCGTAAGGGTTCAAGCACCAGCATCAGGGCTCAAGTAACAGTAACGAATCTCTCGTAGGACGATTCCAGCAGCCGTTCAGTTCGCGGCGATTGGTATTGGCCTGCTTTCCGCCGTGGCCGATGCAGGCGCAACGCTGTCAGGCTGGAAAGCCTGACCTACGGTGGGCCGGTTGAAGATCAGGTACAGCACGCGCAAAACGAGCAGCGACATGATCATCGCGCCGATCACGCCGCCGATGACGACCGTCGCCAGCGGCCGCTGGACCTCGGCCCCCACGCCGTCGCTGAACGCCATCGGCAGGAAGCCCAGGCTGGCCACCAGCGTCGTCATCAGCACGGGGCGCAGGCGCGTCACGGCGGCCTGCGTCACGGCCTCGTCGAGCCCCAGCCCCTTGCGCCTGAGCTGGCGGATGTACGACACCAGAATCATGTCGTCGAGCACGGCCACCCCCGACATCGCGATAAATCCTACAGCCGCCGAAATCGAAAACGGCATGTCGCGCAGCCACAGGGCAAAGATCCCCCCTACCCACGCGAACGGAATGCCGGTGAACACGCGCAGGGCGTCGATTACATTGCGGTACGTGACGTACAGCAGCACGAAGATCAGCAGCAGGGCGACGGGGACGACAATCGTCAAGCGCGTTCGCGCCCGCGCCAGGTGCTCGAACTGGCCGCCGTATTCGATGCGGTACCGCCCCTGCGGCAAGGCGACTTCAGCGCCGATTTTCCGGCGGGCCTCGTCGACAAAGCTCCCCAGGTCGCGCCCGCGGACGTTGGCGGTGATCGTGATCCGCCGCTGCCCCCATTCGCGCGTAATCGTTGACGGGCCTTCGACGACGTCCACGCTCGCCAGACGCGACAGCGGGATCCGCTGCCCCGTCGGCGTCGCCACCAGCATGCTGCCCACCGCCTCGGGACTGGTGCGGAACTGCTCGGGCAGGCGCGCGACGAGCGGAAAACGGATCTGCCCTTCGACGATCTCCCCCAGCGGCTTGCTGCCGATCGATTCGACGAGATCGAGCACCGCCTGGGCCGAGACGCCGTACCGGGCGATTTGTTCCTGGTTGACTTTCACCTGCAGCATGGGCTGGCCGGTGATCTGTTCGGTGGCGACGTCGGCGGCGCCGGGGATCGCCTTGAGCGCCGTCTCGATCTCGCGCGCCTTCTTGACGAGCACGTCGAAGTCGTCGCCGAACAGTTTCACCCCCAAATCCGACCGCACGCCCGAGACCATCTCGTTGATCCGCATTTCGATCGGCTGCGAATAGGCCAGCCTCTGCCCCGACATGTCGCGCAGGGCTCGATCGAGCAATTCTGTAAACTCGGCCTGAGTGCGGCACTTTTTCCACGTTTCGCGGGGTTTGAGCGTGATGAATGTGTCGGTCAGCTCGACCCCCATCGGATCGGTGGCCACTTCGGCCGTCCCCACCCGGCTCCAGACGTTTTCGACTTCGTCGGGAAACTCGGCCAGGATGACCTTTTCCATCTCGGTGTTGTAGCGGACCGACTCGGCGAGGTCGGTGCCCGCCAGGCGCACCACGCCGATCGCGACGGCCCCTTCCGACAATCGCGGCACGAATTCGGAACCCAGGTGCGGCGCGATCATGCCGAACGCGACGATCAGCACGCTGGCCGCGAAACCCAGCACGGCCGCTTTGTGGTGTAATGCGAACTGCAGCACCGGGTAATGAATGGCATGCGCCACCCGCATCAAGAACGGTTCGCGTTCTTCGATGTGCCGGGGAAGCAGAAAACTCGCCAGCACGGGCATCAGCGTCAGCGATAAGATCATCGACCCGACCAGCGCGAAGATCACCGTCAGAGCCATGGGGCGGAACATCTTCCCTTCGATGCCCTCCAGCGTCAGGATCGGCAGGTAGACGATCATGATGATCAGCTCGCCGAACATCGTCGGCTTGCGGACTTCAACGGCCGCGTCGCGCAAAATCTCGAGCCGGCTGCGGCCGCTGTTGGCGTCGCTGGCCAGATGCCGCACGCAGTTCTCGATCATCACCACCGAGCTGTCGACGATCATTCCGAAGTCGATGGCCCCCAGGCTGAGCAGGCTGGCGGCGATCCCGAATTTCAGCATCCCGCAGAACGCGAACAGCATCGACAGAGGAATCGCCAGCGCCACGATCAGGGCGGCCCGCAGGCTTCCCAGAAACGCAAACAGCACGGCGACGACGAGGAGCCCCCCCTCGAACAGGTTCTTGCGCACGGTGTCGATCACGTAGTCGACGAGCTGTGTACGGTCGTAAACCGGGTTCACCTGCACGTTGGCGGGGAGTGTCCCGCGGATTGAGCGCAGCTTGGCCTTCATTTCCCGTGTCACCTCGTGGCTGTTTTCGCCCATCAGCATGAAGCCCAGCCCCAGGACGACTTCTCCCTGGCCGTTGGCCGTCACGGCGCCGCGGCGGATTTCATGGCCGATCGCCACCTCGGCCACGTCGGCGATGCGCACGGGAATGCCGTCGTGCGAGGTGATCACGATCTGCCGCAATGGCTCGAGGCCACCGGTGCGCCCCAACCCCTGCACGAGCAGCATGCCCCCGTCCTGCGTGATGTTCCCGCCGCCAACGTTGAAGTTGTTCTTCTTCACCGCTTCGACGACCTCGGCGAACGTCAGGCCGTGCTTGATCAGCCGCTCGGGATTGATCCGCACCTGGTACTGCTTCTCGTAGCCGCCCCAGGTGTTGATCTCGGCGGTGCCGCGCACGGTGCGCATCGGCGGACGGATCACCCAGTCGTGAATCGTGCGCAGGTCGGTGGGGTCGGTCCCCTGGCCGGTGACGACGTAATGGAAGACTTCGCCCAATCCGGTGGCCACCGGGCCCATGCGGGGGCGGGCGATTCCCTGCGGGATTTCGACGGTGCTGAGTTTTTCGTTGATGAGCTGCCGCGCGAAATAGATGTCGGTGCCATCTTTGAAGACGACCACGACCTGAGACAGGCCGAACTTCGAGATCGACCGCATCTGTTCCAGGCTCGTCAGGCCGCTGATGGCCTGCTCGATGGGGAACGTGATCTGCAGCTCGACTTCTTCGGGGCTGAGTGCTGGGGCAGTCGTGTTGATCTGCACCTGCACGGGGGTGGTGTCGGGGAAGGCGTCGATATCGAGGTGCTTGAGCGCGAGCACCCCCACCGCGCCCGCCGCCAGCGCCGCGACGACCACCACCGCCCGGTTGCGCAGCGAATAGTCGATGATGCGGTTGAGGAGGTCCATCAGTTCTCAAATGGAGTCATTTGAACTCGGTCCCAGGCTCTGCCTGGGAACGAGTCGTCAAATCCGAAATCCCAATTCCGAAATGCCCTTAGTGGTCATGACACCCGCAACCCGCTCCCAGGTTGCTTCGTAAGAGTTGCGCCAGCAACACTGGCGCGCCTTTCGTCGCGATGACTTCGCCCGGCAGCGCCCCGGCGAGCAGCTCGACGTACTGATCGTCGCGGGCGCCGATCCGCACTTGCCGCACGTGGAACACTTTTGGCGAACCCTCCTGCAAATAGTTTTTGTCGCGGACGAACACGAAATGGGCGTCGGCCGTCGATTGGACCGCCTCGCGCGGCACAACGACGGCGTGCGCTTCTTCGCGCAGCAGAATGCGGGCCGTGCCGAACGTCTTGTCGCGCAGGCGGCGGTCTTCGTTGTCGAGCAGCACGCGCACGCGCAATGTCCGCGACGGCTC
>JACQFH010000180.1 GCA_016200145.1 Planctomycetia bacterium | reverse complement strand
CCGGGTCGCCGGTCTTGCTGCTGATACAGTTTGCCAACCCCTGTTCGTTGACCCAGTACAAATGGTCGCCGACGAGCACGGGTGACGTGATATACGACGAGACCCGACGATTGACCCACACCAGGTGCGACTTCGTGACGTCGTCGCGGCCGCCGGTGCGCACCGCAGCGGCTCCCCCACCCCCGGGCCCCCCCGTCACCAGGTACACGATTCCGCCCTCGCCGACGACGCTCGAACAGATCGCCCCGCCGCCAATCGTTTCGCAGAACCACAGGAATTTGCCGTTCTCAGGATCGAAGCCCCAGACTTCCCCGCCGACGGCCAGCACCAGTTCTGTCTTCTTTCCCTCCGCTTCCATCAGCAGCGGCGTTCCCCAGCAGCCGTAGAGGGACTCGGCGGGACTCTTCCACACCTGGTTGCCGGTCTTTCCGTCGAACGCATACAGAGCGGTGTTCTCAGACGACGCGTTGACGATCACCAGGTTTTTGTAAACGATCGGGCTGGCCGCCGAACCCCACCCGCTCATGCCTGACCCAGTCCCGACTGACTTATGCCAGAGCTGCTGGCCCTCGAGGTCGAAAGCGACTACGCCCGCCTTGCCGAACAGCACGTAAACTCGCTCGCCGTCGCTCGCCGGCGTGCTCGACGCGTAGCCGTGCGACGTCAGGTATCCCTGAAAACGGTCTTCGTTATCGACCCCCTTCACGGCCCGTTGCCACAGGATTTTCCCAGACGCTTCGTCGAGACAAATGAGGACGCGTTCGAGCTTCGCCGGGTCGCCCGGCTGATCTTCGCTGACACCAAACCCCGTGTACGAGGTCAGGAAGACTTTGCCCCCGACGACGATCGGGCACGACGTGCCCGGCCCCGGCAGGGGCGTGCGCCAGACGATGTTCTCGCTTTCGCTCCAGCGGATGGGCGTGTTGCGGTCGACGCTCGTGGCGCTGCCGTTGGGACCGCGGAATCGGGTCCAGTCGCCGGCGACGGCTGCACACGGCATCAGTACACAAGCCAGTAGCACAACGCGACAGAGTTGAGTCCGCAACATTCCCAGCCCCCTTTGTGATATAGAAGACTTGCGCACTGAGTATTAACCCGAAGGAGCCGCCGAAGTTCCGCGGAATGCGAGTCGGATTCGCGTCGAGTGCGGCACCTACTCCAACGGCCGGCCCAGCGTCAATTGCGGGTGCGCGCGGCCGCGGTTGGGGGGAAATTTCTCTGCCGCCCACACGGCTTTGCCTTCCAGCCGGACTTCCAGGCCCCCCGACGTGGCGCGGGCAAAGGCATATTGCCAGCGCGTCTCTTCCCCCGACGTCACCGCCTCGAGGAGCAGCACCACTTCGGGATCAGTCCCCATCGCGTAGGCGTATGCCGCGCCGTCGACCAAGTCGGTGTGGACCGACTGCGAATCCTTGAGGTCGTACCGGTACAGCGGGCGAGGGAGCATCCGCAATTCTTCGCGGTCCGAGTTGTCCCCCTTCCAGCCCGTCATGGTCGCGGTGAATCGTTCGGCGATTGATCGCATCTGCCTGAGCCTGGCTGCAGCCGTCTCCGCAGGAGGCGGCGAATCGGGCATGTCCTTGAACTCCATGCCAGGCGCGTTGGGGGACCAGACGATCGCGTCGCGGTCGCGGGCGACGAGCTTCGCAGATCGCGAAAGCGACCCGAATTCATGATGTAACTGCCCAACCCAGGGATAGATGCTGGCCATCGCGATCGGCCTCCCGTGCCACGACCAGAAGACCATCATCGCTTCCCCCTCCTGGCCGCGCGCGGCATTGCGCCATCGCAGAACGGGCAGGGGCTTCAGGCCGTCTTTGGCGTCGAGGTCGGGATAAACGCCGTACCAGTCGACCGCCTTTTCGATCTGCTCATTGAGCCGCTTCACTTCCCCGTCGGTCTCGCCATCCGGCGATTCCTCAGCCCTCACGCGGAACGCGGGAACCGCCGCGAACACCACGCAGTACAGCACGGCGAATCGGAATGGTCTCGCGTTCATGACAATCTCGCGCCGGAGCTTGAGCGACCAAGTTTAAGACATTGCGTCTTAATCGTAACGGCACCGCCAACCGCTGGCAAGCAAGTCTTGCGGCCGTTTGTTCGATTGGCCATCGCTCACTTCGCGGCCGGGGTCGCGGGCTTGTCGCCAGAGACAAACAGCTCCCACAGGCTGGCCCAGCCCCCTTTGTCGTTGCCGAGAAACGTAACCCGCACGAATTTCGTGTCGGGCGCGTCGAATTTGTGGGCGTATTCGTTCTTCTTGTTGTCAGTGGCGTCGACCGAGGTCTTCCACGTTTTGCCGTCGGCCGACGTTTCGACGACGTAGCGATACGCGCCCGCTGGATTCTCCCAGTCGAGCCGGCAGCCGGTGATTTTCTGCGCTTTCGGCAATTCGACCATCAGCCATTCCCCCGACTCGCCGCCCGTGGCGCACCAGCGAGTTCCCGAATTGCCGTCGATGGCGTAGGCCGCCAGATTATTTTTCGCTTTCTCTTCGCTCGAAGCGGTTGCTTTGCCCCCCTTGGCGGCGTTCTCGGGTTCGACTCGCGGCTGGAATGGTTTCAGGTACTTGTCATTGAGCTTGTCGCAGGCCCACAGCGTGCCGCGCGTCACCATCTCGAGATAGGCCGGATCGCGCACCGTTTCGTTGTGATGGCCGAGCGTTGTACCGAACACTCGCGTCTTTCCGTACTGATTCGTCCAGACGCAGACCTCGTCGTTCCCCTTCTCGCGGTTCTTCGAAACGGCCAGGGGATGGGCCGTGTCCCACAGTTTTTCGATCCAGTACAGTTCGCCGGCCGGGTTGGCCCATTCCTTGCCCCACTTTTCCATAACGGGGTGCCTGGCGTCACGGTTGGTGACTTCGTGGGCGTAATGCGCCCCGTGCCGCCGCGACGTCACGCCGCAGAACTTGAACCACTCGTCGGTCCCATCGCGGTAGCAGTGCATGGCGCAATGCAGCACGACGCCAGGCAGCCCGGCCTTGTGGGGCTTCAGCACGCGTTCCGTCCAGGCTGGCTCGGGAATGTCCGAAAAACACTCGTCGTGAATCACCACGTCGTAGCCTTCGGCCCAGTTGTCTTTTTCATACAGCGCGATTTTCGAGGTGGTCGCCGTACCCCCCTGCTGCACCATCGTCACCTGCACATGGGCCCGTTCTTCCATGCCCTTTGCGATAAACACCTTCTGGTTGTCGTAATCGTGGCAGCACCCGCCGCAAACGAGCAGTACCTGCAGCGGTTTGACCTTGGCTTCATCGGCAGCGAACGACCGTGAGCAAACAAGAAGTGACAGGCAGGCCAGCGCGGCAAGACAGTGGTGTTTGGTCATGGGAAGGTGATCCAATTTCAGGGAAGTAAGAATGCCCCGCCCATCTTGGACAGATCGCGTAAAAATCGCAACCGCTCGCGAAACGGGATTGATTTTGACGAGGTTACCGTTATCTGGTTCGAGCAGGCTTCGAATCTGTCGCCGGCGGCTCTTCGTACAAGCGCGACAGTTCGACCAGCAGCGGTTCGAGCAGTGTCAGATATTCGTCTTCGGGCAGTTCGGTCTTGCGCTTCCGAACTTGCGCCAGCTCCTGTTCGAGCTGATCGCGGCGGGCGCGAGTCACGGGGGGCAAGTCCTGCTCCTGGCGGCTGCGGACCAGGCACAACTGGGCCGCGCGCAGACCGTCGAGGGCGGCGCCGTCTTTGCCCGTTTTCACGGCGCGCACTCCCTGAAACCAGTCGGCGGGAGTCCCCATTCGGTCGCCGTTGTCGTCCAGCAGCGAGTGCTCGGTCGCCAGGCGCCCTTCCTTCTCGTAGAACTCGCGCACTCCGGCGGAGGCCATCAGGTAGGCCTCCAGCAATGAAACCTGGTCGTCTTTATCGAGGTCGGCCCGCGGGTCGAGCAGCGCGCTCGACAGCGAATCGCCAAACCGCGCGAAGTTGTGTTCGAAGCCGCTTTTCGTTGCCGTGACGACGACGCGGCCCGGCCCGGAAAGCTCGGCAAGAAACGGGCTGCTGCAACTGGCGCAGTTAACGACGGCGACCGGGCGCTCTGACTCCTTGAGCCATTCGGCAATCTCCGCAGGGGCCACGTCCGGCCCGCGCAGGTTGAACCGTGCCGACTTGCCGTCGAACGTGCCGTGGCCGATCAGCACCAGCCACAAGGGTTCACTCGCAGCAACGCCGGCCTGCTGCGTCAGGCGCTGTTTGAGCAGGTCACGGTCGGCCGCGTCGCCGGCATCGTCGAGCCCGATTGGAATGTACTCGGCGTTCCCGCGCTCGGCCGCCGCCTTCCACCGCCCGGCCCATTCGCGGAATTGCTTGCCGTATTCCGGGGTCCCCTCGGCCCCGACGACAACCACCACCGTCTGCCGCGGCGCCGCATCGGCCGCCAGACAAGCACAAGTGAAGAGCAGGATCGCGTTCATTTCGATCACGGCATTCCTTTCCACCGCCGCAGGCCCCATTCGATGACGAAGCAGCTCATTGCGGCCAGCAGCACCTGCCAGCGGTGCCAGAGTTCGAAAGGCTTCGTTTCGACGATCGGAATCTTGCGGCTCGGCAAGCCTTCCACGAATTCATCCAGCTCGTCGGCCGAAATGACCTCACCCTCGGTTTCCTCCGAGATCCTCTTCAAGAGCCCGCGGTTGACCGACAGCGTGCGGAATTCTTCGGTCTGCGGCTCGACTGACCAGCCGGTTTCGCGGCGGCCGACGTCGCTGCCGTCGGGCGCCGTCACTGTCACCTGTCCACGGTACACGCCCGGCATGCGGGCGGCGAACGTGGCTTCGTACCGGCCCGGACCCGAGTCGCCGGCTTCGGCGATCAGCTCAATCTGCCGTTTGTCAGGGGTCTCGACGCGCAGTGTGACGGCCGCGTTGTCGAGCAGTTCGAACTGTTTGTCACGGGCCCGCACGGAAATCTGCACCGTTGGAACGGCGGTGCCGGGAACCCGTCGAGTCTCGACTTCGACCCGCCCCGGCACATCGGAAACCAGCCAGCGCACAGTCTGCCGCCACGACTTGTCGAGGTCGCTCTCGGCGGGATCGGGTCTGCGCAAGTTCCATCGCCACAGATCCCCCACGAGCATCGCCGCGGTCCGCCCGCGGCCGAACTGCTGCACGACGAGCGCCGGCAATTCGGCCCCCTCGCTAGACGTCACCTGCGCCAGAACCTGCGCGCCGGGCTTGATGCGTTCAATGACGTTGACGGTCTTGAAGTCGGGCATCGCCGCCAGGCGCTGCCGCTCGTCGACCTCGTTCGTG
>JACQFH010000179.1 GCA_016200145.1 Planctomycetia bacterium | reverse complement strand
GCCGGGGAAGGCGTAATTGACGAATAGCGTGTCAGGGGTCTGCTGGTCATCCTGAAAATGGTGCTTGCCGCCGATTGCCGAGACCTGCGTCGGCAACTCGACGCCCAGCCCCCAGCGGGCCACGTCAAGCAGGTGCACGCCCCAGTTCCCGAGTTCCCCCGCCCCGTACTCCCAGAACCAGTGCCAGTTGTAGTGGAATCGATTCGGATTGAACGGCCGCGCCGGCGCGGGGCCCAGCCACAGGTCGTAGTCGACGCCGGCGGGCGCCTCGGCGTTCTTGCGGAAGCCAATCGACTTGCGCTGGTGAACCGTCCACGCCTTCGCCAGGTGCACATGCCCCAGCTTGCCGCTGCGGACGTATTCAATCGCCGATTGAAAGTGCGCGCCAGAGCGCTGCTGCAAGCCCGACTGCACGATGCGGTGGTGCCTGTTCGCCGCCGAGATCATCGCCGGGCCTTCGGCCAGCCTGTGCGATACCGGCTTTTCGACATACACGTCTTTGTCGGCCTCGCACGCCAGGATCGTCATCGGGGCGTGCCAGTGGTCGGGCGTTGCAATCAAGACGGCGTCGAGCGACGGGTCTTCGAGCAGCCGGCGAAAATCGGTCGCCAGCGCCGGCGTCTGCCCACTGCGCGATTCGACTTCATGCGCGACCTGCGGCAGCAGGGATTCGTCGACATCGCACAGGGCGGCCAGATTGACATCCGGGAAACCGGCCAGCGCCCCCGCCAGAACTTTCCCCTGGCCGCGCAGGCCGATGACGGCCACGTTCACCCGTTCGCTGGGCGCAGGTTTGGCCCCGGCGACCCCCGTCCAGCCGACGACGCCGGCCGCCGCCATTCCGGCCGCATTTGCTGCGCTCGCGCCCAGAAAGACGCGCCGGTTGATCTGCGGATCGTGGGGAGTTGCCGCCATGGTTGGACGCCAAGGTGTACAGATGGCCCAGTGCTCTATTATGGCCGATGCCCCGTCATAATCCAAGGGAAATGCCGCGACTCTCGATTTTCAGCGTGTCCTGACGTGCCGTGCGCGCGTAAAAAGGGCCTCACGCAAAGCCGCCAAGCCGCAAAGTTGGTGCGTGCCGGGCCCAATCGCATTTCTAATCCGCCACCTGTTGACAGTCCGGCATCGACAATTCTCGCGTTCACCGGTCGCGCCTTTCCTGATTTGGAAAGACATTGCCGGAACTCTCTTTGCGGCTCCGCGGCTTTGCGTGAGGCTGTATTCTTCCGGGAAATTGACCTACATTCCAAGCGCGGCGTGCAGGGAGTGCATCACGAAATCCGCGGGAGATTCCAGGCCTGCGGTGGCATCCAACCGCGGCAGGATCGGGAGTCGCCCGAACGGCGTGCCTCCAAGCCAGAAGATCAGTGCCGGTTCCGCCGACCCGGCCGGAGCCTGGTCCCAGTCGAAAAAACGCCCGGCCGGAAACGTCTGCGAGAGGTTCGCGATCATCCCGGTCTTTTGATCCGTCGTCGCGCCGGCCAGCGCCACAGGCAGTGGCCGTTCGAGCAGGCGCTCGCGAAGCGCCTGCACCGTGACGCGCTTGATCGGGTGCACGAATTGCGGGGCGATTTCCGCGAGCGGGTCGAGCACGAACCGCCGGTACCACGCCGCCGGGTGCGGCACGACCAGTCGCGGCGACTCGATCACCTCGTTGCCGTAGAACAGCAGATCGAGATCAATCGTCCGCGGCCCCCAGCGCACCGTTCGCAGGCGTCCCAGGTCACCTTCGACGCCCTGCAGTAGATCCAGAAATGCGAACGGATCGAGCGAGGTCTCGATCTCGGCGGCGGCGTTCAAAAAGCGATTTTCCGCCTCATTGCCGACGGGGGCTGTCTCGTGAAACCGGCTCACCGCGACGACCGTGCAGCCCGCAGTATTCCGCAACCGACCAAGCGCCGCTCCAAAAGCGGCGGCGACCTCGCCGGTATTTCCTCCCAGCGAAATATGACAGCGTGGCATAAGGCAAACGATGCGAATGCGATCGAGATCCAGGAACCCGACGACATCATAACGCCGTCACGATCGGATTGCAGAGACCGCCTCCGTGACGCAGTTAGATTGTCAAGGTGCAGCACCCCGCCGAATTGCTGCGACCCCTCGCGGGGTCGACGGTCAACTCACTCCCGCGCCACGTGGCACATCACGCAACTGGTCGCGAGCGACTGCCGATTGATGCGATGGTCGTCGGCGCGATAGGGCGCCAGTTCGCTGTGGCAGTTCCGGCAGTCGAGCCCGCGGTCTGAGGTCGTGCGATGAACGTAATCGAAGTGCCAGTACCCGTCGCGCTTCTGAGACAACAACTGTTCGAGATCGTGGCAATCGGCGCAGCGGGACGCTGCCGGCGCCGACCGTTCCGCGGCGATGTTCAATTCGGCCAGCAGCGCGCGGGCCGCGACGCGGCCGGTGACGATGCACGGTCCCAGAAACGTCCCTTCCAGCGCCGCTTTGCCATTTATGCCTGCCAGGCCCGTCAGCTCCCCGACGGCATACAGCCCCGGAATCGCCTGCGATTGCCGGTCGAGCACGCGGCAGGAGAGGTCGATCGCCACGCCTCCCATGCTTTTGCGCGTCAGCGGAAAGGTTTGCATCGCGTAAAACGGGGGCGTCGCGATTTTGGGCGACGCCTGGTTCGAAAAGGCCGGCTTGCCGGGGCCGAACCGACCGAAGTCCTTGTCTTCACCCAGCTCGACCAGCTCATTGTAGCGGGCCACCGTTTGCATCAGGTCGTTCGCCGGCAACCCGGCCAGATGGGCCAGTTCTTCGAGACTGTCGGCCTTCTTCACCAGTTCTGTGTTTTGAAGAATCTGTGTGTCGACTTTCCTGAAATCGCCCCAATCCGAACCTGAGACCTGAAAGTAAGACTTGCTGGCTTCATCGAAAATGCACCAGCAGGTGGCGTTTTCCTGTTGCAGCAGGATGGGCATGACTTCCTTGGCCCAGCCGTGGAAGTTGGCGAATTGCTTCCCTTCGGCGTTGACGAGGATGCCGTACAGGTTCGTCGCATTCAGCCCGCGCTTCGTGCCGGGATAGCGCGGGTCGGGGAGGCCGGTGAAATAGTTCCATTGGTAATCCATGCGGAGCAGCTCGCCCCCCGCCGTTCGCGCCAGTTCGTGCCCCAGCCCCACCGAGTTTCTTCCGGAACCCGTCAGAATCTTCTCGGGAAATCGAAATGTGGCGGGCCAGAATTTGCGGACCATCTCGAGATTGCTTTGAAACCCTCCGGTCGCCAGGATCACGGCCCCGGCCTGCAGGTCGCGCTCGGCGCCGGTTCGCAGGTCGCGCGTCACGACACCCTGCACGCGCCCCCTGTGCGAGAGCAGCTTCACGACCTTCGAATTCCAGACGAATTCGACGTTGCCCAGTTCCAGGCAGGCCCGATAAATCGGCGTGACCAGGCCGATCCCCCGTCCCACCGGCTGATGTTCACGGGGGACCGAGTTTCCCGACGACGCCAGCACCTCGGAGAATCGCACTCCCAGTTCGTCCAGCCAGTCGTAGATGTCGCGCTTCGAGTTGTCGACGTAGTACCGCACCCATTCGGTGGCCGGGTCTTCGCCCCAGCGGTGAAAGTCCCGAAAGGCCAGGTCCGGGGAATCCTGGATGCCGGCTCGTTCCTGCGCCGGCGATGCCACGATGCTCACGCTTCCCTGCGACATGACGGCATGCCCGCCGAATACCGACGACATGTCGACCACGGTGACCCGGGCGCCGCCGCGCCCCAGGTCGAGCGCGGCCGACAACCCCGAAATCCCCGCGCCCACCACGATCACGTCGGGAGTCTTCGGGGACAAGGCAGGCGCGACGCTCTTCGTCGGTTGATTCGCATCGAACGCCTGGGATTGACGTGCATTCGTGGCGTCGCCCTGCGGCGTCGACTGCCAGCAACCGCCAGGCGCCAGGCACGCGGCCAGCGCCGCCAGTGAGAGCAATGCTCCTGGCCGATTCCGGGTGGCCGGGGTTCGACCAACGAGAAGCCCCGGTGAATGGCAATTCAGCGCGGCATCTTCTGATCGAGGGAACACGAACGATGATCCTGGTGGTGAATTGGCAAGATACGAGCAACTGTCCCGGGCTCGTATCTTACCGCCGTTCTGCCCGAATTGCCGAGAACCCGGCCCGGCCTTCGGCCGAAACCAAGAGAATTTAGCCACGGATGACGGAATTCAGGATGATGCCCACGGATGGCGTGGCAATCCCACGGATGAAGAATGAAGAGCCACGAAATACACGAGCGTTGTGCAATTGGCCTTACGAGGATGAGATCCACAGATTTCTCAGATTTCCGCAGATGATCCTGATCCAGGGCCTGCTTCAATCTGTGAAAATCTGCGCAATCTGTGGATATTCCAGGTCGTCGCGACTTCACGATCCGTGGGATTGCCACGCCATCCGTGGGTAATCCATTTTTGTGACCGATTCAGGGAGCCACGGATTAAACACGGATAATACACGGATAAACGACAGTCCGTCCGAATTCGTAATACAAAAGTTTTGAATTTGCGCACGGCGCGAAGATTTTCCAGAGGAGTCCTATCTCTGGTGAGCCATTCCTGTCCTTCCAGCTGCACGTGAATGCGCTGCAAAGGTGCCCAGGATTTGACTTAAGGAATGCAGGAAGTCAGGAGAGCAGGAGTTTTTCTCGTCGCGTTCGCGCTGTCTTCAGTAGTTTCCTGCCTTCCTGCTTTCCTGCCTTCCTCACTTCAAATCCCTGGGCCGCCGTCCCAGAAGTCACTCGGTCTGGGGAGTCCAAAGTTTCTGCTTCCTTTTTTCGTGTGTTTCGTGGACCTCCTGTTTTGGTTCCGGGCGAAGGCCGGGCTGGGTTTCATCCGTTGCTTCCTAAGTCGAGGGGGGAGACCTGGCATCGCTCGCAAGTTCGTCGGGATTGAAAATGGACTAGGGTGGACCTCGGTTGACCCGCATCGCGGGGCGGGCTACGAATGGGGCATGAACGAAACTGCTTTGGGCCTTGCGCTGGCTCTGGCCGCCTACCTGGTCGGGTCCATCCCCTTCGGCTTCATCACGGGCCACCTGATCGGAAAAATCGACATCCGCCGGCACGGCAGCGGCAATATCGGGGCCACCAACGTCGGACGCGTGCTGGGGAACCGCTGGGGATTGTTTGTGCTGGCCCTCGATTTTCTCAAGGGCTTTCTCCCGACAGCTTTCTTGCCCGTTTTGTTCATGGGCGCTGCTTCGCCGGGCAGGATCCACTGGCACGTCGCCACAGGCATTGCCACTGTGCTCGGTCACATGTTCCCCTGCTGGCTGAAGTTCCGCGGGGGCAAGGGGGTGGCGACGGCGCTGGGGGTCGTCGCCTGGCTGGCCCCGTGGCCCACGCTGGCGGCGGCCAGCGTCTTTGCGGTCACGTTTGCGATCTGGCGCATCGTGTCGCTGTCGTCGATCCTGGCCTCGCTGAGCTTCGCCGCCTGTCAGTTGTCGATGGCCGGCCGACAGCTCTTTTCACCTGAGAACTGGAGCCTCTCGGCGTTCAGCCTGCTGGTCCCCGCGCTGATCCTGCTGCGGCACCGCGCGAACATCGTGAGAATCTGGCGCGGCGAGGAGCCGCGATACCGGTCAGGCGGTTCATCAAGCGAGAGCGGGAGCGCCTGAGAGGGCGCGGAGGCCCTGAGCACAGAGGGGGAGAGGCGAGACAGGAGAGGCGAGAGTTAAACGGAACGGACGTTTTTGAACTGAGGACTCAGGACTGAGTACTGATTTCAGAACACTTCGATGTCGTTCGTCAGCGTCAGGTCTTCGCAGGCATCGAGCGCGGCATGGGTCGCAAGCTGCTTGGCATAATAGGTCGCGGCGCGGCCGGTGATGGCGATTTCTCCAGGCATCACGGTGACGCGCAAATCGCGGATCAGGCCGCTGGTTTTCTCGCGCACCATGCGCTCCACACGCGCTGCCAGCGGCTGCTGGGCGTCGAGTACTGATTGTAGCTCCATAACGTTCCTCCCTGCCGGATATGGAAAGCCGTCAACGACTCGGCTCACGGCTCAGCGTGAACCGGAACTGCCCGGACGGAGAGCCTCCGCTGGTCTCTCGTTGAAAAAGAAAAGGTCCTGGTTTCCACCGGGACGTTCCACACGGGAACGAGCGTGACGGCATTTCCCTCGATGCGTCGCGGGACTGCGTGCCGCGACGACGCAACGGGTCCGAGACTTTTGTGTCTCGCGAATTCGACCACATCGCCGTCCATCCCTGGTCACATAAACACAATTCGGCCACCCCCGACCCGACAGGCGGGAGACGACCTGAAATCCCGCCTGTGACTGTAGTGACTCAAATCCGGTCCGTCAAACCTATTCGGGAAATTCGCACCCGGAATTTCCGAAATAACCGCTACTTTGGCTGCGGCCATTTCAGGTGCTTGTGCAGGAAGTCGTAGGTCCCCTTGCCGTTGATCGTGTGCGGTCCGTCGAAGACTTCCATCTCGCAACGGTCGCCGATCTTCAGCCGGTGGCTGTACAGGAAATTCACCTTGGCGAACTCGAACGCCACCCATTCGTCGGTCGAGACCCCGTCGGTATGCCCCCGCTCCACCATGAACGGTTTCGGGCAGATCAGGGCCGCCATCTCGGCGTAGTTGAACGTGCTCCCCAAGTCCCATTCGAAGATCTCGTACTCGCCCCCCCACATGTAGCTGATCGGGAACCGCGTCGAGGCGTTCTTCATGACCCATTCGTTGAAGTCGGCCGAGCAGATTGACAGGCAGTAATCGGTGACGAGGGGCGGAATGCGCATGGCGCTCTTGCCGCCATACGACAGCCCGTAGAACGCGATCCGCTCGGAATCGACGCCGGGCAGCGTCTTCAGCCAGTTGACGATCTGCTGGTGCTGCGGAACGATGATCGAGAACAGCGTCTTCTTGAGCGGGTTGGCTTTGCGCTGCAGCGTGCGGAACCGGTCCTGAAAGATGTACAAGTTCTGCGGCGCGAACGTGATGAACCCGCGTTCGCAGAGCTTCGCCGCGAAGTCGTGATACGCGGCCACGTCCCCTTCGATCACGTTCTGGGGCCGGCCTTCCAGGCCATGCTGGCACACCACGACGGGCCGCTTTTCGCCAGGCTTCAGGTCCTTGGGCAAGAGCAACACGCCGTAGGCGATCACGTCAGGCCACACGTCAAGCACGACTTCGTAGCCGGTCCATTTCTCTTTGTCGTACGCTTTGCGCGTCCGCGGGTTGGCTGCGTCCAGCGGGTAATCGAACGCGCCGATCACGTCCTCCCGAAAAATCTTCCGGTAGCCCTCCGCCGATTCCTGGTATTTTTCGAGTGACGAGTAATCGAGCTTCTTCATGAACTCCTGCCGCACGTATTCCGATTCGCGCAACAGCCACTGGTTGTGCCGGTCGAGTTCATGAATCTGCCGTTCCTGGCGCTGGCCGGCGTCGGGCAGCCAGGCGACTTTAGGCGGTTCCGAACTTAACTCTAGACCGACCAAGTCGACTTCGTTTCCTTCGAGAAGAGGTGTAACCATGTCGGCCAATAGCTGCGTCGAGCTATTTTCAATTGAAAACCATGCTGGTTTGCTGCGACGATGGGCGATTCGGGCCGCTTCTGCGTCGATTGCGACCCGGTCGGGCTGCCTCAGCACGGCCGGCCCTCCGCCTTCACCAGGAAGCTGCAACGTTGGGTAACCGGACGGGTTCACGGTCAGGTGCCTCGGGTAGACCATCGCCGCCAGCTCGGCGTCGCCGAACTGCTCGAGCAGGCCGAACACGTTTCGATCCAATGGCTGTTCCCAGATCCGTTCCCGCGGGCCAAAATAGCCGCTCGTGCCGCAGGCATCGATTCGCGTGTCGAGGGCGGCGGCGTACAACGCCAGAATGCCTCCCTCGCCGTAACCCACGACGCCGATCCGGGCATCCTTTTCACCCGACTCTTTCGTGAACCAGTCGACGCAGGCCAGCACTTTCTGCAATTCGTACCCGATAATGTGCCGGCCCAACTCGAATGCGCTGCGATAGACGTACTCGCGAT
>JACQFH010000178.1 GCA_016200145.1 Planctomycetia bacterium | reverse complement strand
TCCCATACCTTATGCCTCAGTTCATCCTTGAACATCTGCGAGTCCTCCGTGGCCAAGTTGTCGTTGAACAACAACTTACGTCGCGGAGGATTCGTTTTTGGTCAATAGAAGCTTAGTTCCATTGGGCACAGCCTGACCTACCGGACGAATTGCGACAAATCTGTCTCGCCGCGCGCATAATGCATCGTTTCCCGACGCCTTATTCTGCATGACGGCTCAATTCGAAAAATACCGCTCGTACCTGCTGCTGCTGGCGCGCTTGCAGCTCGACAAGCGCTGGCACGCCCGGATCGATCCGTCGGACCTGGTGCAGCAGACGCTGCTCGACGCGCACGCCCGCTGGCATCAGCTTGGCACCGAAAACGCCGAGCTGGCCGCGTGGCTGCGCAAGGCCCTCGCCAACAATCTGGCCGACGCGCTCCGCAACCTGCGCCGCGCCAAGCGCGACGTCGCCCGCGAACAATCGCTCGACGTTGCTCTCGACGCGTCATCGGCGCGCCTCGCGAACTTCCTGGCCGGCGACCAGTCGTCTCCCAGTCAGCAGGCTTCGCGCAATGAAGACCTGCTTCTTCTCGCCGACGCGCTCACCCAGCTCCCCGAGCTGCAGCGCGAGGCGATCGTATTGCATCACCTGCAAGGCCGCTCGCTGAGCGAAACGGCTGCCAGACTCGACCGCAGCGACACGGCCACCGCCGGCCTGCTCCACCGCGGCCTCAAAAAGCTCCGCGAGCTGATGCAAAAGTAGGTCAGGCTTTCCAGCCTGACGGCAATTCGCCCTCGGCGAATAGAGCAGGAGAGCAATGGAGCAGGTGAGCAGGTGAAAAAGACGGACGGCGGTATTGGTGAGTTGGGCTGGCTCTCCTGCGGTCACCTGATCACCTGATCCACTGTCCAATTGGCCGGCGACCGACGAATTCTGGGAATCCACATCGCTGTCAGGCTGGAAAGCCTGACCTACTTCTTACGCGAACATGTCCTGAATCGGCTCGCCCCAGGGGACGAGCGCCTGCGGCCGGTTCTGCAGGTCGTGGAATTCGAACGTGTGCGGAATTCCCAGCGCCTTGTAGATCGTGGCGATGATCTCCGCGGGAATCACCGGTTTGTCGACCGGGTTGCCGCCGATCTTGTCGCTGGCTCCGTGGATGTAGCCCTGCTTGATCCCGCCGCCGGCCATGAACAGGCTGTAGCAGAACGGCCAGTGCGTGCGCCCCGGCAGAGGATATCCCGGAACTTCCGAAATCCGCGGAGCGCGGCCGAACTCGCCCATGACAACGACCAGCGTCCGGTCGAACAGGTCGCGCTCGACGAGATCGTCGAGCAGACTTCCGACGGCCATGTCCAGCGGCGGCAGCAGCTCATTCTTCAGACGGTTCACGTGGTCCCAGTGCGTGTCCCAGGTAGCGTTCGCGTCGGGCGACCAGGGAACCGACACCACGCGCGTCCCCGCTTCAATCAAGCGTCGGGCGAGCAGCACGCTCTGCCCGTAGATGTTGCGGCCGTACGCGTCGCGCGTCCGGTCGGGTTCCTCGGAAATCTGGAAGGCGCGCTGCGTCGCCGATGAGCTCAGCAGGCTGAACGCCCGTTCGCGGAACCCCTCGACGCCGGCCACGCCGCGCGTCCTGCGGCCCGCAAATTGCACGTCGATCGTTTCCTGCAGCGACTGGCGGCGGGTCAGTCGATCGGCAGCCACGTCGACAGGCAGCGACAGGTCGGGAACTTTGAAGTCGGGCGCGTTGGGGTCTTTGAAGACGCACAGCGGGTCGAGTCCTTTTCCCATCATCCCGCCGAAAAACCCGGCCTGTGGCGGCCCGCCGATCCCTTCGGTGCACGTGTACGGCAAGTTGACAAACGGCACCATCAACTGTTCCGGCGGACGCAGATGCGTCATCACCGAACCGATGGACGGATAATCGTTCGGTCCCGTCGGCGTGATCTGTGTCGTATCGCCGCGGTCGTGACCGGTGATGGCCGTGTAGACGGCCGCGCCATGGGCGTGGCCGATCAGGTGATGCGCCGATCGAATCACCGCGCTGCGGTGCATGTGCCGCGCCATGCGCGGCAGGTGTTCTGAAAATTGCACCCCCGGCAAAGACGTGGCGATCGGGCCGAACTCGCCGCGGATGTCGGTCGGCGCGTCGGGCTTGGGGTCCCACATGTCGAGATGGCTGGGACCGCCGTTGAGAAAAATGAGAATGCAGTGGTCGGCCTGCGTCGTTGTGCCGGTCGCGCGGCGCCGGTCATCGGCCCACAGCAGATTCGGCAGCGTGACGCCGGCGAATCCGACGCCGACTGACTCCAGAAACCCTCTTCGCGCCAGCCGCGCCCGGTTGAAGAAGTTCATGGCTGCTCCGGATCGGAGGATTCGATCGATCGTGGGATCACGTTGCCGATGCCGCCACCATCGGCGTTTCCTGTCAACGTCATTAGATATCGTACGATTTATCGTACAATACGACAATAGAAATCGTCTCGGGGCCGAACTCGCTTGAATTCGCGTCTGCCGCGGAACATCTGCGTTGTTTCGGAAACGCGAATTGCGCAGAGCCGCGCGTCGGAAAGCGATTTTCCGAAACCGCTTCCTGACGGGCGTGTCTCTGCGGAAATGGAGCAACCTGCGAAGGAACCGCGCATAATGGCGGCGTGCCTGTCG
Source organism: Planctomycetia bacterium (assembly GCA_016200145.1). Taxonomy (GTDB): domain Bacteria; phylum Planctomycetota; class Planctomycetia; order Planctomycetales; family Planctomycetaceae; genus JACQFH01. The sequence goes on along the minus strand of JACQFH010000178.1, from coordinate 932 downwards.
CCTTGTTTCAGGGAGATCGGCCTTTCCAGGCTGATGCATTGCGCCTCCGTCAACCACGAACAGATTCTCAACCACCAAGCCGAGCATTTCCATGTCCGACAGCCACGCAGGCCAGTCTGCCGATCGTCAGTCGAAACTGGAACAGATTCTGGCCGACTACCTGCATTCGGTCGAACGCGGCGCGCCGCTCGACCGGCATTCGCTGCTGGCCGCGAATCCGGAATTCGCCGATGACCTGCAATCGTTCTTCCGCAACCACGATTCGATCGGCCGGCTGGCCGAGCCGCTGAAGGCGGCGGTCGATGCGCCCACCCTGCTTGGAATGTCCGACGCGGTGTCCGCCGGGGCTGGCCAGATGATCCGCTACTTCGGCGATTACGAGCTGCTCGAAGAAATCGCCCGCGGCGGCATGGGAGTCGTCTTCAAGGCGCGGCAAGTGAACCTGAACCGGGTCGTGGCCCTGAAGATGATCCTGGCCGGCCAACTGGCGCACGACAGCGACGTCAAACGGTTCTACGCCGAAGCCGAGGCAGCGGCCAATCTCGATCATCCCGGGATCGTGCCGATCTTCGAAATCGGCCAGCACGACGGCCAGCACTACTTCTCGATGGCGTTCGTCCAAGGCGAGAGCCTGGCGCGGAAAGTCGCCAATGGCCCGTTGCCTCCGCGGGAAGCGGCACAGCTTGTGAAGCAGGTGGCTGAGGCAGTCGACTATGCGCACGCGAAGGGAATCATCCACCGCGACCTGAAACCGGCGAACGTGCTGCTGGACAAGCAGGGGCAGCCGAAGGTGACCGACTTCGGTCTGGCCAAACAGACGCAGGGGGATTCCGGACTCACGGGGACGGGCCAGATCCTGGGGACCCCCAGCTACATGCCGCCTGAGCAGGCGGCAGGCAAACTGGACCAAGTGGGGCCGCAGTCCGACGTGT
>JACQFH010000155.1 GCA_016200145.1 Planctomycetia bacterium | reverse complement strand
TCCCACCTGAAATCCAGTCGGCGGAGGCAGGATGCCTTCTGCGGCGTCGTTAACCGTGCGCGGCTTCTGGGCCGGCAACCGGGGTCTCATCGTCCCGGCGCTGATGGCCACGTCGATCCTCGTGATCGTCGTTCCGCTGCCCGCTGCGCTGCTGGATCTGTTGCTTTCGGCCAATATCACCGTGTCGGTGGTAATCCTGTTGACGACAATGTACGTCAGCCGGCCCCTGGAATTCAGCGTATTCCCTTCGCTGCTGCTGGGAACGACGCTGGCGCGGCTGGTGCTCAACGTGGCCTCGACCCGGCTCATTCTGACTCGCGGCGGACTCGACGGAACTGGCGCGGCGGGAGGCGTGATCCAGGCGTTCGGTGAATTCGTCGCCGCCGGCAACGTGACCGTGGGCCTGATTATTTTCGTGATCCTGATCGCCATCCAGTTTTTGGTGATTACCAAAGGCGCCACGCGCATCAGCGAAGTGGCCGCCCGATTCGCCCTCGACGGCATGCCCGGCAAGCAGATGGCCATCGATGCCGACATGCAGGCCGGGCTCTTGAATGCTGAAACAGCCCGCAAACGCCGCGAGGAAGTCGCCCAGCAGGCTGACTTCTACGGGGCCATGGACGGTGCCAGCAAATTCGTCCGCGGCGACGCGATCGCCAGCATCGTGATCACGCTGATCAACATCGTGGGCGGCATGTACATCGGCATGGTCGAGCAGAGCATGCCGCTGCGGGAAGCCAGCCTCGTGTTCACAAAGCTCACGATCGGCGACGGGCTGGTGACGCAGGTACCGGCATTTCTGATCTCGCTGGCTGCCGGTTTGCTCGTCACCCGCACGAGCATCGACAGCGATCTTCCCAGCGACATCATCGGACAGATGTTCATCCGGCCCGAGGCGATGGGTGTTTCGGCCGTGTTTCTGGGGGCCCTGTCATTCACCGGACTGCCGCGCCTCCCCCTGATTGCACTCGGAGGCGGGCTGTCGTTCCTGGCCGTTGTCCTTTCGCGGGCGCGCAAGGTCAAAGCCGCCGTCGCACAGGAACAGACGGTCAAGAAGTCGCAGGAAAGGCCCGCCCCCAAGCCCGAAGACAATCTGTTCGTCGATCCCATGGAGCTGGAGCTGGGCTTTGGCCTGATCCGCCTGGCCGATACGACCGCCGGCGGCGACCTGCTCGACCGAGTCACCCGCGTCCGGCACAAGATCGCCCAGGAACTGGGGATGATCCTCCCCAAGGTCCGCATTCGCGACAACATCCGCCTCGACCAGCGGCAGTACCAGATCAAGATTCACGACGTCGCCATCGCCGGAGGTACGATCTTTGCCGACGGGCTGCTGGCAATCGACAGCGGCGCCACGAGCGGCAAGGTGCCCGGTGTAGCCACGATCGAGCCCGCCTTCGGGCGCCCCGCCGTATGGATCGAATCGTCGCAGCGCGAACGGGCCGAGCTGCTCGGCTACAACGTCGTCGAACCCTCGGCCGTGATCGTCACGCACCTGACCGAAATCGTCCGCCGGCACAGCGACGAGCTGCTGTCGCGACAGCAAGTCCACCAGCTTCTCGACAACCTCAAGCAGCACTCGCCGAAGGTCGTCGAAGAGCTGATTCCCGACTCGCTCAAGCCGCATCACGTGCACCAGGTGCTGTGCAACCTGCTCCGCGAACGGGTCCCCATCCGCAACCTCGAAAACATCCTCGAAACCCTGGGCGAATATGCCGACCGCACGAAAGACCTGGGCCTGCTCACTGAATTCGCGCGGCACTCCCTGAGCCGCACCATCTGCCAGCAGTACCGCGACAAAGAAAACGTGCTGCGGGTGATCACGCTCGATCCGGCCCTGGAGGACATTCTGGCGGCCGGCGTCGAATACGGCGAGCGGGGCATGATCATCAAACTCTCGCCGCAGGTCTCAGAGGCGGTGACGCGCGGAATCGCGGCCCAGCTCGAACACCTGACCGGCCCCGGTTACCCGCCCGTCGTGCTGACGACACCCCAGATTCGATCAGCCCTTCGGCAAATCACGTCGTCGGCCCTGCCGAACCTGGCCATCTTGAGCCTCAACGAAGTCACCCGCGACACGCATGTCGAATCGGCCGGCCAGGTCGGGATCGACGTGCTCAACAAAGACAAGCGCCCCGTGATGGCCGGGGCGACATGACACTCGCCATCAGACGCGAAGAGGCAAGCACGACACAGCAGGTCCCGTCTGCCGGACGGGACCTGGCAACCGGAGCGAAGCACAAACCCGACGTCCGAATGACCAAGTTGCGTTCGTCGCGATTCGAATCCAAATATCCAAACGAGGTCCCGCCCGGCAGGCGGGACCTACTTCAAATCCGAAATCCAAAATCCCAATTCCGAAATCATTCTCCATTCCGAATTCCGAACTCCGCACTCCGGAAGTATTTGTATGAACCAAACCGACGTCCGCACGTTCAAGGCGGCCACGATGCAGGAAGCGCTCGACATTGTGCGCCAGGAGCTGGGGCCTGAAGCCGTCATCCTGCACACGCGCGAGTTGCCCCCGCCGCGATTCCTGAAATGGCGCAAGACCGACCAGCGGGTCGAGATCACTGCCGGGACGGGAGTAAACGTCCGCACGCCCAGGGCAATGCTTTCGAACGGCAGCCGCGGCTCGGCTGCCGCAACCGGCCAGGCCGCGCCGCGCCGTACCGACGAGAACCTGTCGCCGCCGCCGCCCCTGCTGCCCAAAGCAGCGCCCGCCGCTCAGCGAATGCCGTATGTCAATCAGCCGGCCAGTCGTCCGGTGACGCCCGTCGAGACGCCGTTCCCCGCACGGCCGACCGCCGTCTCCTACAACCTCGCCCCCGGCTCGAGCGCCCAGGCGCCGTCATCGCCGGCCCCGGCGACGCCGATCACCGAACAGCAGTCGGCCATTGCGCGTCAGCTCAGCTCGATCCAGCAAATGGTTTCGCAGCTCACGCGCGGATCGCTGCACCAGCAAGCCGAAATTCCTGCCGAGCTGTTCCAGCTCTACACCGAGCTGATCGACGTGGAGGTCGAAGAAGACCTGGCGCGCGACCTGATCAATCAGCTCAAGGGGACGGAAGGCGCCGAGAAACCAGGTGACGTCGCGGCCTCGAAAGCGCGGCTCCGCGGAATCGTCGAAGGCGACATTCGCTGTGCTTCACCCATCGTCGCCACGCCGGGCCGCCGCCGTGTCGTCGCGCTCGTCGGCCCCACCGGCGTGGGAAAAACGACCACGATCGCCAAGCTGGCCGCAAATTTCCGCCTTCGCGACGGCATTCGCATGGGCCTCGTCACAGTCGACACGTACCGCATCGCCGCCGTCGAGCAACTGCGGACCTACGCCGAAATCATCGATCTGCCGATGAAGGTGGTCACCACCCCGCGCGAGATGCGGAGGGCGCTCGACGAACTGGCGGGGCTCGACCTCGTGCTGATCGACACGGCCGGCCGCAGCCCGCGCGACGAACTGAAAATCCAGGAGCTCAAAAGCCTGCTCGCCGAGGCCCAGGTCGACGAAGTGCACCTGGTTCTCAGTCTGGCCGCCAGCGCGCGCAGCCTGCAGGCCACGGCCGAGAAATTCGCCCCCGCCGGTACGACCGCGATGATCCTCACCAAACTCGACGAAGCCGTGGGTATGGGTTCGCTGCTCTCGGTCTCACGGCGCGTGCCCCTGCCCGTCAGTTACCTCACGACGGGACAGGACGTTCCCGACGACATCGAACACGCCTCCGCCAAGCGCATCGCGCGCCTTGTCTTGGGGGAAGAATCGCTGTTCGGGCGTCGGCGGCGCGAAGAGGCAAGCACGACGTGAATGTCCTTCGCTCTTCTCTCCTCGCTCTTCGACTTTTTGACTCTGCGACCCCTTCGACACTGTAATTCCGCACTCCGAATTCCGAATTCCGCACTTTCTGGTGTCCCATGTACGATCAAGCACAAATCCTGCGAGGCATGATGGAACGGCGGACTGAAACCGCCGTCGTCGAAACCGCCGCGCTCCCCCGGCACGCACGCACGATCGCCATCACCAGCGGCAAGGGAGGGGTGGGCAAAAGCAATATCGCCCTGAACCTGGCGATCGCTTTGAAGAAGATCGGCCACAACGTCTGTCTGCTCGACGCCAACCTGGGGCTGGGCAATATCGACCTGTTGTGCGGGCTCAACGGCTATTGGAACCTGTCACACGTCGTCAGCGGCGCCCGAACCGTTTCCGAGATTCTGCTCGAAGGGCCCTGCGGGATCCACGTCGTTCCCGGCGCGAGCGGTCTGTTCGACTCGGCCGACTGCTCTGCCATCGCGCAGCGCGAGATCCTCGCGCAACTGGAAGAGCTCGAGCGCGACCACGAATACCTGATCATCGACACGGGGACGGGCATTCACCGCACGGTGCGGCAATTCGTCTCGGCCGCCGAGACGGTGCTGATCGTCACGACCCCCGAACCAACGGCCATCGCCGACGCCTACGCGACGCTGAAGGCGCTGTCGTCGGGCAGCGAACTGCTGCAGCCGCACATTCTCGTCAATCTGGCCGATTCTCCCGAGCAGGCCCGCGAGATCATCGCACGGGTCCAGCAGACGGCTCGCACGTTTCTGCACCTGACGGTCTCGTCGGCCGGACACATTCCGCGCGACCCCGCGGTTCCTGCCGCTGTCGCCCGCCGAAAGCCGTTCGTCGCCGACGGGTCGCGGTGTGCTGCCGGGATGGCCGTCGAACAACTGGCACGCCGCATCGTGAACCTGTCGCAGCCGCAATCCGACCGGAGTTCGTACTTTTCGCAGTTTGCCCGGTTCCTCGATCAGAAGGCTGCCTGACGAAAAGGTGTTCAACTTTTCCGAGGAAAGGAGATTTTCTCATTTCGCTGACTTTAACTGCCGATAACACCTGGGGGGGAACCGGTCGCCCGGCGCATCTGTTTGCGCGGGCGCATTTCGGCGACCCCGACCATGTGGAGCTCGGCAGTGGCGAACGACTACGCGGTTCGTCTGGCACTGATCGCCTTTGCAACGGCGGTGATCCAGGGCCTGTGCACGCGAGCCGCGTTCGAGCCGGCCCTCAAAACGGCCCTGGCCGCCACCGCGGCGTTCTATGTGCTGGGCTGGGTGTGCGGCGAAATGGCCCGACGCCTCGTCGAAGAGGGCGTCGAGCGTAACGAACAGCGCCGGGCCGCTGCCGCTTCCGGAACAGTTCCCGCAGCCTCTAACAGTCCCTGATCACCAGGTCGCAGAGACGACATCCCTGACTTGAAACTACCACGGAGGGTTCAATGGTTTCGAAGGTCGAACGCGATATCACCGAAGTCTGGCAGGAATTCAAGAAAGATCAGTCCAGCAAAGAGCTGCGCAACCTGCTGATCGAAAAGTACCTGCCCCTCGTCCGTTACAATGCCGAACGGGTCTGGTCGAAGCTGCCTGACGGGGTTGACCTGAACGACCTGATTTCTGCCGGCGTGTTCGGACTGATGGACGCCATCGAGGCATTCGACCTCACGCGCGGAGTGAAATTCGAGACCTATTGCGTCCCGCGAATCCGCGGCGCCATGCTCGACGAGCTGCGAACGATGGACTGGGTACCGCGGCTGGTCCGCAGCAAGGCCAGCAAGGTCGAAGCCGCACGCAAGTCGGCGGAATCCGACCTGGGCCGCCCCCCCACCGACGGCGAGATCGCCAGGAAGATGCAGATTCCGACTGAGGAATTCGAGCGGCTGAAGGCCGAAGCCAGCGCCGTCAACCTCGTCAGCCTCAACAAGAAGTGGTACGAGACCGACAGCTACAAAGACGTTCGCGAGATCGACATCCTCGAAGACAACAAGGGCATCGACCCCACCAACGGCATTCAGAAGCGCGACCTGATGAAGCTGGTCACGAAGGGGCTCAACCGCAACGAGCGGCTGATCATCATCCTGTATTACTACGAAGAGCTGACGATGAAGGAAATCGGCAACACGCTCGGCCTGTCGGAAAGCCGCGTGAGCCAGATGCACTCGAGCATCGTCGCCCGCCTCAAAGATCAGCTTCGCCAGCGCCGGCCCGAATTCTCACAGTGAGGCTCACTTCAGCGTGAGCTTTCGGACCTTGTGGTTCGAGCTGTCGCCGATATAGACGACGCCCTTGGCGTCGACATACACGCCGTGCGGCTTGTTGAGCCGGCATTTTCGCGGAATTCCGTCGGGCCCGTCGCCGGGGCTGCCATCGCCGACGAGGGTTTCGATGTTTCCGGTCGACGCACGGATCACACGGATCGTGTGGTTCTCGGTGTCGGCAATGTACACGTCTCCGCCGGGACCGACGGCGATGCCCTTCGGTCCGTTGAGTCGCGCCGCGGCGGCCGGGCCGCCGTCACCCGAATGTCCCTGGGCGCCGGTGCCGGCAAAATGGTGCAGCTTTCGGCTCCGCAGATCAACCCGGTAGACCGCGTTTCCCTCGCGCAGCGCCAGCAGCATTTGCCCGCGCGTATCGAAGTCAATCGCCCGCGGGCCATTCAGGGGCGTTCCCGCAATGTCGGCCCCGTCCGGCGTTGGGCCCTTCTCACCCGTTCCGGCCAGCGTTTCGATGACTCCCGATTGCAGGTCGACGCGCCGCACGCGGTGATTGCCGATATCGGCGATGTACAAGCCCCCCGCGCCGTCGAGGGCGATCGAATGCGGCTGCTTCAATTTGGCTTTCACGGCGGGCCCGCCGTCCCCGGAGAATCCGGCCTGCCCCGTGCCGGCAATCGTTGAAATGTTCCCTGATTTGACGTCGACGCGGCGGACCAGGTGGTTCTGCATCTCGACGAAGAACATATTGCCGTCGGAATCGAAGCGGACTTCGTAGGGTTCGTTGCACAGTGCCTTGCTTGCCGGCTTGCCGTCCCCCGCGTAGCCTTGTTTGCCCACCCCGGCGACGGTCGAGATCAGGCCCGTTCCCTCGTCGATGCGCCGGATGCAGTGATTGGAGATGGAGCACACGTAGAGCGATCCATCGGGGCCGACCGTCAACCCGAACGGCCCGCCAATTCCGGCGTCGAGGGCCGACCCGCCGTCGCCGGAAAACGTCTGACGGCCGTTTCCGCCGATCGTTCGCACTTCAGCAGCCCGAGCCTTCTCCAACGGACCCGGCAGGGCAGCGCCAACCGACAGGAAAATCGCCAGGAATCTCATCGAACCGTATCCTCTCAATGATCGTGAATCCGAGTTCGCAACAACCCGAAGCAATCGAACGGCGGAAATCTCGCCACGCCCAGCCAATTTACCCGACCGCAACCGCGCGTCATACCCCCCCCACCCTTCGATTCGACCCATCAGAAGGAAACGTGGACGGCGCGCTGCAGCAGATCGGCGGTGAGTTCACCGATAAACGTCAGAATCACTGCGACGAACAGCACGCCGGTCGCCGCCTGCGTATTGCGATAGCGCAGGATGCGGTGCACCATGACGCAGGCGGCGAGCGGGCCCAAGATTCCCGCCAGCCAGCGGAGCGACAGCCAGATCCAAAGCGTCGAATCCGTGAGGGCGGCGGACCCGGTTACGAGG
>JACQFH010000136.1 GCA_016200145.1 Planctomycetia bacterium | reverse complement strand
TCCCATACCTTATGCCTCAGTTCATCCTTGAACATCTGCGAGTCCTCCGTGGCCAAGTTGTCGTTGAACAACAACTTACGTCGCGGAGGATTCGTTTTTGGTCAATAGAAGCTTAGTTCCATTGGGCACAGCCTGACCTACGACTCTCAGGTCGTTCGCCGGTGAGCCCTCGTTTCCCAACGGTGCGTTTTTCGGTCATCGAGCGCCGAGCGGCGGCTCGGCAGGAGCCTCGCCCTCCCGTTTCCAACAGGCGGCTAGCGCGCCGGCCCCTCATTCCTCCACCATCGTACCTCGCTGGCGTTGCCCGTCGTGCCGGCGACCAGGTCGGGCTTGCCGTCGCCGTCGAGATCGGCGGCGATGATCTGATTGGCGCGCGGCCAGTTCGTTTTCAGGTCGTGTGCCGTCCACTTGCCGCGGGGATCGCCGGGGTTCTTGAACCACACGGCCCGGCCGTGCGGCGCCGCGTAGCTGGTGGCGGCCACGTCGAGCCGCCCGTCACCGTCGAGGTCCACGGCGATCGCTTCGAAGGCGTTGTCGAAGTCGCCGGCAATCACGTGCTTCTTCCACTCGGTGTTTTTTTGCGCCGCAGGATCGTTTTCGTACCAGACGATTTCGCGGGTGCCGGTCTGTTTGGCGCTCGAGCTCATGCCGAGCGCCATCACCACGTCGAGGTCGCCGTCGCCGTCGATGTCGGCCGGCATGCCGTGACCTGGCTCTGGTGATTTGCCGTCGATGACGTGACGCTTCCAGGGACTCGTGCGTGGGTCGCCGGGGTGCTCATACCAGACGACAAGGTTGGCAACGAGGGCCGTGCCGAGCAGGTCGGGCTTGCCGTCGCCGTTGAAGTCGCCGGCGCGGATCGTGCGCGGCTCGGCGATATTCTCGTCGATGACGTGCAGCTTCCATTCGTCGGACTTTTCCGGATCCCCCGGGTTTTCAAACCACACGAACTTGTTGCTGAGCCGCCAAGTGGACACGGCCACGTCGCGGTCGCCATCGCCGTCGAGGTCGAGCACGGCGACGTCATACGCTCCCGGAATTGAATTCCGCGTGATCGTGAACCGCTGCCACAGGGGAGATTTGGCCGGTGTGCCGCTGTTCTTGTACCAGTAGATGCCGCCGTGCAGGTTCTCGACGATCACCACGTCGATCTTGCCGTCGGAATTGACGTCGCCGACGACATGGCGTTCCAGGCGCGGCGTCTTGAACCAGCGGTCGTTGACAGCGTCTCCCTGGACACTCTTCGAGAGTTCCACCTGCGTGACAGGGCCGAAAATCCCAAGCCGGTCTCCATCTTCGATCAGGTGTTGTCGAAACCGGCCCTGACCTTCGTTCTCGAACCAGTACAGTTTGAAGTTGCGGGTGTCGGAGCTGGTGATGTCGAGGTCGCCGTCGCCGTCGAGATCGGCCGCATCCAGGCCGTACGAGTAGGAGTAACCCGTTTTGAGCAGCCGCTCGCTGAAGGCGGTCGTGTTTTTACGCAACAGCTCTTCCAGCGAAAATTTCTCAAACATCAGGTGCGCCTGGCTGCCTTCGTAGACGATGCCGACGTGGTTCGCGTCGATGCGGGTCAAGCTCGGATATCCTGCGCCGCGCCCTTCGTCGAGCAGACGGTGGTGAGATTCGGGCCAGGTGCGGCCGTCGTCGAAGCTGACCTGGATCGTCTGATGGGTCCGCCCTTTTTGCGTGTGCGGGTTCGCAAACAGCAGGGCGTGCCTGGCTGCACCGGCTTCTTCGTAATCGACGCGCAGCAGGCTGCCGTTGCAGTTCGGCTCGATCAGCGTGTTGCGGTTCGTGGCATGCGGCTGCCAGGTCTGGCCCAGGTCGTTCGTGACAACGACGGCCCGGAACCGCTCGTGATCGTTGCGGATGTTGAGCATGATCGAACCGTCGCCGAGCCGGGCCGCCTGGCATTCGTTTCCGCCGCGGTATCCGGGATTGCCGATCGTCCACGTCACGCCGTGATCGCGGCTGATCATGAGCGTGGCGAACGTCTCCAGTCTCGCCCCGCCGTCGCGCCCCTGCACTGGCATGACGAGCGTGCCGTCGGGCAGATTGATCCCTTGCTGCGGCGACGGGGCCAGCAGCCACCACGATTCCTGCTTGAGTTTCTTCGTCAGGTTTTCGGGTTTCGTCCAAGTGAGGCCGTCGTCCTGCGAGCGAACCATCAGGAACTGGGCCGTCTTGCCGATTTCGAATCCCGGCTCCGACCCGTCGTCGTTCCACTGGTGCTTTCCCGGCTTGCCGTTCATCCACACCGCGAAGCAGAAAATTTCCCCCGTCTTCTGGTCGACGATGATCCCCGGATCGCTGCACCCATTCTGTTCCTGCGGCAGGCCGCCGTATTCGCCCATGTCCATAATCGGACGGGCCGACTCCCACGTCTTTCCGCCGTCGGTGCTGCGGCTGAGCCCGATATCGATGTCTTCCTGCAAATCGCGCCCCATGCGGCGACGCATGTCGTACACGCACAGCAACGTCCCGCGGGATGACGTGGCCAGCGCCGGAATGCGATATGTGTGAACGCCGTCGTCGCGATGTTTGCGGAGCGCGACCCCGATCCGCCGGTGGAGTGCGGGCGATCCATCAATCTGTGCAATCTTGCCTGCCGTTGTTTCGACGGCAGTACACGCGGCGGTCACACGATGCGACAGTCCGGCCGCCGGTTTCAGCCGGCATGACAGCCAGAACACGTTCTTGCCGGGGCGCAGAAGGTGTTCGCCTTGAAACGTGACCATCGCCGCCGGCCGCGCCGGCTCGCCGAACCGGGCCGTTGCCGCAAAGGCTTCGTTTTCACCGGTCGAAAACAGCTCGAGCGCATCGAGATCGGCGAGGTCGTCGGTCCCGTCCAGCTTGAACGACAGAGCGTTCACGCGAACATCTTTCGGTTCGGCGGCGTTCACCGTGATGCGCACGAGCGGGCCATGCTCGTTGCGGATCAGCACCGGATGAACGTGACTGGCGCTCGCGGCCGTCAAGCCGGGAGGCTCGGCACCGCTGGCCATCGTTGCAGGCGTTGCAGCCCCGTACGCCAGGCAGACGAGCGTCAGAAATGCCGTCGCGCGGAGAGTTTGCATAGAAGTCCTTCAGCGCTTGGGGGAGAACGTCACTTTGGAATGAAATGATAATCGCGGGAAAATTGCTCTGCTACTCTGTACGCTGCCGCGACGTGATCTTATCTCATTAAGTGAGACGACGATCGTTCGACTTCCCTGTAGAATCGGGGGCCGCGTAGAAATCCAACGTTTGGAATCATCGCCGTCGTCAACCGCCGCCCGCTTGCCTGACCCATGAGCATCATCGGCACTGTCGTGATTTCGTTGGTCTTGTGCTGCGCTGTGGCGGGGGCGATCGCGTCGCTCGTCGATGGCCAGAAGGGGTTGGGGAAGGAATTTCTCGACGGCCTGCATGCGATCGGGTACATCTTCGTACCAGTCGCCGGGATCATGGCGGCCATTCCCCTCTTGTCGCAGCTTGTGAGTGCCGTGGCCGGGCCAGTGTACTCGGCCATCGGCGCCGATCCGGCAATGGCGTCGACCACGTTCATCGCAGTCGACATGGGGGGCTACCAGCTCGCCCGCAGCCTGACCGACGTCAATGAAATGTGGATCATGGCCATGATGACCGGCTACATGGCGGGGGCGACGATCGTCTTTTCCATTCCCATGGGCCTGGCGATGCTCGACAAACAGGATCACCCCTACATGGCTCTGGGCGTGCTTTCGGGGGTGCTGTCGATTCCGATCGGCGTGTTCATTTCCTGTGCCGTACTGTGGCTGGCGTCGCCGATGATCCGGCCCGAGGTGTCCACCGAGGGCGATCCCGCGTATCAGCTCGCGTTGAGTCTGCCGATGATCCTGATCAATCTCGCACCGCTGGCGCTCGTGATGGTTCTGATCGCGGTGGGACTGCACTTCGTGCCGGACCGGATGATTCAGGGATTCATGATCTTCGGCCGGATCATGGATGGGGGCATCAAGCTGGTCGTCGTGTGCTGCATCGTGGAGTACTTCACCGCGAAATTGTACGGGACGGGATTGTTCGCCTGGTTGTTCGGCGCTTGGCGCCTTGCGCCGATCATCGCCGACGAACGCGACCAGCTCCGGGCTTTGGAGGTGGCCGGCTACATCGGAACGATGCTCGCCGGTGCGTTCCCGATGGTCTACCTGATCAAGAAATATCTGGCCCGGCCGATTGAAAAGCTGGGCGCGCGCCTCGGTCTGGAAAGCGCCGGCGCCGCGGGCCTCCTGGCATCGGTCGCCAACATCCTGGCAATGTTCCGCCTCGTCCGCGACATGCGTCCCCGAGACAAGGTTCTGAACATTGCGTTCGCCGTGTGTGCTGCGTTCCTGTTCGGCGACCACCTGGCGTTCACGGCCAATTTCCAGCCGACGCTGATCGTGGCGGTGATGCTCGGCAAGCTCGGCGGCGGCGCGGCGGGATTTCTGCTCGCGTACTGGCTCTCGCTCCCCAAGGCGCTGGAGATTGAGAAACAGCAACTGGCGGAGAATGCGGTCGCCAGGTCGCCGTAGGTCAGGCAAATAAACCGCCTGGGGTGGCCGGGGCTGGAGCAACGCGAAGGCCCGGTGGTGAAAAGCAGATTCGGTCACCTAATCACCCAACGCCCGTCTTGTCAACTCGTCGTTCGGAAGCGTTCACCGCCCTTCATCACCGGGCCTTCCCTTCGGTCCGGGCTCGGCCACCCTTGTCTGACTCGTTGCGATGGCGCTCCACGACAGCGCAATCATTCCAGTTTGAAATCGGCGTCCGCCTTCTCCTGCTCTCCCTTCGCCGGCGAGGCCTTGTTCCCGGCAGCATCCGCCGGCGGCCCCGTCGCCTTCCACACGAACCGACCCGTTGTTCCAGTCACGCCCGAGAACTGGCTGATGTTCCCTTTGAATCCGGTCGCCGTCGTCTGTGAAATCGTAAAGCGGATTTCGCCCTTGCGCTCGTTTGGGGGCAGGACGAGATGAGGCGGGCGGGCGAACGCTTTCGGATAGAAGACCTCGAAATCACCGGTCTTGAGCTCAATCGCGCCCGATTGCGAAAAGGCCTCTTCACTGGGGTCGGCCGGTTCGCCGCGCGCACGCCACGCGAGCCGCGGCAACTGACCCGTGCCGCTGTGCTGGCTGACGTAGATGCGAAACCCGGTCGCCGTCTGTTCCCGCACCTCGAAGCGGATGTCCCCCATCCTGTCCTGGGCAGGAAACTCAAGTTGCGGCGATCGCGCAAACGTGAGAGGGTAAAACACTCCGATGTCGCCCAGGTTTTCCAGACTCAAGCCGCCGGCCTGTTCCAGGACGCCGGCAGGCCCGCTTTGCCACATGACGTAATCCGCATGCTTAGTAGACCGTGCCATGTCACCGGCGCCGGCCGGAGCACCGCCGACAGCGCCCGTCCCGGGCGGCGGCAAGGGCGGCGCATGCTCGCGCCGGCAGAGCGTCAGTGTCACGGGCGAGCCCGAGCGCGAAACGAACTCCGTGGGGCGCGGCTGGCCTGCGTCGGCCACGGCGAGAGTCAACGTGTCCCCGTCGATGCGATAGATGCCCTTGAGGCCGAGTTCAGGAACGTCGAAATGTCTGGGCGCAGCGGCCGAGTCGATTGCGTAGCGGACTTCCGCACGATACGGATCGTGAAGCGGTTGTTCCGGAACGTCGCTCCTCATAATGCTCAGCTCGAATTCGATCCATTTGTTGCGCTGCTGCCACATCAGGAACCCACCTCCCTTGACCTGCGCGACAACCTTCCAGAATCCCTGGAGTGCCGTGAAGTCGGCGACGACCGGCCGGCCGGAACCGGGCTCGATTTCGAGCGTCAGCGGGCCCTTAATCGCAATCGAGTCGACGTCCCGTTCGCTGGCCTGTTTGACTTCCCCGGCGTAGAAGAACTCGTAGGACCGCCTGACCAGCAGATTTCCCTTGAGAAACGCCGTTTCATAATCTCCCGGCCGCAACTGCATTCTGGCCAGTCCAGCCGCGGAAATCGCCACTTTCTCGCCATTCAGCGTGACTTCGGTCTGAGGGCCGGCAACCTGGAACGTCAATTGCGCCGTTCCGCCGGCGGACGATCCTGTGATTGGGCTCTGCACCCAGTTGATGACGAACACAGTCGTAAAGAACAGCAGGAGTGAAAAGAACATCGCGATGCGCCACGGCCGCGGTTCGGTCCCGGCTGCTTCACTCGCGGTCTGACGCGATCGACGCACCAGCCCAATCACGGCGTGCACACTTAGATAGACTGCGGCAAAGCACAGCGACGCCATCGCCACGGTGCGAGCGACGCCGGCCCAGTCCGGCTGCTGCAGCGCCGCCAATGCGGTTGCATAAACCACGATGAACGGCAAGACACCGATCCACGTCCCGATCGGAATGCGACCGACGCGCGCCTTGCGCTCGGCGTTTTGATTGCCGGATTGGAACTCGATCGGTGACTCGGGGGTTTGTCGCTGAGCGGGCCGCGCGACAACCGTACACCACACCGCGCGAATGATCAAAAAGTCAATCCAGGCTGAAAGTGGAACGGCGACAGACAATGTCAGGATCGCCGGAAGAGCGAATACAAAGTTTCCTTGTGGCCCGTCCGGGTGGGCCGCGAACAGGACGGCCATCACGACTGCGGCGACGATTGCTGTTATCAGAAAATCGAGAACCAGCAGCGGGAAGAAGAGCGCATCCGCCACCGCCACCGGCAGGCCGACGATATTACCACCGGAGCGTTTGATGTGCCCGATCGACTGCACGCCGAGTATCGTCGTGCCAATGGGCGCGAGCGCTCCCAGCGACACCAATGTGAAAGCCAGCGCCAATTGCCACCAGGCCGGACCGGCATGCTCGCCCTCTGCCGATCGATCGGTAACCATCGTCGCAATCAGCGCGATGAAGAACAGCGGAGCCCACACCGCACCGGCGATTGCGAAGCGGCTGAAACGCGGCTCGGTTGCGACGCGCTCTGCGTGTCGTCGCGGCTCATGGGCCAGCGATTCCACATCAGTCTTCACTTCGCTGGCGTGCTGATAGCGGTGTTCTGGCTGCTGCTCCAGCGCCCGCAGC
This sequence comes from Planctomycetia bacterium, assembly GCA_016200145.1. Classification (GTDB taxonomy): domain Bacteria; phylum Planctomycetota; class Planctomycetia; order Planctomycetales; family Planctomycetaceae; genus JACQFH01. The sequence goes on along the minus strand of JACQFH010000136.1, from coordinate 9,878 downwards.
ACGATTTCGTCCATCCGCACGTCGACCTGCACTTTTTTGGAAGGCGGGGCGAACCGGCCCATCGGCAATTCGCCGGTGAGCAGCTCATAGAACACGACCCCCAGGGAGTAAATGTCGGCCCGATGGTCGACTTCCCGCGAGCCCTGCATCTGTTCGGGGGCCATGTACCGCAGGGTTCCCATCACCTGATGCGTGCCCGTCAGAAAATGGTCGCGTGACTCATTCCCCACCAGTTTCGCCAGGCCGAAATCGGCGATCTTCACGCGCCCTTTTTTGTCGATCAGGATGTTTTCGGGCTTGATGTCGCGGTGGACGATGCCTTCGTCGTGCGCGAACTGCAGCGCCTCGCAGATCTGCGGCACAATCGCCAGCGCCTGCTGTGCCGCGAGGCCGCCAGACTGGATCGTCTGCCGCAGGTTCACCCCGTCCACATACTCCATCACGATGTAAAACAGCCCGTTCGTAGTATCACCGCTCGCAGTACCGCCTTCAGGCGGTCTGTCAGCAGTTGCGACACCCGGAGTCGAAGTTGGCGTCCGACCGCCTGAAGGCGGTACTACGAACACCTGTCCGAAATCGTAGACCGCCACGATGTGGGGATGGTTGAGTTTGGCCAGCGCCCGGGCTTCGCGCGTGAACCGCTCGGAGAACGCCGCATCGTGGCCGATTTCAGGTGGCAGAATCTTCACCGCCACCAGCCGGTCGAGCCCGCGCTGCCGGGCTTTGTAAACGGCCCCCATGCCCCCCTTGCCGAGCAGCTCAAGGATTTCGAGCTGCGGAAAGAGGGGAGCCAATCGTTCTGCAGACAGGGGCTCGAAGCCGCCGCCCGAACCGGCGGGCGATTTCAGCGTGGGCTGTTGAGCCGGGTCGCTGCCTGCCGCAGGATTTGGGATCGACTCACTCTCGAACCCGGCCTGCACCAGGCACTTGGGGCAGAGCCCGCCCGGGGCGTCGTCGGGGAGCAAAGCTCCGCATTTCGGGCAACGCGACTCTGGACTCATCACTCGTCTCCGTGTCGCTGAACTCGCCAGAGTTCGGACCGAGGTCGCCAGGGCCCGAAATTCTCACGAATTCCGCTACCTCTCTCTACAGCCAAACAGGCTTCCGGTAACGCACGCTTCGCGGATTTTCTCCCGATTATTCCAGAATGGCCTGGAGCCGACCGATTTCTTCGTCCAGATCCTCACCTGCGGCGACGGTCTGGGCGACCGCGTCCCGAAACAAGCCACGATACCGTTTCCGCATCCGATAAGCAGCCTGCTTCGCGGCGGCCGACGTGATCCCCAGCGCATCCGCCGCCCGATCGTAATCTGCGGCGCTCATCTCGCCCGTCAGTGCGCTCTTGAACTGTTCGAACTCATCCAGTTTTCCGGCCTGTGCCAGTTCGAGCCGCAGCGCTTCCAGGACGTTGTCGAGCAGTGTCAGCACCCAGCGGCGTTCGTAAACTTTTTCCGGCGTCAGTTCGTGTGACGGCTCGATCTGCAAGCGCGATTCGGCGGCGGCGAAATCGAGCGACAGCGCGGCCCGCCCCCCTCCGCGCCGATCAGTCCGCGCCTTGTGCCATTCGTTCGCCAGGAAGTTCTTGAGCGCCGTCAGCAGAAACGCCCGGAACCTCCCGCGGTCTCGCTGGGCCCGGCCGATCGTGTGTTTCTCGATCAGATGCGAGAAAAACGCCTGCGTCAGGTCCTGCGCCTCATGCACATCGTCAATGCGGCGGCGCACGTAGGCATACAGCGGTGGCCAATACACCTCGCACAGCCGCGTGAGCGCCTCGCGCGCCCCCGCTTCGCGTTTGGCCCCCGCCGCGAGCACGACGCTCCACTGCGTCGTCGCGAAGAGTGGTTGCCCGGAGTTGAGCGGCGTATCGGCGTGCCTGGGGCCCATGGCCCCATTCTATCATTGCTGCCGCGACGCGATACGACGCAGTCGTCGACTCGTTTACCCGGAGCCAGTGACGGTATGGTGCTCACGGCGCCGCATCAAACGATGCGAGGCAGAGCCTCGGAGCCAGTGCGGTCCCAGGCAGAGCCTGGGACCGAGTTATGTCGTGCGCTGGTGAGACTCGCATCAGATCTCGTTCCCAAGCTCTGCCTGGGAACGCACTGCCGTGCAGGCTCAGCCTGCTGTAACAGAAGTTACTCTTCAATCAGCCGCACGAGCTTGGCCTGGCCCCAGGGGGCGACGGCGATTTCGGCGGCAAGCTGCCGTTTGCTGCGCAGCTCTTCCAGGCTTTTCCCGTGTCCCTCTTCGACGTAAAAAGCTTCGATGCCGAACTTGATCGGGGCCTGAAAATTGCTTCGCGAATACAGGCCGCGCAGGAACTTGCCGCTAGCCGGGCGCTCGGTGCTGTACTTTGTCGCATGCCAGTGGCTGCCGTCGGCGTCGGGCTCGATCGAGACGTAGACGGTGCGGTCTTCGAGGTACGCTTCGCTGTCCCACCGCCGATGCCACCAGAATCCCGCCTGTGGAATGCCGTCGATGCCTTCCGGCGGCGGGCGATTCGCGTCGTAGCTCAGGACGACGTAATCGCCGCGGAATAAGTCCCGCGGATCGACCGGTACGACTTTCAGCACAATCCGCTCCCCGACGAGATAGGGGAGCGCGTGCAGCACGACCATTGCGACAAGCACAATCGCCTGCAGCGCGACTCCCGCGAACAGCACAAGTTTCTGGCGGGCCTTCAAGAAGGCAAAGACGCGATCGATTCGCGAAGGGGCTGTGGGGACCGATTCCGGCGACGGGATCCAGACGGCGTCAGACATGCTGCACCTGCTTTCGCTTTCGCCAGAACAGCCCGACGCCCGCGAGAGCCGCACCACACAGGAAGAACATCAGCGCCGCCCCCAGCATGCCGCCGGCTTCGGCAAACAGGTCGATGTATCGCAGGATCGCCCACAGCAGGAAATACATCACGCCGATCGTGAACGGGCGGCCGCGGTCTTCGGTCAGCCCGATGCGCATCAGCCACAGCGCCAGGCTCACCATCGCCACGTTCGCCAGGATCATCAGGCCCCAGTCGACGACGTCGTCGTCAAATACACGGCGGCCGCTGGCGGACGCCGCAGCCGTCACCGCCCCCAGAGACATGACGGCCATTCCCGCGGCCTGCCCCACGGGGACCCACTGCCGCTTGAGCAATTCCATGAACCGCTCTCTGCCGCTTCTGGCCGGCTCCTTGGCGTGATAGAACCACGCGCTGATCAGCAGGGTCGTGGCAATCAGGACGGCGATCGCGGCGAACGGCGCCAACACGCCCATCATGGCCTGATCGCGATAACTGAACCAGCTCGAGCGCAGGACGTGCCGGTAGAAATCCGAGTAGCTAAGCGGAATCAGCGTACCGGCGAGCAGGGCCACCCCCCAGAAGCGATAGGGAATCGCGAATTTGCTCCCCGGGCGGTGAGTTTCGGCAATGATCAGGAGCAGCGCGCCGAGCGTGCCGATGAAGTACACCGTCTGCCACTCCAGATCCCAGGCGAATGCCTGCAGGAAGATCCACCACGCGAACAGCGGCACGTAGAACCCGACGGTCGTCGACGAGCCGCGCCGATAACACCAGGCGAGGCCCGGCAGCGCCAGAAGCGGCAGCGAGTACGCCCCGTTTGGGATCGTCCACCAGCCCCAGAACAGCCGCGAACCAAGGTTCGAGAAGCCGATGATCTCCATCCCGGCCCACGACCCCAATAAGCCGATCAGCAGGAGATGCAGGAGCATCGTGTCGAGGCACAGGGCGAAGGGGAGCACGCCGACGGCCCACCACCAGAACGCGTCGGGATAATGCGCATCGAGATGAAAGACTTGCGCGACAAGCCAGATCCCCGCGCCGAAGAACAGACAGCCGAGGAAGAACACCAGCTCCGAGGCGCGCGGCGCCTGTTTGGTGAACCGCAGCCAAAGTCCGGCCGCGTGGATGCCCACCAGTGACCCGAAGATAATCAGCAGCTTGGTGGCGCGGGGAATCGCGTCCCAGTTGTGGCCGATCACCAGAAACAAAGCGAGCCCTACGAGGAACGCGGCCAGGCTCATCAGCGCGAAGCTCAACTTCGATTGCTTGCGGGCGCCGGCTTCGTCGTCGGTCTCGTACAGGCCGCGGATCTTTGCCGCCTGCTCGGGCGTAATCAGCCCCTGCCTGCTCCAGTCGACCAGTTCTTTGTCGAGCCAGCGGCGCTTGCTGTCGGAGATTTGTCGTGCCGGCATGGCGGAAATTTCTTGTTTCTACGACCTGTCGGTGCGTTTCCGGATCACCAGTCTGACGATTCGACGGGGCAAGTGCAATCGGCGGATTTTGAGCCGCCAATCGTGCCACTTCCCAAGGCGTGCTGACCGTGTCGATCTAACGTCGTCCCGGCCACGAAAACGTCGAACATCGAACGCCGAACGTCGAATGTCGACTGGACAATTCTCGCCCCGCGCTCTGCTCACCGCCGATTGTCCGTCATTCGACGTTCGACGTTCCGTCAATCGAGCCGGCCAAGTTGCCGCGGCATCGCACCGGGAGTATGTTGAATGGCCTCCCAGCTCAACACAGAAAAAGGGGCCCGCCGCATGGATCGACCGATCATCACCGTCCAGCAGTACATTCTGCAGGAACAGCAGCATTTTCCCGGTGTGTCGGGCGAGTTCTCGTGGCTGCTGTCGGGAATCACGCTGGCGACGAAGATGATCCAGGCCAAGGTCCGCCGGGCGGGGCTCACCGATATTCTCGGCTCAGACGCCCAGGTCAACGTGCAGGGGGAGATTCAGCAGAAGCTCGACATCTACGCCAATAACGCCCTGCTGCACTGCCTGGGCGTGCGCGATTCGGTCGGCGTGCTGGCGTCGGAAGAGAACGACGAACCGATTGCCCTGAGGACCTCAGGCCGCGCCAAGTACGCGATCGTTTTCGATCCGCTCGACGGCTCGTCAAACATCGACGTCAACGTTTCGGTGGGGACGATTTTCTCGATTCTGCGGCGATCCGAGGCGTCAATGGCTGAAGGGGGCGACCCGCTCGAAGGGCTCCTGCAGCCCGGAAACAAACAGATTGCTGCCGGGTATGTCGTCTACGGGTCGTCGACGATTCTCGTCTACACGACCGGCCGCGGCGTTCACGGTTTCACACTCGATCCGTCGATTGGGGCTTACGTTTTGAGCCATGAGCACATCAAGATGCCGTCGAAAGGCAAATACTATTCGATCAACGAGGCGTATCGCGACGACTTTCCGGCGCATTACGGCAAATACATCGACGAGTTGCGCCGGCAGAAATACGCCTCGCGCTACGTCGGCTCGCTGGTCGCCGATTTCCACCGGACGCTGCTGAAAGGGGGCGTGTTTCTGTATCCCCCGACGGCCGACCACCCGAATGGCAAACTGCGGCTGCTGTACGAAGCCAACCCGATGGCGTTCATTGCCGAGCAGGCGGGTGGTGCCGCGCACAATGGGACCACGCGGATCCTCGACCTGCAGCCCAAGAGCATCCACGAGCGCACGCCGCTCGTCCTGGGCAGCCGCGAAGAAATGGCCCGCTTTGCCGAGTGCCGCCCAACGTAGTCAGGCGGCACGGCTCAACGGAGGCTGGGCGCTGTCGGCAGAGCTGATTTCGGGCGCGGTCGCGTCGGCGTCGGGTGCAAGTTCGGAAAACGCGAGGGCGCTGAAGTATGAATAAATCAGGCCCCCGGTGATGCTCAGGATCAGCGAGTTGAACAGCGATCCGAGAGCGATCGTCGCCACGACGCCGCGGCCGATGGAACGCTCGGTTGCCGGCAGACGCGCGGCGGCAAACCACTGGTAGATCAACAAAGAGAGGAACAGCAGCGCTCCGGGAATTCCCAACTGGCTCGCCAGGTGCAGATACTCGTTGTGCGGGTCGCTCGTCGCCACGTCGTCGGTCTCCGCCACCTGCCGGGCGTATTCGCGGCGGAAGCTGCCTGTTCCGGTCCCCAGCCACGGATGCCGGGCGATCATCTGCAGCGTGTTGGCGTAAAACTCCATGCGCGGGTCGGCCGAGTGTTTCCGCTCCGGGCCCAACTGGTTCCGCAACTGGCTCACCGTCTGCTCGACGCGCGATCGGATCAAGGGCGAAAAACTCATCGCTCCGCAGCCGGTTGCAACTAACACGACCGCCGCGACCGCCACACCCCGCCGGCCCATCCGCTCGGCAAGAAACAGACAGAACAAAGCGGCCAGGACGACGTACCCCGTCCGGCCGGTCAGCATGCACAGCTCGTTGTAGACTGCCAGCGCAATGAGCGCGGCGTACGCCGCCATCCACGTCCAGGCACCGCGTCCTGCGGCCCGTGCGGCCAGGTGTTCCGCGAATCGTCCGGCCGCCAGATACACGACGAATGCCACGATCAGGCTGTGGATGATGTGGTCCTTGGCGATCACGTAATCGCGAGGATTGGAGCCAATGCCGAAATCGGCCCCGGTCAGAAATTCGTAATAGGCCAGGCCCAGTAGAACGCTCGTCGCCAGTATGAACGCCGAAATCGAAACCCGCCGCAGCCTCGCATCACGAAATACGACCAAAAACATCGGCACGTAAACGAACTCTCGATACTTGAGCAGGCACCGCCCCGCTGCCGACCAGCTCTCGACCGACCAGCCAACGCCGAGCAGCAGCAGTCCGAACAGCGCCAGCGACCATAAAGCCACGATGTTGGCGCGCACGGCGGCCCATTTCGCTTGCCAATTGCCCGAGCAGACCCAGCAGGCCATGAACAGCCCGGTCACGATCTCAGAGAACGATGTCGACAGGGGAATGCTGAATGCCGTCAGTACGGCCAGAATCCGGGTTGCCCGGTCGAGCGGAGTTCCCGTCGCCAGCCACGCGAGGCGCCCCGGGGATGAAACAGGCAGCGAATTTGTTGTCAAAACAGGGTCCTTCCGGCAAATGGGGAAGGCGTTATCGACCAATCGGCAGGCCGCGTCAATGGGAGTTGTACATGCTTCAATTCACGGAATTCTCCCGGATTCCACGACAGCGAAAGATCTTTTGACACAACTCGCGGCGACCGCTATTCTCCTCACCCTTCAGGGGCAGGCTGCCGGACAGGGAAGGATGGCAACGTGTCGAGACAAGAGTGCGTCCTCGTCGTCGACGAGGTTTCGGATACCGCCGAAGTGCTGCAAGCTGTGCTCGAACCCCGGGGAGTCGCGGTGAGTCGCGTGCGCCGGCTGGACGGACCGTCGGGACCTGTGAATCGCCCCCCCAGCGTAATGGTGCTCGATGCCGACGCGTTCGGCGCGGCGCCAACCTGCGGCGAAGGCTGGCGAAACGTTCCGCAGGTCATTATTGGCACCGTCCGGTCTCCTGATTCAGAGCCGCCCGATGGCAAGGGAAGCCGAACGGCGCGGCGCTACCTGCAGAAACCGTTCCAGTTCGCGGAGCTGGTGCAGGCCATCGAATCGCTGATCGCGCCAAAGTAGGTCCCGTCTGCCGGGACCTGCCGACGTCGCGTCGCGACGTCGCTCGTGTTTTTCATCCCGTGCACTTCAGGCGCGCGGCGGGCTTGTTATGATAGGGTGTCCGGCAGATCTTGCGCCAGACGCGCGCTCTGCCGGTCAGACTCCACCAAGAGCCAGCCGTGAGCCAGGCGACCTTACTGGTCATCCAGGGTGTCGATCAGGGCACCCGCTTCGAAATTGACGCCGACGAAGTCGGATTGGGACGCGGCGTGCACAACGCCGTCCGCATTCACGATACCGAAGTGTCGCGCGCGCATGCGAAACTCGTGAGGGCCAACGGAAGGTACCAGCTCAACGATCTGCACAGCTCGAATGGAACGTTCATCAACGGGACGCAGATCAATTCGCGCGACTTGGCTGCCGGAGACGAAGTGCAGATCGGCCGGACGGTTCTTCTGTTTACGATGCAGCCCGCTCGCAACGAACGGGCCGTCGTCACCGACAAGGTGGCCTTGGTTGCCGAGCCGGGGCCCGACCCTAGCGCCAATATCGTCGGTCAGACGAGTCCCCACGACGGCCCGGCGCTGGCAACGCTGGTCTCGGACGCGGGACGGGCGCAAACGGTCGCCAACCTGCAGGTGTTGTATCGCATCGCCGAAGAAGCAGTGCGGCCGTCGAACTCGATTGACCAGCTTCTGGGGAGGATTCTCGAGCTGACGATCGAGGTGACGGGCGCCGACCGGGGGTGCGTACTGCTCCGCGACTCCCAGACGGGCGAAGTCTCTCCGCAGGTCTTCCGGCACCGACCTGGACTCAAAGAAACCGATCGGATGGGCGTCTCGCGGAGCATCGTCGATTACGTCCTCAAGACGCGCCAGGGAGTGCGCACGAGTGACGCCCGGTCTGATGCCAGGTTTATCCCGGGGCAGAGCATCCTGCAGGGGGGCATTCGCGAAGCGATCTGCGTTCCCATGCAGGGGCGCTACGACTTGCAGGGGGCCGTTTACATCGACATCACGACTCCTCCCGAACGGGCCCTGCTCGAAAATAAGCCTCAGGGGCGTTTCCATGAAGAATTGCTCAGGCTGATGGTTGCCATTGCCCGGCAGTCGGCCCTGGCAGTGGAAGACAATCGTTACCAGCTCGCGCTGGTTAAGGCCGAGCGTCTCGCCGCCGTGGGGCAGACGATTGCCATCCTGTCGCATCACATCAAGAACATTCTTCAGGGTGTGCGCGGGGGTAGTTATCTGATCGACATGGGCCTGAAGGACCATAACGAAGACCTGGTCCGCAAAGGATGGGGGATCGTCGACAAGAACCAGGACAAGATCTACCAGCTCGTGATGGACATGCTGACATTCAGCAAAGAGCGCCAGCCAGTCCTGAAACCGGCGGACCTCAATGAGACGGCAGGCGACGTGTGCGAACTGCTGATGGCCCGCGCGGCCGAGCTGAAGGTGCAGCTCGCCTGGGCGCCGGCGTCGAACCTGCCCCCCATGTGCATCGACGCCGAAGGAATTCACCGCGCGGTCCTGAACATCGTGGGCAATGCGCTGGACGCCGCCGAGGGGCGCGAGGGAGCCGCGGTGCACGTCGCGACGAATTATGTGTCCGAAACCAGCCTCGTTTCGGTGACGGTCACCGACAACGGCCCCGGTATTCCGTCGGAACTCCTGCCGCAGATCTTCAATATCTTTGAATCGACCAAAGGCGCCCGTGGAACGGGGATTGGCCTCGCCGTAAGTCAGAAGATCATCCGCGAGCACGGCGGCGACATACTTGTCGAGAGCCGCACGGGCGAGGGGGCCAAGTTTACGCTCGAATGGCCGCTCATCGAAGAGGCGGCGGAGAGTTAGTGTTGGGGCGACGTGGCTCGATCGCAAACTCTGCCTGGGACCGCACTGCGCGGAGGCTCTGCCTCGATTCACCGTGGCTGATCGAGGCAGAGCCTCGATGCCCGGGCGTTCCCAGGCAGAGCCTGGGAACGAGATCCATGGCCGCGCTAGGCCGCGCGGGAGCCGTCCTGCATGAACAGCTTCTCTTCGCCGCGGACGACGGCGGGCGTCACGATGTATTTCTTGCCCGCTTCCTGCTCGGGGAGCTCGAACATGATGTCGAACATCAGGCTTTCGACAACGCTCCGCAGCCCCCGCGCGCCGGTGTCTTTCTTTTTGGCGACGCGGGCGATCTCGCGCAGGCTCTCGGGAGTGAATTCGAGGTGCGCATTTTCCATCTCGAAGAACTTCTGGTACTGCCGCACCAGCGAGTTTCGCGGTTCGGTCATGATGTGCACGAGGTCGTCTTCCGACAGCGGCGCCAGCGGGCTGATGACCGGCAGGCGACCGACCAGCTCGGGAATCATGCCGAATTCGATGATGTCGTCGACGCAGGCCTGGGCCACGAGGTCGCCGCGCTGCCCTTCAGAATCGCTGGTGTTCGGATCGCTGCCGAAGCCGATCGTCTTCTTGCCGAGCCGCTTGGCGATGATG
>JACQFH010000135.1 GCA_016200145.1 Planctomycetia bacterium | reverse complement strand
GCCCTCACCCCGGCCCTCTCCCAGTGGGAGAGGGAGAAGGTGGAGGGAGGGGCGTGTCGTCTAGCTTGCGAAACTCCTTCACCCGCCGGATGAACCGGCGGGGGTCGTTATGATGATCGTGCTGTCCACCCTGGACGTTGCTTTCGCGACACGGCGTGCGATTCGACCCGGACGTGACAGTCCGGATCCCGCCCGATCACCGTTTCATCGCGCGCCAGATCATGAATCGACGACTCGACGTCATCCTGAATGACGATGTGGGGCATACGAGCGCCGCCGAGAGAGGAACACGTCCCCGCAGGCTGCTGCACGACAGGCCGAAAACGCTCACGGGCAGTATACTGCGCCTGGGTCACGACAACACGCGCCATTGCGCACCCACTCCGTTCCCAGAAAGGTGCACCATGAAGATCGTCGTCATCGGCGGCAGCGGATTGATCGGAAAGAAACTCGTCAGCAGGCTCCGTGAACGGATGACGTCGCTGCCCTTCTGGCCGACGTCGCGGTCGTGGAACCGCAGAACGGCACGGTTGAAATCGCAGGTCCCGAACCGATCCGCATGGACGAGCTCGTGCGGCAATTCCTGACCGCCAGCCGGGACACGCGGCAGGTGGTCGCCGATCCTCAGGTCGGCTACTTCGGCACGCCGGTGAACGACCAGAGCCTGACGCCCGGCAACCATCCGCGCCTCGGCCCCACGCGATTCGCGGACTGGCTTGGTCGCACGGCTTCGCAGGCGTGAGGCGTGAGACTTGAGGTTTGAGCGAACTAAGTACTCAGTTTCGTAGGATGGAGGAGAGGCCTGTTTTCTATTTTTGTGGCAAAGTTGCGGCGGAACTGCCTGGGCGACTGGCGGTTACCACAATTTTTGTTGTCTTTTCTATTTTTTACTACATATCTATTGACATTTTAGTATAATTTATTAATAATAGAAAGAAGAGGGAGTCGGGACCCTGATTTCTCGCGTGCCTGCTGCAGCGGGCCATTCATTCACGCCATCCCCAGGGAGCGCACCGTGCAGCGCCATGTCAATCGGCAGGCAGACTCTCCGGATCGTGTCGAAACCACACCTGAGCCCCCCACGATTGGGGACTGCCCCCCACGATTGGAAGAAACCGCGGAGATTTCCAATCGTGGGGGGTAAGGGGTACCCCCCCACGATTGGGAGGCGTGCCCCCCACGGTTGGAGGGGACCGGGACTGGCATGGTTCAGAAAGTAGTGAGTAGAGCGTAGACCGAGTTGAGAAGAGAAAGGACCAATCCGGCCGAGACGCCGCTTGCAGGTGCAATCTGTTCTACTTTCAACTTTCTCTTATCAACTCTCTATTTTTTGCGGCTCAGCCGCAAAAAATCGGAGCCCCTCCACATTGGAGAGAGCCCAACAAGTTTGGAAGAAACTCGGGGTTTTTCCAATCTGGAGGGGGGTGGGGTATCCCCTCCAGATTGAAGGGCGCGCCCCTCCAGATTGGGGAGGCGTGAGGTGTATGGGGTCAATGCAGATACAGGTGTCCCGAGGGTGTTACCCGGACTGGCGTGGACAGGCAAATGACGGATAATATTGAGATCGACGCACTTGTTGCGACAGCAGCGCGTTCGCGAACGCAATCATTGAATTGGCCGGCGAGAATCGAGAATCAGGTTCGGGGCGCAGATAGACCCCGGAACGTCACCAGACTACCAGGAGGCGATGCGGTGCTGAACCTCAACGAGATCGAAAAGGCGGTCGACGGTCTTACGGCCGACGAAAAGCGGGAGTTGCATCGCTACGTCGAAGAGAGCATTCAGGAATCGGTCGTCACACGCCTGCCAACTCGTTCGCACAGTGTCCTCGATATTGCCCCAGTCCAGCTTGGCCGTGTCTTGCAGGCGCCGACGGCGAATGACGACATCCTTGGCGAGATGCTGTTGTGACGAAGATCTTTCCTGACGACGCTGCGACACGCGAGTTTCTGGCGTGGTTGCGCCTTCACTCGTTGGGAAGAAAACGGTTGCTGGACACACTGTTGGCCGCCACATTTCGGCAAGCAGGAATATCCTCGGTGCTGACAACAAATGCAGCGGACTTTGCTGCGTTCGGAGGATTCACTTGCGTCGTTCCTGTCGCGAGCATTTCGACATAAGTTGCTGACCGCGGAATGCACGCCGTCCGTTTGCGGCTCCACAATCAACCCGACTCCCCCTCTGCCCCATCGTGCAAAGGGGGGAGAGCCATGCGGTCCTTCAATCCGCCACAGGCATGCGCACATGCGGGGGAGTGATCGATTGCAGACGCGACAGTTCCCGTTCGGCGGATTCCAGGTTTCCGACGGTGGTGCGATGCGTCATGATCACCAGCGGCACGGTGCGGCGGTCGGCGTTATCGCTGCCGGCGGCTTCGTGCTGGATCACCGAGGCGATGCTGATGTGGTTGCGCCCCAGAATGTCGGCGATGTCGGCCAGGACGTGCGGCTGGTCGAGCACGTTGAACCGCAGGTAGAACCGGCTCGACGTTTTCTCGCGGGGTTGCACGGCGTACGGGGGCGGGTCGCGCCACACTTCCAGACGCGGAAACGTGAGGCGCGTCCGGCCGGCGATCGTGTCGATCAGGTCGGCAACCACCGAAGAGGCCGTCGGCATCTGCCCCGCTCCCGGGCCCGAGTACCAGGTTTCTCCCACGACGTCGCCCACCAGCGCGATCGCGTTGAACGGCCCGCGAATCTCGGCCAGCGGCGTGTGGTGCCGCACCAGCGTCGGCTGGACGTGCATTTCAAGCTGCCCGGCGATGAGCCGGGCGACGGCCAGCAGCTTCACCGTGTAACCCAGCTCGCCGGCGTATTTCAGGTCCGAGAGCTCGAGCGTATCGATCCCCTTGCGCGGGAATTCCGTGAGTTGGGCTTTCACGCCGAACGCAAGCTGCGTCAGGATCACCAGCTTCTGCGCGGCGTCGGTGCCGTCAATGTCGAGCGTGGGATCTTCCTCGGCATATCCCAGCGACTGCGCCTGGGCGAGGGCCTGGCGGTAGGGCCAGTTCTCGCCGATCATCTGGGTGAGGATGTAGTTACTGGTGCCGTTGAGGATCGCTGCGATCGACGTGATCTGATTGGCCGCCAGACACTGGCTGACAGTGTTGATGATGGGGATTCCGCCGGCGACGGCCGCCTCGAAGGCGATCGTGCGCCCCAGCTCGCGGGCGCGGGCGAACAGCTCGCCGCCGAACTCGCAGAGCAGGGCCTTGTTGGCGGTGACGATGTCTTTCCCGGATTCGAGCAGCTCCAGCGTCATTTCGCGGCCGGGGTGCAGGCCCCCCACGAGCAGCAGGGCGATCTGCACTTCGGGGTCGCGGACGACGCGTGCGAAGTCAGTCGTCAGCACGCCGGCCGGCAGTTCGATGCCTCGCGATTTCTTAACGTCGCGAACGACGGCGTGCTTCAATCGCACGGGCCGGCCGGCGCGGCGGGCGATGCGCTCGGGCTGTTCGACGAGCACCCGTGCAGCCCCCGTCCCCACGGTGCCCATGCCCACGATGGCGACCGAAACGGGTTGTTCAGACATGCGACTTCCCTGGCGGATTTCTGGTTAAATCGGGCGCGGCAGTGCGGTTTATGTCGCGTGGGTTGCCCGCGTTCCTGCACGGTTTATAATTCGATGGCGTCGTAAGGGAAAGAGACGATGACGACGTCAGCCCCAACCGGGGCGGAATTCTAAAGCCCAGGGCGCCAGCCCTGGGACAGACCGTACAGGCAATCGAAGCCCCAACGGGGCGAAATTCCAAATGTGGAAATCGGATCGCCGTTCATCCAGGATTTCGCCCCTTCAGGGCTCGCACAATGATTGGGTTCAGAACCCAGGGCTGGCGCCTTGGGCTATAGAATTGCGCCCCCATGGGGCTGAAACGTGACTTCGTCACGACCTCGACGTGTGACATGAAAAATTTCTCCTCTCCGCACCTCCGCATCGGTGCGGTGAACTACCTGAACTCCAAGCCCCTCATCGAGGGGCTGGCTGAGCTGGCGCCCGAGGCCGAGCTGGTGCTCGATTACCCGAGCCGGCTTGCCGATCGGCTGTCGGCGGGAACGCTCGACGTGGGGCTCGTTCCGTCGATCGCCTGCCTGCTCGAGCCCGATTATGAAGTCGTGTCGGATGCCTGCGTCGCCGCGCGCGGGCCCGTGCTGAGCGTCAAGCTGTATTTCCGCAAACCGCCGCGGTCGGTCCGCCGGCTGGCTCTCGATGCCGGTTCGCGCACGAGCGCCACGCTCGCGAGAATTCTGCTCGCCGAGCGGCATGGCGTCTTTCCGGAGCTCGAGCCATTGCCCCTCGACCGGTCGACCTCGGCGACCGACGCCGATGCGGTGCTTCTGATCGGCGACCGGGCCATCGACCCACCCGCCGAAAAATTCGCGGCGACATGGGACCTGGGCGAAGAATGGACCGAGTGGACCGGCCTACCCTTCGTCTTTGCCATGTGGGGCACGCAGCGGGGTCGCGACCTGGGCCGGCTTGCGGACGTGCTGTCGCAGGCGCGCGACCGGGGTTGCGAAAACCTGGCCGCCATCGCCCGTCGCGAAGCGCCCCTGCTGGGCCTGGCAGAGCAGGTGACGATTGATTACCTGACGAAGAACCTGTATTACCGGCTGGGGCCGACCGAGCGCGAGGGCCTCGCGCGGTTTCACGAGCTGGCCGTCAAACACGAACTTGCACCGCGGGGAATCGACCTTGTCTTCCGACATTGCGCCTGTGCTTGAAAAGGCGGTCGCCGGCGAACGGCTGAACCGCGCCGAGGGTCTGGCGCTCATCGAATCGCACGACCTCGTCGCGCTCGGCCAGGCGGCTGACGCCGTCGCACGGCGTCTGCACCCCGAGCCGTTCCGCACGTACAACATCGATCGCAACATCAACTACACGAACGCCTGCACGGCGGTCTGCGACTTCTGTGCATTCTACCGGCCGCCGAAGCACGACGAAGTCTACGTGCTCCCGCGCGAAGTGCTGCTCAAGAAGATCGAAGAAACAGTCGCCGTGGGGGGCGACCAGATTCTGATGCAGGGGGGCCTGCATCCGACGCTCGAGCTGGAGTGGTACGAAGATCTGCTCCGCGACATCAAGCGGCACTTTCCGCAGGTGAACGTGCACGGCTTCAGCCCTCCCGAGATTCACCACTTCACGAAAATCAGCAAGCTGCCGTTGCGCGAGGTGCTCACGCGGCTTAAGGAGGCGGGCCTGGGGAGCCTGCCGGGGGGCGGAGGCGAAATATTGGTCGATCGCGTCCGCACAGAGATCACGCGCGGCAAAGTCCTCACCGACGACTGGCTCAACGTGTGCCGCGTCTGGCACGAGCTGGGGGGCAAGTCGTCAGCGACGATGATGTTCGGGCACGTGGAAACTCTGGCCGAGCGGATCGAGCATTTCGACCGGGTCCGCGAGCTGCAGGATGAAACGGGGGGCATCACGGCCTTCATTTCGTGGACGTTTCAGCCCGAACACACCGACATGGCCCACATTCCTCCCGCGGGTGCGTTCGAATACCTGAAGACGCAGGCGGTGAGCCGCCTGTATCTCGACAATATCCCCAATATCCAGTCGTCGTGGGTCACACAGGGAGAAAAGATCGGGCAGATCGCCCTGTTCTTCGGCGCCAACGACATGGGGAGCCTGATGCTCGAAGAAAATGTCGTCTCGTCGGCGGGGACGGTGCATCATCTGTCGCTCGAGTCGATCAGGCGGTGCATTCGCGAGGCAGGTTACATCCCGCGCCAGCGCAACGTCTTTTACGAATACATCGACCGCTACGACGGCGATGAAGAAACGCAATGTGCCGGCAGCGCGGTGGTGGCAGGCCTGGTGGCCGGGGCATAAGGCCTCGGGTCTCGCGCCGTTCGCTCGATCGGGCGGCGATGTGGTAAGCTGTGGGGAGGCCCCACCGCCAAGTCTTCACGGCCCGGAATGCGTTTCCCCTGGAGAGCCAGGGGGACAGTCCCATGTTTTCGGAGCCAGGCCTCGATTGCACGCAGTACCGATAGCCGAAAAATGGGACAGTCCCCTGCCCGTCGCATGATCCACGTTGAACAATTGTCGAAGAGCTTCTGCGACCTGCGGCGCGGCGCCGTTACGGCCCTCGACCAGGTCAGCTTCGACGTGCAACCGGGCGAAATCTTCGGCCTCCTCGGGCCCAACGGCGCGGGAAAGACCACCTGCCTGCGGATCCTCAGCACGGTCTTGCGCCCCACGGGAGGGTTCGCCTCGATTGCCGGGTACGACGTCGCCACCCATCCCGCCGAAGTCCGCGGGTGCATCGGCTTCATGTCGGGCAACACGGGGATTTACGATCGCATGACGGCCCGGGAGCTGGTCGAATACTACGGCCGGTTGTATGGCATGCCCGAAGACCGGTTGCAGGCGCGGCTCGACGAACTGTTCACGACGTTGCAGATGAACGACTTCCGCGACGTGCTGGGATCGAAGATGTCGACCGGAATGAAGCAGAAAGTATCGATCGCCCGCACGATCATCCACGACCCGCCGGTGATGATTTTCGACGAACCCACCTCGGGGCTCGACGTGCTCGTGGCGCGGGCCCTGCTGAAGACGATCGCCTCGCTCAAAGACCTGGGGAAGTGCATCATCTTCTCGACGCACATCATGCGCGAGGTCGAAAAACTCTGCGACCGCGTGGCGATCATTCATAAGGGCCGGATCCTGGCGGAAGGCTCGGTCGCCGAGCTCGAGCGCCGCTACAAACAGCCCGACATGGAGGAGCTGTTCTTCGACCTGATTTCGAAGCACGAACACGATCCGGCGGTGCCGGCATGTTGAACTGGCGAAACGTCTCGCTGATCTTTCATCGCGAAGTTCGCGATCAGCTCCGCGACCGGCGGACGCTGTTCATGATCGCCGTGCTGCCGCTCCTGTTGTATCCCGCGCTGGGCCTGGGCATGATGCGGCTGAGTCTGGGGTTTCGCGAGCAGCCACAGACGGTAGCCATCCTGGGCGCGGAGAATCTGCCTGATGAACCGGCCCTGCTCGAAGACAATCGGTTTGCCGAGCGCTGGTTCCGCAAGTCGTCCGATCGCAGTTCGCAAGCCGCCGCCTCGGCCGCCGGCAAGCTGATCGTTATCAGCGACCTTCCCGGATCGGCCGATCGCGCCGCCGCGCTCGACCCTGCGCTTAACGCCCGGCAGCTCCTGGAGCGAGCCCAGGCGATCGGCAAGATCCTTGAAAACGGCGAGATTCAGAAAAAAGACAATCAGCGGGCGGGCGAATTGTTCGGCAGCAGCGGGCTGAAGACGGTGGTGATCGTTCCGGCTGGCTTTGCTGAGGAGCTGTCGCGCGTCCGCGATCAGCTTGCGAAGCACCACGAGGGGACCGGCGTTTCGGCGGAGTATCCCCGCCCCGCGATCAGAAAGTCACCCAGCCCGTCAATTCGAAGGCGTATGACGTGGCATTGCCCGAACAGGTCGCCGCCAGCGTCTGGAGCAAACTGTTTCCGGCGCTCTTGATCATCATGTCGCTCACCGGGGCGTTCTACCCGGCGATCGACCTGGTGGCGGGCGAGAAAGAGCGCGGCACGATGGAAACGCTGCTGATCTGCCCCGCGACGCGCACCGAAATCGTGCTCGGGAAGTTCTTCACCGTGATGCTGTTCAGTTGCACGACGGCCCTGCTGAACCTGGCGAGCATGGGGCTGACGGGCAAGCACATCGCCGGCATGGCGCCTTCGGGCGCGCTGTCGAGCGCGCACGACCTGGCGTTTCCGCCCCTGTCGGTGCTGGCCTGGATCATTCTGCTGTTGATGCTGCTGTCGGCCCTGTTCAGCGCGCTGTGTCTGGCGCTGGCGACGTTCGCGCGGAGCAGCAAAGAGGGGCAATACTATCTCACGCCGCTGCTCATGGTGACGCTGGGGCTGACGATGTTCTGCCTGTCCCCCACGGTCGATCTCACTCCGCAATACAGCGTGCTGCCGATCGTGGGGGCGGCGCTGCTGCTCAAGGGGTTGTTGCTTTCGTCGCTGAATGTCGGGGCGCTGTATCTGTACGTGGGCCCCGTGCTGATCACGTCGCTGGGCTACAGCGCGCTCGCGCTGTGGTGGGCCATCGACCAGTTCCGGCGCGAGGAAGTGCTGTTCCGCGAGGGCGAACGGTTCGAACTGGGGCTGTGGGTGCGACACCTGCTGCGCGACAAGGAACCGCTCCCCACCTTCAGCGAAGCGGCGTTCTGCTTCGTGCTGATCATGCTGCTGCAGTTCTTTGCGACCGGTTTTCTGCAGAGCCATATCGGGCAGGGGGGCGTGCCCGATTCGTCGTCGATGATGAAGCTGCTGCTGGTGCAGCAACTGGCGATCATCGCCTGTCCCGCGCTGATGATGGGCCTGATTCTCACGACCAGCGTGCGCCAGACGTTTCGCCTGAACTGGCCCGGCTGGAAGATGCTGGCGGCCGGGTGCGTGTTGCCGGTCATCTTGCGCCCGCTGACGGTCGAGTCGCTGGCGTGGCTGAAATGGTTTTTCGGCGAGTTGCCGCCGGAAGTCGTCAAATCACTGGAGGCGATGTCCGACCAGGACCTTCCTTTCTGGTTCGTGCTGCTGGCGGCCGCCGCGGCCCCCGCGTTCTGCGAAGAGGTGGCGTTCCGCGGCTTCATGTTGTCGGGGCTGGCGAGGCGCGGCCGCGTCGTGCTGGCGGTGGTCCTGTCGAGCCTGGCGTTTGGCGTCATGCACATGATTCCCCAGCAGGTCTTTAATGCGTCGATTGTGGGCCTGGTGATCGGCGCGCTGGCGATCCGCAGCAACAGCCTGCTGCCGTGCCTGGCCTTCCACTTCGTCAATAACGCGCTGGCCGTGGTCCACGGACGGTTCGGCACGTCGCTTCCGGATGGCGACTGGGGCGCCCTCGTGATGGTCCAGGAGGGGGCCCTGCGGTTCCGGTGGCCGTCGCTGGTGATCAGCGTTCTGCTCGCGGCCCCGATTCTGGTGTGGCTCTTCCGGCCGCTGTTCTCTCGCCCGCAGACCGACTCGCATCACGACGGCACCGACGGCGCGCCGACTGCCGACGAACTCCCTAACCGTCGCACGCCCGCGCAGCGCGAGCTGGTTTCGTAACCTGCCCACAGACGGGCTCCACTGGTGCGCGAAGCCCGTCGAACAGCGACCACGGCTCGGGAGGGCGACGCTCCTGCGGAGCCGCCGGTACGCGAACGGCTGTTGAACATCGCACCGTTGGGAAACGTGTGGCAGATGCCGGTCAAACGCAGCCCATTGAACGCGTTGGCGTGTGCGGAGGCGCATCGGTGGCTCGGCAGGAGCCTCGCCCTCCCATTTTCAACGGACAGCAAGGCCAGACCTGTTTCCTCGTGCGGCCTCCCTGTAGCATTCAGTCGGGCTCCCACCGACGCGGGGTCGGTGGAGAGCGTGAGTCATCGCCTGTCCCGCCGCACCACCCCTCTAAGTCGGAGGCGCGCATCCTATGATTTCACCAGGACGTCTTCGCCCGTGGATCACGTTTTCTATTTTCGCGTTCGGCCTGACGGCCACTCGTGTGGCCCTCCCCGATGAACCGGCAGATTCGGAGGCGAAGATCCGGCCTTTCAGAATTGAGGTCGCCGACAGTGTGCTCCGCGATCTCAAAGATCGGCTGGCGCACACCCGGTTTCCCGATCAGATCCCCGGTTCCGACTGGGGTCACGGGCCCGACGTCGCCTATGTGAAAGAGCTGGTCGCGTACTGGCGCGACAAGTACGACTGGCGCGCCCATGAGAAGCAGCTCAACTCGCTGCCGCAGTTCATCACGGCCATTGACGGAATCGACATCCATTTCATTCATGTCCGTTCGCGCCACGAAAACGCCACGCCCCTGTTGCTCGTCCACGGCTGGCCCGGCTCGTTCGTCGAGTTCCAGAAAATCATCGGGCCGCTCACCGACCCGGAAGCGCATGGCGGCCGGGCCGAGGATGCATTCCACGTTGTGGTCCCTTCACTGCCCGGTTTCGGATTCTCCGGGAAGCCGCGCGAAGCGGGCTGGAGCAGCCAGCGGATGGCCGAGACGATGGCCAGGCTGATGGCCCGACTGGGATATCGAAATTACGGAGCGCAAGGGGGAGACTGGGGGGCCGGCGTCGTGCGCTGGCTGGCCGCCAACGACGCTGCCTGCATTGGCTCGCACAGCAACTTCCCGCCGTTCAATCGTCCTGAAGCCGATCCGTTGCGCGGCGTGACGCAGGCGGAAGTCGACCGCGGACAGAAACGCAACGCCGAACTGGCCGACCACAAAGCCTACGGCGCCATCCAGGGAACTCGTCCGCTGACTCTGGGTTACGGCCTGAATGACTCGCCGGCGGGACTGGCCGCCTGGATCGTGGACAAGTTCTGGGCCTGGAGCGATCACGGCGGCAAACTCGAGAACAGTTTCACCAGGGACGAGCTGCTCACGAACGTCACCGTCTACTGGGTCAGCGAGACGATGCCCTCTTCCACGCGCATCTATTTCGAGAGCCAACACAACCAGCCGCGTCCGTCGTCGATGAGCGCCTTTACGACGCGCACGGGCGGGCCCGCGCCGATGGGCTTCGCGCTGTTCCCCAAAGAGATCAACGTGCCGCCCCGCGCGTGGGTCGAACGGGCGATTCCCAACGTCGTGCATTGGACCGAGATGCCCCGCGGCGGCCATTTTGCCGCGATGGAGCAGCCCGAGTTGCTCGTCGCAGACGTCCGTAAGTTCTTCAGCACCATCCGCGCGGCGAAGTAGCGGGCGCGTGGCGAGCGTGGTTGACGTTTATCAGTCGACGAACACGTACGCGATGAAGTGTCAATTCAGCCCCAAGGGGGCGAAATCCTAAAGCCCAGGGCGCCAGCCCTGGGTATCGAATCTGATAATTGGCAAAGCCCTGAAGGGGCGAAATTCTGGGGTTACCGATCGAATTGTCTGGAATTTCGCCCCGTTGGGGCTTCGTTCTTTGCACGACGATTTCCCAGGGCTGGCGCCCTGGGCTTTAGAATCGCGCCCCGGTTGGGGCTGGGACATTGGACGTTGGAACAAGGCGCTCGGGGGGGCCCCCCCTTCGCGTCATTGCGCCGGCTTTTTGACCGTATCCCACGGTCGCGCGACGGCGCGCCATCGGCCCTCACCTCTGGCCATGTACTCCTTTTCCCAGAGCCGCGCCCGTCAGGAAGCGGTTGTCGAACACCGCTTCCTGACGGGCGCGGCTCTGCGGCAACAGGTCTTTGGCCGCGGCGTACGTCAGCCGAGCAATTCTGTGCGCAACGCCCCCGTCCCGGTAATCGGCATGGGCCGTCCTTCGGCGTCGGGGACGGTGGTCTCCGGGTCGATTCCCAGCAGGTGGAAGGCGGTCGCCAGTACATCCTTCGGGGAGAGCGGCGATTCTTCGACGTCGCCTCCCTGTGCGTCGGTCCGGCCGACGACCTGTCCGCGACCCATGCCGCCGCCGGCGTAGACTTGCGAATACGCGCGCGACCAGTGGCCGCGGCCCGCCCCCTTCGGTTTCGGATCGATGTGCGGCGTCCGGCCGTGTTCGCTGACGACGAGCACCAGCGTTTCATCGAGCAGGCCCCGCTCTTCGAGGTCGGCGATCAGCGCCGAAAACGTGTGATCGAACACCGGCAGCAGAAAGTCCTTGAGTCGCCCGTAGTGGTTCCAGTGGGTGTCCCACGAGCCGGCGTTCAGGCCATAAGCGTCCCAGATGACGGTGACGAACCTGGCCCCCGCTTCGATCAAGCGCCGCGCGGCCAGGCACGACTGGCCGAACAGCGTCATCCCATAGGCCTCGCGCACGGGCATCGGCTCGCGCGCATAATCGAGGGCCGCGTGCATCTTGCCCGACGACAGCAGCGAGAAGGCCATCTGCTGCTGCTGATCGTATGTGCTGATCCGTTCGTGCGCCTCGAGCTCGCGGCGCGCGCGGTCGAACTGGTCGAGCAGGCTGCGGCGCAGGTTGAGCCGGTCGAGCGTGACGTCGGCGGCGCCTCCTTCCGCCAGCTCGAGCCGGTCGGTCGGCTTGATCCCGAGCAGCGGATCTTTGTGCCTGGCCCCTTTGACGACCTCAGGCGCCACCTGCGTGCCTTCCGTGCGGAAGTCGGTGTACACCGGGTCATAGCGCATGCCGAGCGTCGCGCCGTAGGGGCCGGCCAGGGGCGGGTAATTGGTCTTCGAGCCCATCACGTACGGCATGGCGATGTTTCGCGGCAGGACGGGCAGCCGGCCACCGCTTTTCCGCTCGTCGAGGTAGTCGACAATCGACCCGATGAAAGGCCACTGGCGTTTGTTCCGCGGCATCGCTTCGATGCGCGTGTCGACTTCCGGGATTCCGCTGACGGCATACACGGTGCCGTGCAGCGGATACGGATGCGTGAGCGAGCGGACGAACGTCAGCCGGTCGGCGATCTTGGCCGTCTTGGGCAGGTATTCGCCGATCGAAATCCCCGGCACGCTGGTGGCAATCGCCTTAAGCTGGCCCTGGATTTCCGCCGGCGCTTCGGGCTTGGGATCGTATGTCTCGTGCTGCGGCGGAGAGCCATACTTATAGATCAGCAGGCACGACTTGGCCTGTCCGAATTTCGACGGCCCAGATGCAGGCGAAGCCTGCACGCGCTGCAGCCGCAACAGATCGTGCAATGCGACGCCAAGCGCTCCCAGCCCGCCGACGTGCAGCAGGTCACGGCGCGAAATGCCGTCACAGAGCGTTTTGCGGTTGCCGAGCAGGCGCAGCATCCGGTTCGACTCCGTCCAGACGCGAATGGAGGGGCCGCTTGAATTTCCATCACGCTACCCATTTTCCGCGTAGTAAACAATCCCGGTGCGCACCTCGTTCCCAGGCTCTGCCTGGGAACGCCATGCGATCGAGGCTCTGCCTCGACCGCGCGAGGCGGAGCCTTCCAACAGTGCGGTCGCAGGCAGAGCCTGGGACCGAGATCAAACCGCAACAACGACTCCGCGCGATGCGAATCGCGCAATCGCAAACGAGATCCCGCCCGGCAGGCGGGACCTACATCCGCCACGTGCTCGATCCCGCCTGCCAACCTGCATATCATTCTTCATACCCCGCGGTGATCGCGCAAATCCGCGGTGATTTCATTTGTGTCCCGGTACTGTCATCTTGAACATCTCGTCGCTTGTTGACTTCTGGAAATCAGGTGGCGAGCGCGCGTCGATTCGCGCCCGCTGGGTGTTTCCCGGCGTTGGGCCGCCGCTCGAGAACGGAACTGTCGAAATCACGGCCGGCCGAATCGCCGCAGTCCACGATCGCGTGGGGCCTGTCACCTGCGATCTCGGAAACGCCGCCGTCATTCCGGGATTGGTGAACGCGCACACGCATCTCGAGTTGAGCGACGTGCAAGCGCCGCTCGGGCCGGCGCACCTCTTCACCACCTGGTTGCAGCAAGTGATGGCTCATCGTCGGGATCGCGTGGCAACGGCGGCGCCGGGCGCCGCGCCCCCCGGAGTTCAGGCCGTCGTGGCCGGTCGGTCGGAATCGACCCGCCTGGGAACGACGACGCTGGGGGACATCGTCAGCGAGTCAGCGCCCGCCGAGGTAGCTTCGGATTCGCAGCCGCACACAGTCGCGTTTCTCGAACTTCTGGGACTGGCACCCGAGAGGCAGGCTGCCCAGCTTGCGCGAGCATGCGAGCACCTGACCGCGGGCGGGTCGCTCGTGCGGGGCTTAAGCCCGCATGCTCCTTACAGCGTGCATCCGGACTTGTTGCGCGGCGCGGTCGACCTGGCAGTCGTGTACCGGGCGCCGGTTGCGATGCACCTGGCTGAGACAGAAGCTGAGCTCGAACTTCTCAAATCCGGTTCGGGGGAATTCGTGGAATTCCTCGAACGGCTCGGCGTGTGGCGCGCCGCTGTGATTCCGCGGGGCAGCCGCCCGCTCGACTCGCTGCGCGAACTGGCTCGCGCCGAGCGCGCCCTGGCAATCCACGGAAACTATCTGGACGACGACGAGATCGAATTCCTCGCGGCGCACCCCTCAATCTCGGTCGTGTATTGCCCGCGCACGCATGCTTATTTCGGGCATGCTCCGCATCCATGGCGCAAGCTGCTTGGTCGCGGAATCAACGTCGCGATCGGGACCGACAGCCGCGCGTCGAACCCGGACCTGTCGCTGTTTGCCGAGCTGCAATTCCTGCGACGGCTGGCCCCCGACTTCGACCCTGCGAGACTTCTGCAACTGGGGACGATCGGCTCGGCGGCGGCGCTGGGGATTGAGCGCGAAACAGGCAGCCTGGAGGCCGGCAAGTCGGCCGATCTGGCGATCGTCGCGCTGCCGGAAGCATCTGGATGCGACCCGTACTCGCTGCTTTTCGACCCGGCTGCACACGTCGTCGCGACATTGATCTCCGG
The DNA here is from genome assembly GCA_016200145.1 of Planctomycetia bacterium. Lineage (GTDB taxonomy): Bacteria > Planctomycetota > Planctomycetia > Planctomycetales > Planctomycetaceae > JACQFH01. Next base: position 7,315 of record JACQFH010000135.1, on the reverse strand, counting down.
GAGGTTACCGTAGGTCCCACCTGCGTTCGTAGTACCGCCTTCAGGCGGTCGTCGTTTAACCCGGAGCCGGGTTAAACAATTCCGTACGTCCACGTCGTTTGCAATTTAGTCGCGGTCTGTTACGCTGGCAGGTCAAACTCAAATCACGCGCCATTCGATGAACAACGCGATCTCTGCCGCCTCTTCCGTCTCTCCCCCCTTGAACGGCGCCGCGCGGCGCCGGCTGGCTCGACCGCAAGTCGACGGCAACGGCACTGCCGTCCGGCGGCCTTCACGCCCGTCGCGCAACGGCGGGCCCGAAGCGCCGTCCGCATCGCGCCTCTCCGAATCGTCGCGTCGCGCACGATTGCTCGGGACCGACGGTCGCCGTCGCGATTCGCTGAATATCGATTACCGGCAGCTCGAGATTCACGTCGACCTGTCGGCCGGCGGCGAGCGCCTGCTGTGTGGACCCCTGAGAAGCGAATTGACGATCGACGGCCGGCCCGTCACCCCGCGCAGCGAGTGGAAATCGGTTTGCTGGCAAAGCGATGACGACGGCGATTACCTCGAAATTCAGCTCTGGCTGACCGATTCGCTGCGGATCGACCGCCAGGTCTTTCTCTCACGTCGCAATCGCTTCGCTCTACTAGCCGATGCCGTAGTCGCCCCAGGGGCGAATCGCGTCGAGCATCGATTACACCTCCCGGTCGCGGCCGGGACCGCGATCGACTTCGATGCACCGAGTCGGGAGTGCCGCGTGGGGCCCGCCCGGGTCTTTCCCTTGTGGATGCCGCAGGACCGGGTTCTCAGTGTGGCAGGCGATTGCCGTGATTCAGGCGGCGCTTTGGAGTTGTCGTACACGGTCGCCGGGGGCGGGCTGTATCTTCCGGTGCTCCTCGACTGGTATCCGCGACATCGCCGTGCTGCCGTCGAGTGGCGCTCGCTGACAGTCACGGAACCGGGGCGGGTCATCAGCCCCGCCGGCGCCGCCGGGCATCGCGTACGCATTGGAAAAGAACAATTCCTGATTTTTCGCGGCCTGGCGGCTTCGCATGAGCCCCGTGCCGTGCTCGGCCAGCATACCCGGTGCGAAACCCTGATCGCGCGGTTCGATTCCGACGGCGACCTCGACCCGCTCATCACGACGGACGTCGAGTAGTTCCAGCGTAGCCGAACTCGCCAGAGTTCGAATCGCCGCAGCCCGCCCCCCCCACCCGCGGGGCTTCCCATCGTCGCGCCACTCCTGCATACTTATGGGTATGAATCAAACTCTGCTGGTGCGCTACGGGGCCGTTCCCGAAGTGTCACGTTTCACCCATGATCTGACTGTTCCGCCCGCCAGGCACGACCGGGTCGTCGTTCACACCCACCGGGGGCTGGAATTGGGAACGGCGCTGGAAGCCGTGCGCGCGCCGGCAACATCGCCCTCTGGATTCAATGGAAGCGACTCGCAACCTGCGGAGGAAGAATCGACCCAACGGGTCGTGCGGCGGGCGACTCCTGACGACGAATCCCTGCATGCAACATTGAGCAGCGAGGCCCAGGCGGCGTTTGCCGAATGGCAGCGGCGAATCGCCGAGTGGAAGCTCGATCTCGATCTCGTCGATCTGGAATGGACTCTCGACCGGCAGAAGCTCGTGCTGTACGTGCTGGGGGGCCGCGGATCCGATACGACCAAACTCGCGCTGCACGCGGCCGCGGCCGGGTTGGCCGTCGTCGAAGTCCAGCCCGTCGACGCCAACGGCCCCGTGCAGGTTCCACTCGGCGGCGGCTGCGGCAGCGGCGGTTGCGGCTGCCACGATAATCACGATGCTCCCGAATCATGAAGTCCTCAGCTCGCGCGCCCGTTTAGCCGCGAGGCGCAGCCGAGTGCCAGAACATCGAGCCCCCGGCGCAATCCCAACTCTCCCACCCCGAAGTCCTGCCTCCCATGAGCGACACAACGTTTGACGAACTTCAGAAGATCCACGGCGACAAAGGGCCAGCCGCCGCGATCGACCACCTGATCGGCGTGCTCCGCGACGAAAAGCGCTTCCACCAGCTCTTCGACGCCCTGCTGATGAAAAAGCGGCTCGAGCTGGGGCTGGGCCTGGTCCGGCCGACGTCTCTCAAGGACGTCCCCGAGGAACGGCGCGACGAATTCGAGAAGGTGTACATCGACACGGCACGTCATGTGGGCGAGCTCTTGCTCGCCGACGGATCGATCCCGCAGGCCTGGCATTATTTTCGCGCGATCAACGAGCCCGCTCAGGTCGCCGCCGCGATCGAGGCCCTGCCGGAAGGCGGTTCCGTTCCCGAGGAAGTCGTAGAGATCGCCCTGTTCCAGGGGATCGCGCCGGCCAAGGGCCTGTCGCTGTATCTCGGCTCCCACGGAACGTGCAGCACGATCACTGCTTTCGACCAGGTGTCGATGCAGATGGCCCCCGACGTCCGCAGGCAGTGTGCGCAGGCCCTCGTGCGGCGGTTGTACGACGACCTTCGCGAAAACGTGCAGCACGACGTGCTCCGCCGGCAGCCGATGAACCCGCCGGGGCAACCTTTGCGCGAGCTGATCGGCGGACGTGAATGGCTGTTTGCCGACGACAGCTATCACATCGACGTCTCGCACCTGAACGCCGTCGTGCGGTTCGCGCGGTTCCTCGACGCCGGCTGCCCCGAACTCGATCAGGCGCTGCAGCTTGCCCAGTACGGGTCGCGCCTCGCGCAGCAGTATCAATACGCGGGCAATCCTCCGTTCGACGATTTCTATCCGGCCCACATCCGCTTCTTCAAGGTGCTGCTCGACGTCGAGCGCGATCCGTCGCTCGACTATTTCCGTGCGAAGATCGGCGACGACCCGGCGGAGACCGACAACCAGTTGGCGGCGTACGTCGTGGTCGACCTGCTACTGAGGATCGGGCGGAAGGACGAGGCGCTGGAACTGGCGTGCAAGTATCTAGGCGATGCGGGAGAGGAATTCGGCCTGTCGCTACCCGAGTTGTGCGCCCAGTCGGGCCGCCTCGATCTGCTCAAATCGCTGGCCCGCAGCAAGGGGGACGTCGTGAATTTCGCCGCCGCGCTTCTCGGAAGCAGCCGGCCGTGACCGCGTTCGACACGAACCGCACGGCGTGGAACCGAATGGCCGCCGGAGGCAGCCGCTTCGCGCACGTCGCCACCGACGAAGAATGCCTGCACCCGCTGGCGACGCTCGACGGCCGCGGCTGGTTGCCGGCGAGTGTCCATGGGCTGGAAGTTTTGTGCCTGGCGGCCGGTGGAGGCTGGCAGTCTGTTCTGTACGCCGCCGCCGGGGCCAAAGTAACCGTCGTTGATCTCAGCGCAGAGATGCTGCGGCAGGACCTGGACGAGGCGCGGCGTCGCGGCTTTTCAGTGCGGGTCGTCGAATCGTCGATGCACGATCTGTCGATGCTGGGGGACCAGACGTTCGACATCGTGCATCAGCCTGTCAGCACCTGTTACGTTCCCGACGTGAATGCCGTGTACGGCGAGGTGGCGCGGGTCCTGCGCGACGGGGGCCTCTACATCAGCCAGCACAAGCAGCCCACGAGCCTGCAAGTCGTGGAGCGCGACGCGGGCAACCGGTACGTCGTCGGTGTCAAATATTATCATGCGGGTCCACTGCCTCCGGTGGGTGACACCAGCTATCGCGAATCTGGCACCGTCGAATTCCTGCACCGCTGGGAAGATCTCGTCGGTGGAATGTGCCGTGCGGGCCTCGTGATCGAAGACCTGCGCGAACCGTGCCGCGCCGATGAAGACGCCCGCCCCGGCCATTTCGGGCACCGGGGCCAGTTCATCCCCCCCTACGTCCGCCTCAAAGCCCGCCGCGTGCCTCGGGATTCAGCACCCGCTCCCGCGCCGGTCCTGTGGACTCCGTGAGCGCTCGGGTGGCACGCCCAGACTGAATATGGGACGGCGGGGTGGCACGCCCAGACTGATAAGGATGGGCGTGGCGAGCGTCTCTGGACATCACCTGATTGGTTTCGGGTCATGTCGCGCGCCAGCCCGTCCTGATTCTTCACTCCCGGTCGGCCAGAATGGGATCGCCGAGCGACATGCGCCACGCCCTTCGTTCGTACCTCACTCAGGACGTGCCACCCGACCGGTTGTGGTCATCGATCGTCTCGGCGCCGTCATCGGAGGTCTCTGTTGCCTCATCGTCCTGCGACGTCGCCCTTTCGGCGCGATTCTCGACGGGCCCGCCGGCGACTGGCGGGTGCTGACGTTGGCCAGTTGCCCCTGGTTCTGCGAGTTGACCCGCCGCGGCCGGCACGGCGCGATGGATTGCTTCCACAACCCTGGCATGATGCGGAGCATCGGCCAGCAGCATCTCTTGAACGGCGATCAGACGATCAACGAATACGCCCTCCTCGTCGGTCAGCTCCGAGGGAAAATCCTGTCCGCCGTCGAGGAAACGTGTGACTTGCATCGCCAACTCACGTTTTCGCTGCGCGTTGATCATGATTCACGCCCCCGCTTTCAACGAGCGTTCCAATTGCACGAGCGCTGTTGCGTAACAGCCGTAGACACGCGTCTTGTTCCACTGCATTTCTTCCGCAATTTCCTGAAACGTCATGCCGCGCTCAAATCGGAGGCGAATCACCGTCTGGCGATCCTTGTCGAGCGAATCGACGCAGTCCCTCAGCTCGGCCATCAACTCGTTCGCAGCAGCGGAGCGAGGCGCCGCAGGAACGAGATCTTCCACGGGAGTTCCCAGGCGACGGTGCCGGTCGACCAGTTCGCGCTTCACCTTCTCGGCACGAGCGTGAATGACGCACATGTGGGCGACTCGCTTCCATTCCTCGGTGCCGTCCTTGAGCGACTGGCGAACTTTCTCTCGGGCGGCAGGCTGCTGCGACAACTGTTCGTAGGCGCTGATGCCGATTTCGTGCGACAGATTTTCGGAGTCGAGTTGCCGGTATCTGCGAACGTGCTGCGCGGCAAGATCGAACACCAACGTCAGAAGTAGCTTGCGCGTCGAGTCGGAAAAGCCGGAATCGGCCGCCGTCGGGCCCGGTGCAATTTCGTCCGGCGGTTTGCGATCAGCGTTCGACATTTTGCGCGAGTTCTCGTGCCGCAGTCAAGAACTCTTCGGGATCGTTCAATTCTGCTGCCGACTCAACGGATTTGCAATCCGAATCCCCGGGCGAGTCGATTCCCTGCCGCCTGGCCCGGCCAGAACGTTTTTTTCGGAATATCCGGGGGGTGAATCCCCCAAGATCTCTGCGCCGGCCTCTGCCGCCCGTCGTCTCGTTCAGGATAGGCCGGGCGACGCTTCGTGACCGGGTTCCTAGAGACAGCTCCGGAATGGCGAGATTGGGGCATGAAAATCCGACAGCTCATTGAATGGGTCCAGGCCAGGTTCGACTCTGCGCTGCCGCCCGCGCTGTTTGCCGGCTATTTGTTCTTCAGCGTCCTGATGGTGGTGAGTACGGCCGCCACCGGTCTGGGCGCATTTCCGCTAACGGTGGAACAAGAGCTGAGGACCAAGGGCTTCTTCTGGGAAATCAACTGGGGTCTCAACCATCTGTTTCTCGTTCCGCCCGGGCTGTTCTGCTGCGCGCTAGTTCTGCGCGAAATCGGTCGGCAGACTGAGCGAATTTCATCGGCTCGCATGGCGGTCGACGGAACATTTACGGACATTCCGCTGGCCGAAATTCAGAAGGACTGGAGTCGTGTGCGACCTGGAGCGATCTGGTTCGGGACCATTGCCTGCATCTCGTTCCTCGTGAGCTGGGGGGAATGGTGGATCGGCAGTGCAGGACCAATCTTCGGTTACATCGAGCGGGAACCGATCGAGCGGATCGGCTGGACGGCTGCTGCCACCGTCGACCCAAACATCAACAGGACCATCAACGCGCTATTGAGTTTTCTGGCATTCACGGCCCAGGGATTCATAACCACGTATTTCTGCTACACGGTTGCAATCGTCCTGGGTTTCGCGACTTGGATCTACCGCTACGATGACGCGGCCGAACGCAAGCTGATTCCGGACGTCAAAAGCGATGATATCCGGCGCGGCTTCGAAGTCTTCGAGCCATTGATGCTGCGATTGCTGTGCATGGCCCTCACGTTCACGTTCGTCCTGTTCTCGATCCGCATGCAGATCATCTACAACAGTTCGAAGAGCCCGGCGGAAACGTCGCTTGTTTTCGTATTGCAGGATGTGGTGAACGGCTTCTTCACCAATATGCAGGACGTTTTTGCGGGACGCCAGAACGATCTCTTCGAGATCAGCCTGGCGCCGGTCTACGGCATGGTCATCGCCTGCACGGCGATGGTTGTCGTCGTCAGTGTGGTGACGATCTTTCCGACCGTGATTCTTTATTTTCTGGCACGGGACAGCCGCGACTCGCTCCGCCGTTGCCTGGCCCAGGCTGTCTGCCCGCCGTGCAACTCGCGGAATATGTCGCAAGAAGATTGTGCGAAGCGGCTGCAAACGATGGACTTCTGGCCCCTGCGATATCCGCGACCAATGGAACTCCTGGCGTACATCGTATTCGCCGCATTCTGCTTCGTTTTTTACAAATTCACCGTCGTGCTTTTCGGTGTCATTGTGATGCGACTGGTGCACGTCGTTTACCTGACGCTGACGAAGAATGTTCCAGGCCCGCCGGCTGGGGCGGGCGGCGGTTCGTGAGGGCTCGCTCGAGCTCGAATCAGCCGTGCATCAAGGTTCACTGACACATGACGTTCGTGGCTAAAGGAGCTTCCGATGAACCACCACAGAAATGCGTCGATCTCAAAGCTGCTGCTGGCCGCGCTGGCGGCGGGCGCGATCATCGTTGCCGTCATCATGCTGCGACCAACCACGGTGAGCGTTATTCCCGATCCGCCTCGGTCGCCGGCAGCCGGCGCGGTCAAAATGGACGCGACGACGAGCCATTTGTCTGTCGCGCTCAATTTCCCCAAAGCAGTCATCACCGCTGAACTCGAAGGGGCGATTCCTAAGACGTTCAAGTTTGATGAGTCTCGGGATGGCGCCCGCGCCTACGGCAGTCCGTCGAGGGCGCCGCTGAACGTCGCCATCGACCCGGCCGCGAAGCGAATTTCCGCATCGACGTCTGTTGGCGGCCGCGTCCAGGTCGAGAAGCGGGTTAAGATCCGTGTTCTCTTTGTAAACATTGACGAACTGGCATCCGTGGGGATCGACGTCTCGGGAAGCGTTGGGGCGTCAGCGTCACCGCTGATTGGCAAGGACTGGGTGATTAATCCCGGCTTATTCACCACGATTACGTGGAGTCGAAAGAAACATTGCGTGATGTCCGGTGTTTCATGAGGTGTTCGAAGCCAATCATGAACAGCCAGGAGATCACGCAATGGGTGAATCGCAAGG
>JACQFH010000134.1 GCA_016200145.1 Planctomycetia bacterium | reverse complement strand
GTAGCCGATACCTTCTTCGCGGCCGAACTCTTCCTCTTCCCGCGCGGGCGCGGGCCCGAGCCGCTGCTGCTGTTCATGAAGTACCAGATGCCGCCGCCGCAGATGGCGATCGCGACAACCGCGGCGCCCACCTTGGCCAGCATCCCGCCATCGATCGACATGCCGACGCCGGTCGACCGCTTGGCCTTCGGCCTGGGCGCGGCGCTCGGCTTGGGAGTCGTGAGCACCTCGGCGGCCGGTTTGCGCTCGGCGATATCGAGCAGGGTTTCCCCCCTGGGATGACCCAATTGCACGAGTGCTGCCGCAACCGCCCGCCGGACGCGGATGTCCTGGTCGACCAGGTGCCGCTCCAGCGGCGCCATCGCCGCCTTGTCCCCGAGTTTTCCCAGGGCCGTGGCGATTTCGCAGCGCAGGTTCGTGTCGGCCGTCGCCAGCGACGCGAGAAGCGCCGTGCACGCAGCCGACGTTTCCACGCCAGAGCCTGCCGCTGAGTCTTCTTCCGTGGCTTTCGGGGCGGCCGCTGCCGGCACAGGCCGAGCCGGTGCCGGCGTCTGCGCCGGCGAACCAGGTGGCGCAGCGTATTCGTCGTCGTCGTCGCCAAACAGGCCGGGGGGTTCGTCTTCGATCGAAGGGCGCGCTTTGACCGCCCCGTTCGCCTTGCCGGCCGCTGGCTTTGGCGCCTGCTGGCCCCGTCGAGGCGCGGCGCCGCCGCGCGGCGCCGGGGGGGGACTCGATGTCTCCTCCTGCGCCGGCCCAGCGGGAGTCTCTGTGACCTCCCGCAGCGGGACAAACGGCGCACGCGCCGTGCCGGTTCCGGTCGGTCGCGAGGTTCTGGCTGGTTCCAACGGCGGCGCAGGGGCCTCCGCGGGCCCTTTCAGCAGGTCGTCGAGCAGCGCCGATGCGCAACTGGGGCAATCGTCGATGCCCGGCTCAAGAACGGTGCCGCAGCGGGCGCATTTTCGCACTGCCGCCGCGGCCGCGACCTGCGGCGCCAGCTCGAATTCGTCCCCCGTTTCGGCGAGGATCCCCCGGCATTCGCGGCAACGGATCATGCCGGGCCGTACGGGGCTGCCGCAATGCCGGCAGGGAATTGTTTCCTGACTGTTCTCTAATGTAGCCATTCAACACACCTCTTGGATGAATCCGTAACAGGCTCCAACAGCGGGCAGAAGCCTGCCGTTCAGGCGGGAGTTGCCGGCGGGTCACCCCAAATAGCAGATACGGCCCCGCGAACAGCCTAGCGGCTGATTGTGAAGATTTGATGAGGAGCCGATCAAAACATAATGAACCATGTTTTGGCCTCCTGTCAAGGATTTGTCGCCCGGCGGCAGGATCGTGTCAAGTGCGTGAAAACGAGGATGGAGGATGGAAGTTGGAGGATCGAGGACAAAACGTCATGTGGACGCCAGCTTGCCGGTCCGTCGCCATCCTCCATCTTCGATCCTCCATCCTCGCTCTGTAAAGATGTCTGTCTGGCGGCGAGGCTTCTCCGCAGGGTAATCTTCATAAATCCGGGAATGCCATGGTCTTCAGTTCGCACATCTTTGTCTTCTACTTCCTGCCTCTGGCCCTGCTGCTCTACTACGTCGTTCCCCGGCGCGGACAGCACGTGATTCTGGTTCTGCTGAGCTACGTCTTCTACGGCTGGGCGAACCCGCTGTTCGTGGCGCTGATGATCGTCTCGACGCTGTGCGATTACGCCACGGGGCTGGTCATCTCGGGTCAGCTCCCCAGTCTGCGCGGCGGCGACAGCGCGGCGCTCGTCCGCGGAGGCCCGCGCACGGCGACGCAGAAGGCGGCGCTCGCCGTCGCCATCGTCCTCAACCTGGCGCTGCTGGGCTTCTTCAAGTACTTCAACTTCGGCATCGACTCCTACAATACGCTCGTCCGCGCGGTGGGGCACGACGAGGCGGCCTGGAACAGTTTTTTTCGCGTAACTCTGCCCCTGGGGATCAGCTTCTACACGTTTCACGCGATGAGCTACGCCATCGACGTGTATCGCGGCGACGCGCGGGCCATCCGCAATTACGTCGATTACGCCTGCTACGTGGCCATGTATCCGCAGCTCGTGGCCGGCCCGATCATTCGCTTCCAGGACGTGGCCGACCAATTGCAGGCGCGCACGTACACGGCCGAGAAATTCGCCCGCGGCGTCGCCTTCTTCTCGTTCGGGATGGCCAAGAAAATCCTGCTCGCCAACCCCTGCGGGAAAATCGCCGACTCCGTGTTCGGCGCCGCGGCCATCGACTGGCTCGATGCCTGGACGGGAGTGCTCGGCTACGCCTTCCAGATCTACTTCGACTTCAGCGCGTATTCCGACATGGCGATCGGCCTGGCGCTGATGCTGGGCTTTGTGTTCGCCAAGAATTTCGATTCGCCGTACTGCGCGCAGTCGATCACCGACTTCTGGCGCCGCTGGCATATCTCTCTGTCGACCTGGCTGCGCGACTACCTGTACGTGCCCCTCGGTGGAAACCGCAAAGGGACGGCGCGGACCTACGCGAACCTGGCGACGGTGATGGTGCTGGGCGGGCTCTGGCACGGAGCGTCGTGGAACTTCGCCATCTGGGGGGCCATACACGGGGCCATGCTGGGCTTCGAGCGCGCCCAGGGGAAAGACAACTTCTACAGTCGGCTCCCCGCGGCGGCGAAAACCTCGCTGACGTTCGTCATCGTCTGTTTCACCTGGGTCTTCTTCCGGGCCGAGACGCTGCCGCAGGCGGTTGCCTATTGTGGCAGCCTGGTCGGACTCGCACACGCCGGCCCGCAATCGGGCCTGATCGCCGGGGTCATTTATCAGCCGTACTACCTCGCGGCGCTCGTCGCGGCGGCGCTCGTCACGTGGACGTGCCCGCAAACGTGGGACTTCACCCGCCGGGTGACGGCGCCCAAAGCGGCCCTGGCGCTGGGCCTGTTGTGGCTGTCGCTGATCGTCCTTACGACGCAATCGTATAACCCATTCATCTATTTCATTTTCTAATGACCACGCAACAACGGCCTTCGCGGGAAGAGATCGCTCAGCGCGAGATCGGGCAGACCGACATTTCGCGCGGGCTCGCGTGGGTTATGACCGGCCTGTTTCTCGTCACGATCGCGGCGCCCGCCGTGGTGCAGATCGCCCACGAGTTGCGCGCGGGCGAATCCGGAACATGGCCCACCTGTTGCGGGCTGCTGCGCAAGTTGCCGTCGGTCGCCGCCGAGTTTCGCCAGGCCCCCGGCGGACCGTGGGACCGCACGCTGAGCGCCAATCGTCTCCTGCTGGGACACATCGAGGACTACGAGAAGCAGCTCGAAGAGAACTCGCTGCTCACCCGCGGATTGCAGGGCCCGACGCAGAACCTGCTTGCCGATCTGTCGGGGCTGGGGAGCGAAAAGGCTTACATTGGGCGGGGCGGCTGGCTGTTCTACCGTCCCGACGTCGACGCGGTGACCGGACCTGGCTTTCTCGATCCGCGAGCGCTGCACCGTCGCGCGATTGGAGGCAAACAGCACGCGGCCCCGCCGGCGCCTGATCCGCGCCCCGCGATCATCGAGTTTCACGAGCAGCTTGTGCGCCTGGGCATTCGCCTCGTCGTGATGCCCACGCCGGGCAAATCGACGATCCATCCGGAATACCTGTCTTCACGATTCGACGGTTCCGCAAATCCCGTCACGAATGTCTCGTTCCCGAGTTTCGTGCGTGAGCTGGAGGACGCGGGCGTCCTGGTTTTCGACCCGGCGCCGATTCTCAAGAGCCGGCAGGACGGAGCGCGAGACCGCTTCCTGCGGACCGACACTCACTGGTCCCCCGCCAGCGTGCAGCTTGTCGCCGAAAAGCTGCGAGAATTCCTCGACGGCCACTGTCCGCTGCCAGCGCGCGACCCGCTCGTGCTCGAAGAACGGGATGTCGAGGTCGAAAGCCTGGGAGACATTGCCGCCATGCTTTGCCTGCCGGAAGACCAGACCCTCTTTCCGCGCGAGAGAGTCAGGATTCGCCGTGTGGTTGGTGCCGGCGGCCGCGACTGGGAACCCGACCCAGCGGCCGACGTGCTGCTGCTGGGAGACAGCTACACAAACATCTACTCGCTCCCCGAGATGAAATGGGGATCCGCCGCGGGACTTGCCGAGCGGCTCAGCTTCGCGATGCGCCGGCCGATTGACCGCCTCGCACAAAATGACGGCGGAGCGCACGCCGTACGCCAAACCCTGTATCAAGAACTGGCCCGTGGCCGCGATCGTCTCGTGGGCAAGCGCGTCGTGATCTGGCAGTTCGCCGCGCGCGAGCTGTCGTTTGGAGATTGGAAACGGTTTCCGATGCCGGAACGCGCCCCAACGGGCGACGGCGGGCACCTCGCCGCAAGCCCCGCCAGCAGCGGAATGACGCTCGTGCAGGGTGTCGTCCTCGAGGCGGCCGGCGCCCCGCAGCCGGGGTCGGTCCCGTATCGCGACGCCGTCACCGCCGTGCATCTCGATCAGGTCGAGGCCGCCGCGCGCACGTTCCCGAAGCGCGAAATCGTCGTCTATCTGTGGGGCCTGCGCGACAATCGGCTGACGCCGGCGGCGCGCCTGACCCCCGGGCAGAAGGTGACGCTGCGCGTGACGGCCTGGGAGTCAGTCCGCGAGAAGTACGATCGCTTCAACCGCATCGAGCTCGACGATCCCGATTTCCGGCTCGTCGCATTGCCGACCTTCTGGGGGGAGGAGACCGACGACGGCGTCGCCGCGTTTCTAGCCGACCTGGCCCAGCGGGCCGCCGCGGCAGAAAAACTCTCGCAGAGCGCGATCACGGGTTCCGAGGGGCGATTGTTTTTCGTTCCCGAGCTGCGAGCGCTGAGCGTCGGCCGGTTCTGGGGCGAGCAGGCTGTGCGCGTCAGCCGTTCGTCAAAACCAGAAAACGCCGACCCTCTCCCGGCGATCGTCGATTTCAACGACCAATTGCGGGCTGCGGGAATCGAGCTGCTGGTCGTGCCCGTTCCCGCCAAGGCCGCCGTCGAACCGCAGGATCTGATTGCCGGCATCAAAGCCGGCGCAGACGCGCCACGCGTGGACTCGGCCCATCGCGAGTTCTACGACCTGCTCGAAAAGAACGGAGTCTCAGTGCTCGACCTGCTGCCGCTCTTTCGGGAACATCGCGGCGACCCCGAGGGTTCCCCCTTCTGCAAGACCGACACGCACTGGTCGGGCCGGGGGATCGCGCTGGCGGCGGAAGCGATCGCCGGGCGCGTCCGGGACCGCCCCTGGCTCAAGGATGTGCCGAGAACCGAACTGACCGCCGAATCGCGGCCGATCGAAATCGCCGGCGACCTGGCGCGGATGCTCGACGAGAACAACCCCGCCCGCGAGAAGCTGACGCTGACTGCCGTCGGAATGAAATCGGGAGGCGAACTGGAACCGGTCGCGCCGTCACGCGACAGCCCGGTCCTGCTGATGGGAGACAGCCACACGCTGATCTTTCACGACCCGGCGCTCTTTGCGCGCGGCGCGGGGCTGCCCGACCATCTCGCGCGGCAGCTTGGGTTCGCCGTCGACCTGATCGGCGTCCGCGGCTCGGGCGCCACCACGACGCGGATCGAGCTGTTGCGCCGCAAAGACAACCTGCAGGGGAAGAAGCTGGTGATCTGGTGCTTCTCATTCCGCGAGTTCACCGAAAGCCCCACCGGCTGGCGCAAAGTCCCGGTGATCCGGTGATACTTCCCCCCACTTCGTAAAGGGGGAGGGGGCGAGGTGAAAATATTTATCGACTTTGTCGGGGGAGGACCGGGATATTTCCATTGACCTCTTCAATGGACCTGTCCAATTTTAAAAACCTTTGACTGGCGGCATGGCGCGCGGCTGATTTTCAACCTTTGCCAAGAATCAAATCAAGGACCCAGCATCCACGAACATGCGGCGCAGAACACCGGCAATGATTGAGGATATCCATGTCGCAACAACCAGCCTCTGTAAGAACTTTTGCCAACTGCGGCATTCTCCCAAAATCTCGGTCCAGATAAATCGAGAGTGCAACGTTTGCGACAGCCCCGGCGTTCCAGGTCAGCAATGACGGAACAATTCCGACTGACCGGAATGGCAATGGTCCAAAAATACAGCGGAGCAGATCAGACTGTGCCTCATGCTCGGGACCTTCCCAGAGTCCGTCTCCAGCGGCGACAAAAGCGAAATTGCAGGCTCGGCTCGCTGCAAACCAAGGATCAGTTGATGCGGCGAACTGCGCCGACCACTCAGCGGATGCCCCGACTTTTCCCTTATGTTCAAATGCATCGCAATGCGCGTCCTCCGCAGACTTCGACGCCGCGACAAGTTGCTCGCGTGATGCCTGCCCCTCTGCGAACAATGCGACTGTTTCGACCGCGGCACTACTTCGGCTGTCAGTCAGCAGGGGCCAAATGCGTTGGCAGCATGCAGCCGCGAAAAGATGACCCTTCCGCGGATGCTTCCGAATGAACCCGCGACACGTATTTAGCATTTGGTATGAATCCCGGCTTGAAAACCACTCTGCCTCTTCAAGGAGTTTCGGTCGTGGCATGATATTCAGTGCGGGCAATTGCGAAGTTGTCAGCGATTGAGATCGAAAGGGCGCTTCGGGATTGCCCCATCACCCGCGACCCCTCTCTGCGAGGGGATGCATCATCACCAGTTGACCACCCCCCCCCTACCCCCCTTGCGAAAAGGGGGTGATGTATGGCTGCGCCCTGATCTCCTTGTCTCGCCCTCTTCCTCGCTCGCGGAATCACTTTTTCCCGTCGCGCTCGGCGACCGGGATCAGCTTCTCGAGCGCGGCGTCGATCGCCTTCTCGCCGGGGGCGCCGAGCCATTTGTGGCGGATGATGCCTTTGTGATCGATGATGTACATCGTCGGCGTGGCGGCCATGTTCCATTGCTTGACGATCGGGCCGGGGCCTGAGTCGCCGGGGTCGGCGAACGTCCGCCAGGTGAGGTTGAACTTCTCCATAACCAGCTTGAGCTTCTTGGCGGCGTGGCCGGTGACGTTGACTCCGATCAGCGCGAAGGGCTTGTCTTTCAGGTTCGTGACGAGCGACCGCTCGTGAGGCCACTGGCCCTTTCAGGTGAGTCAGTACTCCTGCCAGAAATCGAGCAGCACCACCGAGCCGCGATAGTCGCTGAGCTTGAACGGCGTGCCATCCTGGTCGACGCCCTTGATGTCTGGCGCTTCCTTGCCGACGATCAGGTGACGCATCTCGTACAGATCCGCGCGGACTTTCCCGCCGATCGTGCCTCCCTCGGCCAGCTCCACGTCGCCGAATTCGCGTTCGGCCCGTTCGAAGAGCTGCTCTGCTTCGCGGGTCGCCTGGTTGCGGTCCTGCCGGCGCAGGCCGTCGAGATACTCTTTGCCGAACAGGTCGGAAAACTCCTTCGTCAGCTTTGGATCCCCTTCGATCAGAACGAGCCGCTGCAGCCGATTGGTGAGAAAATGCGCCAGCGACAGGCAAGCCAGGGCCTGGATGTCGTGGTGCGGGCTCTTCGCCAGCACGACCCGCAGGAATTGTTCGTATTCCTTGTTGAAGCCGTAAGCCACCCGCTGGCAGACCGAGTCGAGCTTTTCGCTGGCAATGTGATCGCGTTCCAGCAGCGCCAGCGCCCGAATCCATCCCTCGTTGTCGGTCCCCGCGAGCTCAACCGGCCAGGGAGTGCCGTTCACGTACCAGGTGGCCTGGACCAGGGCTTCGATCGCGATCGGGTCGTTCGGATACTTCTCGGCCAGCGCGACCAGCTCGCGCGACAGTCGATAGCGCTCTCGGAAGACGCGGCCGATCAGTTTGTACCGCTCTTCGTCGTTGGCCGCCCCGCCGCTCGAGGCGAGCTCGTATTCCTTCTTCAGTTTCTTGAACTGCTCGGCGGGTGAAGGAGGATCGTCGGCGGCTTGTACGGGGCGCGTCGCGATCGCAACGACGAGAATCAGAATCCACGAAACAATCCACCGCATCGCAAGCCCTTGTTTGCGGGACTGATCAACTCTCGGCGAATGCATCATACCCGATGCAGCGAGACCTCAACACCCCCGAACCCTCTCCCGCGGCGGGGAGACGCTGGTCACCCATCCGACAACGACGGCTCCACCGTCGTTTCGATCAGGCGGCCGTCGCGCACAACGGTGAGCGCCACCGCCTGGGGCGAGCGGATTCCTGAGAGCAACCGGTGCAGGTCGTCGACGCCGGCGACGATCCGGCCGCCGGCCAGAACGATCAGGTCGCCCGCGCGCAGACCGGCTTTCTCCGCCGGACCGCCTGCCGCCACCGAAACCACCTCGACCGCCGTATCGGTCAGCAGGTCGAGCTCGCGCGCCATGGCACGCGACAGGGGAACGGCGGTGCCGGAAATCCCCAGCCATAATCGGCGGACCTTTCCATGCGAGAGCAGTTCGCCAACCACCCAGTTCGCCGTTGCCGACGGTACGGCGAACCCCAGTCCCTGGGCCAGCGCGATGATCGCCGTGTTGACTCCCACGACCTGTCCTCGCGAATCGACGAGCGGTCCGCCGGAATTCCCGGGGTTGAGCGGCGCGGTGTGCTGCACGATGTTCTCGATCAGCCGGCCCTGATCTCCGCGCATCGCCCGGCCCAGCGCGCTCACCACCCCCGTGGAGACCGTGGACTGAAAACCGAACGGGTTCCCCACGGCAATCACGAGTTGCCCCACCTGCAAGCCGTCGGAGTTCCCCAGCCGGGCGTAAGGCAGATCCTCTGCCGCGCACGACGTGGCTGTTGGTCAGCAGATATCCATCCGGCGTGAGGACGAATCCCGATCCCATCCCGCCCGAGCCGTCGCGGCTCGACAGCGAAACGACCGTCGGGCCGACGCGCTGCACAACGCCTACGACGGCGCGGGAATAGGCGTCGAGCAGTTCAGCGTCGGAGGCTGCGCCTGGTTGCGCCGCCGCAGAATTCGGCGCGTTGGGTTCGAGGGGCGGCCCCTCGGCAGCGAGTCGCTGGAGAAAGGCGAGGGCCGAATGCGCGGTGGACATTGTTGGCAGTCTCCGGTTGGTTCCCTGAATGTACTGGATCGTTGTGTCCAGGGAATTATACGGGGACGGGCAAGGGGGGAGGCGTTGATGGACGGCGCGACGGGCTTACGCGAGGCCCAGCTTGCGGCGCCAGATCCATTCGGCGGTGAGCAGGCCGACGAGGACGATCAGGATTTCCCAGCGGCTCCAGAGCGGCGTCGTACGCGTCGTCGAGGGCCCGACTTTGACGGGAATGCCTTCCAGCTCGCGGGCCAGCTCGTCGGCGGTCGACAGCACTTTGCCCCCCGACACGGCGGCGATCCGTGACATCAGTTCGTGGTTCGGAAACGGGTTCTGCAATTCGAACGGGTCGTCGAGAACCTGCACGTTCAGCGACGTGCTGTCGACCTGCGTCAGGTCTTCGTACGCCGTGAGCTCGATTCGCAGGGCCTGGTTGGCGGCGGCGAGCGCTTCGGCAATCGGCAACTGAATGTCGTAGCCTTCTTTGCCCGGGGCCTTGGCGAGCTCGAATTCCTCGCCCCAGGCGATGAACGGGCCTTCCTGGCCGCTCGTGCGCTGCAGGCCGTCGGGCCAGCGTACCGGAGAGTCGTCGGAATTCAGCTCGGTCGTGGAGGCGGCCGGCTCGATCATGGCGACGATCCGGTAATCTCGAGTGCGGTTGGCCCCTTCGTCATACGCCAGGGCCGCCAGCGCGATCGTGTCGCCGGGCCGGTACGACTTCTTGTCGGTCGACGCGATCAGCCGCCGCCGGCCGATCGACGAACTTTCGGTGAGCCAGTACACGGCGTTCCGCCAGAACTTCGCGTAGTAGCGATGATCCTCCTGGCCCCAGCGCGTGAACTCACCCGACCACGGCTCGGTGATTCCGCCCGCAAGGGCCATCGAGCGTCCCTTGCCATAATGACCCACAGTGATCACTGGCAGATCGCCCCCCTGAGCGCGCGGCGCCGTCGCCAGGACGGTGGCGATGTTGGGTTTCGCGTTCGGCAACTGGTTGCCGGCCGAGAACGGCGGAAAGCTGCGAATGATGTCGCGATTCTGTTTGTCGTCGTTGACGATATGCCAGATCGGATGCACGCGGCCCGAGAGCATGGCCTGCACGACGATCGGCGATCCGTATTCGAAGTCTTCGGCCGACTCCCGCAAGGCGACGGGAAGGATCTGCTCGACGACACTTCCCCCCCAGCCTCCGGAGCCGAAGCTGAACTGTCCCCCCGTCATACACAGGCCGCCCCCGCGCTGGTTGACCCAGTTTTCGATCCACTTCAGGTGTTTTTCGGAAATGGCAGCGCGAGACACGTTGCTGAGAATGATGCAGTCGAATGCCGAGAGCTCGGCGACGGTGTCGGGGAATCCCCGATCATACGCACCGCCGACGTTCGCGTTGGCAATGCGGCGCAGGTCGGTCGCTCCGGGAAGCGACATCAGCACGACGCATTCGATGTCCGGATCTTCCGAAAGGGCCTCCTGCAGCTCGGAAAACGGGCCTCGCTGCTCGACGCGGCCGTTGCGCACCACCTGCTGCGTTCGCGTCCCATTGCCTTCCGCGTACAGCACGCGAATCTTGGTGCGGTCGATGCTGATTTCAATCGGGAACCGGTTGTTGGCTGTCGAGATTTCGTCGGACTGCGGGCTGATCGAGACTTCGAGCTTGCGCATCTGCGCCTCGGATTGAAACGCCAGCGGGACCGACTGAATTCCCTTGCGAAGGGTGATCGGCGTGGAGGTGATCTCGTGCTGCAAGCCGTTCTCGCCCAGCGACGAGAGCACGAGCCGCGCGTTCTGCCCTTCGTAGCCGAACGATCGCAAAAAGACCTGCACGTCGACCTGCGAGAAACGGCGGACGCGGTCGGGCGCCACGACGCCCACGATGGCCACGTCTCCCCCGCGCGTGGTGTCGCCCACGGGGACGACGTGAATCGGCACCTTCAGTCGCGCAAACGAGCCGGCGATTTTCTCGACGTCGGCGGCGTCGCGGGCCTGCCCATCGGAAAAGAGCACGATCGACGCCGGGGGCGAGCGGCCGAAGCGGCTGGAAATCTGCCGCAGCGCGCCGGCCAGTTGTGTGTCGGAATCGCCTGGTTTGGCCGGCGGGGGAGTTTTGGCGGCCTTGCCGCCTGCCGCGGGAACGTCGGACGGGGCCATACCGATCTGTGCCGGCTCGATCGCGGAGAGCTTCTGCCCGAAGCGGAACAGGTTGAGCCGCGCGTGCGAACGCGTGCCCGCCTTGTCGTGCGCTGCGCGGATCATGGCGGTGACGTCGTCCCAGCGCGTGGCGCCGGTCCCCATGGCCATGCTGGTCGAGGCGTCGAGCAGGTAGAACACGTCGGGCGCGTCGATCGAGCCGGGCAGCTCCTGGATGCGCACCGGATTGAAGAGCAGTGCCAGCACCGCCAGCAGAATCAGCCCGCGCACCACATACAGCCCTGCGCGGCGCGAGATCGTCGCCGCCGGACCGGCCAAGAGCCGCAGCAGAATCAACACAACGATCGCAGCGATGGCCAGCTCGGCCACGAACTGGAACGACAGCGGAGGAGCAATGTCAGGCAGCAGTTTCACGATCAATCCCGGTGTCGATCATTTGTCGGTCGAAAGGACCTGGTAATACCGCTCGACGAGCCGTTCGTACTGCGGAGGCGTCGTCTCGTCGGCCGATCCGCGCAGGTCTCCCAGGATCAGTTCCTGAATGATGTCGTGCAGGCCCGAGACGACGCTACGGACGGTGCGATGGTAGGCCCGCGGAGCGCCGTAACGTCCGGCAAGCAGCGCCCAGTCCCAGGCGCCACCCAGACGGTCGGCCGTCCAGCCGGCCTCTTTCATGGCGTCGGCCAGTTCTTCGCGAGATTCTTCGGCCAGTCCCAGTTTTTCGAGCTGGTCGATCAGCTCGTCAGCTTCGCGGTGCCAGTTGCCGATCTGCGACTGGGTTTCGAGGCGTTCGAGCTTTTCCTGAAGTTCGACCGCTTCGCGCTCGGCCCGCATCAGGTCGGCGATCCGCGGAGCGACGATCGAGCGGTGCAGACCTTCGAGTTTCTGGGTCGTGGCCTCGAAGCGGTCGGCCATTTCGCGGGCCTCGGCGCTGGTCTCGCGGGCCTTGCCTTCACGCAGGGCCGGGGCCTGCGCTTCGAGCCGTTTGACGGCTTCTCCCAGCTTGCCAAGCACGAGCAATTCTTGAACCTGGGCGACCGCCTCGCGGTCGGCCGGCTCGTTCGAGCGGGCGATCCCCTTGAGAATATCTTCGAGGGTCTTGCCCGCTTCAGAGATGCGCTCGGCACGGGAAGCCAGCTTTTCGGTTCGCTCCTTGGAAGGATCGCCGCCGGCGCCGCCGCGGCCCGGGTGGTCTCCCGGCTTCGAGCCGGAACCACCTGTCGCGCTTTCTTTGTCTTTGTCCTGGTCTTTCTCGCCCTTCCCGCCTGAGCCCTGGGCCTTCTGCTGGTCGTCATTCGGCTCTTTCGACCGGCCGGAGCGAGGCTTGTCGCTCTTGTCGGAAGATTCGCCTCCCTGCCCGTCCTGTTTCTGCATGCGTTCGACGGCAGCAGCGAAATCGCGCTCGGCCTGAGTCAATTCCTCAGACACGTTGCGGGCGATGGCGATTTTCTGACTGGTCTCCTGCGCAGCCAGGCCCTCGACGTTGCGGGCCAGCTCGCGGAACATGCCCGAGGCCTTGCCGGCCGCATCGCCGGCGTCTTTCGAATCGCCCCGTTCGAGGCTGCTGGCAGCCTGTTCAGCCGTCTTCGCCGACTCGGTCATGCGCGTCTTCGCCAGGTCCGAGAGGCCTTTCATCTTATCGACTAACTTCTGCAGCTCGGCGGCTTCGGCGGCGATGTCGGCCTGCTTCTCGACCAACTCGGCGCGGCTCGGGCCGGCCGGCTTCTCTTCCGGTTGATTGCCTTCGGCTGCGTCGGCCGGCTTATCGCCGGGTTCGCCGGTCTCACCCGTCTCGCCGGTTTTCCCGTTCTTTCCGTTGCTCCCGGTCCCCTTCTGACCGGAGGCGGCGGGCTTTTCGGCATCATCGGTTTCGGAGGGGTTCGCGTCCTCTTTGGGATCGGCCTTGGCGACCTGTTTGGGATCATCGGCTGATTCCGGCGGCTTTTCGGAGTTCTTCTTCGGTTTGCCTGAACCACCGCCACCGCCGGAACCCGGCATCTCTTCGTCGAGCTTGAGGCCCGTGAGGGATTCGTAAACGAACTCCTCCTGGTCGGCCAGCTCGCGCAACCGCGACGCGACTTCTTCGGCGTCGTCTTCGTTCTTGGGCTTGCGCAGCTTCTGCATCTGCATGCGCTGGAAGGCGCGAATCTCGGCCTGGGTCCGTTGCGATTTCCTGGCGATGGCGATCGTCAGCGTGTTGCGGCCTTCGATCAAGTAATGCAGGGCGTCTTTCTCCTGCAAGACGGCGGTGTCGTATTTGCCGGCCGTCAGCGAGTCGACTGCGGCCAGCATCGAGTCTTCGGCCTGGAACAACAGGTCGTTGCCGGCAATGTTGCGTTCCTGCAGGGCCTCGGCCAAATCGTGGGTCAGCGTGGCGACTTTCTGCTGGAATTCAATCAGGCTGTCGACGACGCCCAGGTCGTCGGGGGGAAGGGCGGAACCGGCTGCCTCGGCCGCCTTCGCCCGCCGCGCCAGTTGCATCGTGCGGTTGAGCAGGTGCCTTTCGCGCGCGATCAGCTCGTCGAGCTCGGGAAGGGGTTTGCCCCCCATCGGCATTCCGGGATCGGCCGGATCGGCCAGCTTGTACTGCCGGCGGAAGGGCCGGATGTCGATGAACCGCAGGTCGGATTCGGCACGCCGCGCGCCGCCGGGGAAGTTGTCTTCGGCGAACGCGTAATAGGTGACGCTGTCGCGCGCGGTCAGCTCGAAGTGTTCCAGGGGCAGCAGTTTTTCGAGCACGGCCTGCGTTCGGGGAGGGGGCAGTTTTCCGTTGGCCGCTTCTTTTTCCGCTTCGGCCAGGGCTTCTTCGAAATCCTGCTTGAGCAGCGTGTGCTCTTCTTCGTTATTCACCTGGAAGACGATTCCGGCTTTCGTCAGGCCGAAATCGTCGCGGGCCCGCAGGCGCATCAGCACTTCGGCCAGGGTGTGCACTTCCAGGGCCTCGTT
>JACQFH010000164.1 GCA_016200145.1 Planctomycetia bacterium | reverse complement strand
GCCCTGGCGAGCTGCGTCAAACTCAACATGCGCTCGCGGCAGATCGACTTTTACGACTACCGCCAGAGCGAAAATCCGCCCGCCCTGCATCGCAAAGAAACCTTCCTGGCCCCCGCGCATCCCCTGCACGCAAAGTTCGCCCGCCTCACCCGCCAGGAAGAGAAGCACGGCCTGCTCGACGACGCCTCCACAATCGGCACCCGCGCCGGCTGGCAGGCCCGCCTCGCCGAGGCCGGGTTTCGACTGGCCGGCCATCGCCTGGTGCGTGCAGGTCAGGCTTTCCAGCCTGACGGCAATGTGCCCCCGTCGTGAATCGTGTGTTCCCAAGCCCACGCGAATTCCACATCCCCGCGGAGTCGAAATGTCTGCAGTATGGCTGCTGCCAGTATTTTCCATGTGGAAATGGCCGATTCCTTTTGTTGCGCGCATACGAATTGACATTCCATGGACACGAAATGCATAATAAAATAAGATTCAACAACACATGTTATTTTTCTGCCGCGTCTTCAAAAGCTAGCTTTTGCCCTCATTTGCAGTTTAAAAGTTTACTGGCGGTTCTTTTTGAAGCGGAACATGGCCGACATCATTTCCAACCGGGCGGGCCGATATGTTCGGCAGCCGACCGACTACCGGGCGTTCATCCCCGCGCCGTTGCCCCCGACAGCACCGCCGCTCGAAAGTTCAGGAGAAATTCAGTGCAGCTTAAACGACGCTGCGCTCGAACTGGGTCGACTGGACGGATTGACGGTCAATCTTCCCAACCCGGATCTGTTTCTCTCGATGTACGTCCGCAAGGAGGCCCTGCTCAGCTCGCAAATCGAGGGAACACAGGCGTCTCTCGATGAAGTTCTGGAATATGAAGCCCTCTCGCCAACTCGAAAGCGGGCGCCGGAAGCGGCGGACGTCATCCGGTACGTGGCCGCTATGAACTTCGGCCTGCAACGCCTGCGAAAGATGCCGCTCTCGCTGCGCCTGATCCGAGAAATCCACGGCGAATTGATGAAAGAGGGGCGCGGAAGCAATCGGATGCCGGGAGAATTCCGAACGTCGCAAAACTGGATTGGCGAATCCGGGTGCACGATCAACACGGCATCGTTTGTTCCTCCTCCTCCGCACGAAATGACGGTGGCCCTGGCAGATTTGGAGAAACTCATTCACTCCCGGATCGCCATTCCATTGCTCATCAAATGCGCCCTGATCCACGCACAGTTTGAAACCATCCATCCCTTCCTTGACGGAAATGGCCGGGTCGGCCGTCTCTTGATTACATTTCTCCTGTGCCACGAGAAAGCGATCAGCCGACCGCTGCTTTATCTGAGTTATTTCTTCAAAGCCAACCGGAGCGAGTACTATGACAGATTAAACGCGATTCGGTTCGCCGGCGACTGGGAGGGCTGGATTCAGTTCTTTCTTCGAGGAGTTGCGGAGGTGGCGCAACAGGCGACGGGAACTGCAAGAAAGATCCTGTCTCTCCGGGAGCAACACCAGCAATTGATCCACACCGCGCTGCCACGCGCTGCAACCAATGCGCTGCGCCTGCTGGATCACCTTTATGCGAAACCCTATGCCGACGCAAATGACGTGGTGGGCGCCCTGCATGTCAGTCAGCCGACGGCCAACCAATTGCTGACGAAGTTGGAAAAAGCCGGCTTATTGCAGGAAATCACCAGGCAGTCGTGGGGCAGACTTTATTCGTACCGCGAATACCTCGATCTACTCAAAGAAGGAACCGAGAAACTCGGACCAGACGCGCCGCAGGCAGCGTCCCGCGGCAAGTCCACGAAAACTCATGGATGATCTGCGGCGTATCGTTGGACCGGCTGCCCGCCTCACCCGCCAGGAAGAGAAGCATGGCCTGCTCGACGACGCCTCGACGATCGGCACCCGCGCCGGCTGGCAGGCCCGCCTCGCCGAGTGCGGGTTTCGCCTGGCCGGCCATCGCTTGCTGCGCTGCGCGAGTGGGTAGTCAGGGGAGAGCAGAGAGACAGGGCGCGAACCACGCCGAAACAAGAATTGTCTCACTGGCCAACGCTCGGTAAAATGTTTGATTGGCAGCAGATAAAAAAAGGGAGCGCGTCTCACGATGAAAGCGACCTGGAGAAACGGGCAAATCGTCCCCGATGGGCCGGTCGATTGGCCGGATGGCTGCCGGTTGACGGTCGATCCCGAACCGTGCCTTGCGTTCATCGGCATGACCGAGGACGAGCAGGGGGACGACGCCGAATCGATCGCCCGCTGGATCGAGGCGTTCGAAGCACTTCCGCCTCTGGAAATGACCCCCGCAGAAGAGGCCGCGTGGCAGAGCGCCCGCAGCGCACAACGGGCATTGGACACCGCGAATTTCGACCGGCGTGCCGCGACGCTGCGCGGAATGTGGGAATGACGCGCTACCTCCTCGACACGAATGCCGCTGCGGACTGCATCTTTCGCCGCAAGGGGGTTCACGAACGCGTCAAGCAGGCGCGGCTCGCGGGCCACAAAATCGGCATCGGAATTCCCGTGTTGGCCGAGTTGTTAGCAGGAATTGAGTGCAGTGCCACCCGCGAACGAAACCTGGAGATTCTGGCCCGTCATATCGCGCTGTTTCGAATCTGGCCGCTGACGACCGAAGCTGTAAGAGAATACGCACGTTTGTACGCGGACCTCAGACGGCGCGGACGACCGATGCAGACGATGGACATTCTCATCGCTGCCATCGCGCTGAGCCTCGGCAATTGCACTGTCGTCACAACCGACAGCGACCTGTCAGCCGTGCCGGATTTGAAGGTGGAGAACTGGACGGACTGAGGGGATGTCTCAGGCAACGTCGCATTCCTCGCTTATCCCGACTTCGAGACCGATCCTCATCCGGCCCTGGCGAGCTGCGTCAAACTCAACATGCGCTCGCGGCAGATCGACTTTTACGACTACCGCCAGAGCGAAAACCCGCCCTTGCTCCATCGCAAAGAAACGTTCCTGGCGGCGGCTCATCCCCTCCACGCCAGGTTCGCCCGCCTCACCCGGCAGGAAGAGAAGCACGGCCTGCTCGACGACGCCTCGTCAATCGGCACCCGCGCCGGCTGGCAGGCCCGCCTCGCCGAGCGCGGTTTCCGCCTCGCCGGGCATCGCCTGCTGCGTGCAGGTCAGGCTTTCGAGCCTGACGGCAGTACGCCCTCGCTGTGAATCGTCTGTCCCCAAGCCGGCATGAATCACGTCTGACGGTACGACTAGCCCGCTGGCCGGCGACCGATGAGTTCCAGGGAATCCGCAACGCTGTCAGGCTGGAAAGCCTGACCTACTTGGGCGGGCAGGCCCGGCTCCCCACTGTCTGACAGACGACGCGCTGGCAGGTTGGAAACCTGCCCCACGGGGGCGTTACGTTTCGACGCACTCGGGTTTGGCGATTTCGAGGCGGTTGCGGCCGTTGAGTTTGGCCTGGTAGAGGGCCGCGTCGGCGGTGGCGATCAGGTCTTCGCACGAGACGGCGTGGTCTGGGAAAGTCGCCAGGCCGACGCTCGTCGTCACGCGGATCTGCTGCCCTTCGAACTCAATCGCCTGCGATTCGAGCCGGGTGCGGATGAATTCGCCGATCCGGCGGGCGGCTTCGGTATCCAGCCTCGCCAGCACGGACAGCTCTTCGCCGCCATAGCGGGCGACGAACGGTTTGACGCCGGCGACGCGGTCGGCCGTGCGGATGCCGCGGACGCAGTCGCGAATCGTACGGGCCGCTTCCTTCAAGACCACGTCGCCACCCGGATGCCCGAACGTGTCGTTAATCAACTTGAAGCGGTCGAGGTCGAACATCAACAGCGACAGCGGCGTTCCCGAGCGGCTGGCGATCGAGAACTCGTGACGGATGTGACGGTCGAACTCGCCGCGGTTGGCCAGTTGCGTCAGGCCATCCAGGCGCGCCTGCCGCTCGACGACGGCCTGGTTGAGCACGCGCGGAATGAGATCGGCGAGCAGATTTCCCACCCACGCGGCAATCGCCTGCTGGCTGCGAGAAAAGTTCTCGTGCAAACGACGCGACAGGCAGACGAAGCCGAGCGTACGGCTGTGCTGCATCACGGGAATGACGAGTGCCGATCCGATCAGGGTCACGATGCCCATGCGTTCGAGCTCGGGCCGCGTATACTGGCGGGTGCTGCGAATCGTCAGGGCGACCTGCACGAGATCATCTTCGTGCCGCTGCCATTGTTCCTTCAGGCCCACCTGCAGCGCTTCGCCGCAACGCACGAAGGCCTTCACCGGAATCGTCGGGTCGCTGGTGCAGAGGTACAGCGAGGCGCGGTCGGCGGAGGTCTTGTCGGCGGACTGCCGGACGAATTCTTCGAGCATCTGCGCCGGCGAATCGTAGTTGCGATCGACGACGTTGCGGAGCGCGAGCATCTCGCCGGTCGAGTGGAGCTGGTCCTGCTGCGCCTCGAGCTGCAGCTTTTCGCGCAGGTTGCAGTGAATGGTGGCCAGGATCCGCTTGATGAGCTCGATCTGGTCGGCCTGTTCGAGTCCGGCCGGGCCCAGGTGTGTCGACATCAGCACGCCCAGCAGGTCTTCGTCGGAACCGACGCCGAACAGAAACAGCCGGTCGAGCTTGTTGCGGTCGCGCGGAGAAAGCGAATCCCAGATGCGGCTGCCGCGGACGGCCTGGCGATCATAGACGATCGTTTCGCCGGC
This sequence comes from Planctomycetia bacterium, assembly GCA_016200145.1. GTDB lineage: Bacteria > Planctomycetota > Planctomycetia > Planctomycetales > Planctomycetaceae > JACQFH01. The sequence continues at coordinate 32,560 of JACQFH010000164.1, read as the reverse complement.
GGCGAGCTGCGTGAGGAGTGTGCTGTCGAGGTCGAAAATGGTCGACGGCCCGTCGAACAGGCCCTGGCTCTGGGTAATGACGAGCCGTCCCTCGTCGTGCCGCAGAAACGCCGCGAACCCGTCGTTGGGATTGGGGACGAAGCGGCGCATAAAGGCCCGCAGCGCCTTGTCGGGGTCTTCCTGCAGGACGAATTCGCGGAGCACCTGCGATTCGAAACGGGTCACGTTGCGGTCGCGCTTGACCTCGGCCAGCTCGTCGGCGACGACCTGCAGCTCGCGCGAGACGAGCTCCTGGCGTTCGCGCGTGGACTGCAATTGCCGGCGCACGAGAGTCATTCGCCCTACGTGAACGATGTACTGCAGGAGGCAAATGACCGTCAGGGCGACGGTGCATCCGCTGAACACGCAGGCGTTCACGAACTCGACAAGTGTTAGATTGAACACCGGAATCAGGCCCCTGTTCCGAGACACAAGTGGCAGTTCGGTTTACGTAAGTTACGAAAACCTAGCATACTTCCGGCGATGCGGCGGATTCTTTTGCGGGTCGGCGGAGGGAAGGTTGGCCGGACAGTGATCGCGGCGCGGAGGGGCGGAGGTGGAGGTGGAGGGGTGCAGGCGGTTGTGAGGGTTGTGAGGCGCGGAGCGAGGCGCTGCCCGAGAATGAGGAGAGAGTCGAAAATGGTGAGGAGAATGGGGGAATTCGAAGAGCGAAGGGAGAGGGGAGAAGAGAGAGAGACGGGGGTCGTATGGAGACTGCAATTGGGTGCTGCAAGTTGCGGGGTCACCCGACCCCCCCCTGCCCCCCCCCTTGCTAAGGGGGGGAGTAAGGGGCGGAGCGAGGCGCTTCGCGAGAGAGGAGACATTGGATACTTGAGAAGAGGACGGCCCGAACTCTGGGGAGTTCGGCTATGACGGGAGAGACGCGACGGCCTGGAACGTAATCCTACGTGAGAGCACGGCCCCCCCTCGGTCCCCCCGTGGACGGGGGGGAGGGAATTGTCGGGCTACTTCCAGCGGAAGATACGGAGGGAGACGGTGAACGAGACGACGCCCCAGGCGACGAGGGCCAGCAGGGGGCGCCACTGAGTCACGATCGAATCGCCGTCGAGCATCACGCCGCGGAGGGCGTTGTTCAGGCATGTCAGGGGTAGGGCCTGAACGATGGGCTGGAAGACTTCGGGGAACCGCTCGGCCGAAAAGAAGACGCCGGACGCGATCCACATCGGCAGCATGATCAGATTCATCAGCCCCGAGATCGCGTCGATCGTCTGCGCTCGCGAGGCGACGAGCAGGCCGATGCCGGCGAAGCTCGTGCCGCCGATCGCCATCACCAGCGACAGCTCGAGCAGGCTTCCCGAACAGCGGACGCCGAACGCCAGGTAACCGAACGTAATCAGGAAGATCATGTCGAACAGCGTGAAGATGAGCCGGGCGAGCATCACGCTGAGCAGGAAATCGCTGCGCCGCATGGGAGTGGCCAGCAGCCGCTTGAGCAGCTTGCGGACGCGCATGTCGACGACCACGAAGCCGATGCCCCACATTCCGCCCCCCATCAGGTTCATGCCGATCATGCCGGGGAGCAGAAAGTCGATGTAGCGGCTGCCGACTTCGTCGAGATGCTTCTCGGCGATGGCGGGCCGTTCGGGGACCAGCTCGTGGAGCAGCACGTTTTCCACGGCTTCGCGGGCGAACAGGCTGTCGGCCCGGCGCGGCTCGTCCCAGAACTGCGGGGGCTCGGTCGGCGACGCGCCGGTCTCGACGACCAGGTTCGTCTTGCCCGATTGCAGCCGTTTTTTCCAGTCGGACTCGGCGGGCCGGACGACCTTGAATCGAGAGTCCTTGGCCAGGCGCGTCTGGAAGGCTTCCGCCTGCGGGCCGACGACGTCGACGAGGATCGTCGTCTTCGGCTCTTCGCGGAAGGCGAGGCCCAGCGCGGTGATCATCACGAGGGGAAAGCCGTACGTCCAGAACACGGCCTCGGGCTGCCGGTAGAACATGCGGATGCGGGCCAGCACGAGATGTCCGAGGGGATGAAGAGCGCGGCGGCTCATGCTGCCTCTTCTCCTTCCTGCAGGTGGCGGCCCGTCAGGGTCACAAACACGTCTTCGAGCGTCGCGTGCCGCGTCGTCAGCGTGGCAAACTCGCGCCCCGTCTGCTGCAGGTAGTTCATCAGGCCCGGCAGCGCGACGTGTGGCTCGGTAACCGACAACGTGAAATTGCCGCCGTCGAGGCGGACCGACTGCACGCTGGGAAGCGCCTGCACTTCGTCGGCGGTGAGGGGATTTCCGGCGCCACTCAGCGAAAAATCGACGATGTGCTGGCCGCCGAGCCGCGCGATCAGCTCGACGGGGGTGCCGAGGGCGATCACCTGTCCCTGATCGACGACGGCGACGCGGTCGCAGAGCCGTTCGGCCTCGTCCATATAATGCGTCGTGAGCAGCACGGTGCGCCCCGCCGACTTGAAGCCGCGGATGATCTCCCACAGCTCGCGGCGCGAATGGGGATCGAGGCCGGTCGTCGGCTCGTCGAGGAACAACAGCTCCGGATCACCGATGATGGCACATGCGACGGCCAGGCGCTGGCGCTGCCCTCCCGAGAGTTTTTCGACGTGGGCGCCGCACTTATCTTCGAGCGAGACGCGGCGGATGGCTTCGATCGGCTCGAGGCCCGACCGGTAAAAGCTGCGGAACAAGTTGACCGTTTCCAGAACCGTGAGCTTGTCGGAGAGTCGCGTTTCCTGGAGCGAGATGCCGATGCGGTTGCGGATGGTCTCGTCGTCGCGGCCCCATTCGAGACCGAGAACTTCCATTTTCTCGGAGGCCGTGGCGTCGAGCAGGCCCTCGAGGATTTCCATCGTCGTCGTCTTGCCGGCGCCGTTGGGGCCCAACAGGCCAAAGCACTCGCCGGTGCGGACTTCGAGATCGACGCCGCGCACGGCCTCGACGGGTGGCTTCCCGTCGTAACGCTTGACGAGCTGCCGGCAGGAGATGGCGAGGGAGGACATGGGGGGAAGCGTAGCTGTCGTAGGGCAGGCTTTCCAGCCTGCCAGTGATCAGCGTGTGAAGAGAATTACGGGTCGCGGGCCAGTAGGATTGGCGGGCGATGTGCGGAAGTGATTTCTCGGTTGCTTAGGCCTGGGGCTGGCGACCGTCAATTCTGGTTGGATCCGCATTGCTGTCAGGCTGGAAAGCCTGACCTACGTAGAGCAGGCTTCCAGCCTGCTCGTACATAACGTACTTTCACCGTGCGCAAAATGTGCGCACGATAGAGGCAATGAAAAGCAACAGACCAGACTGGCAGGTTTTTAAACCTGCCCTACGTGGCGCTGGACGACGGATCGGGCATGAATCGCAATGAGGCACTGAGGGCGATTGGGGATCGGAGCGATCCGTGGGACGTGCTCGTCATTGGTGGCGGGGCGACCGGGCTGGGGGCGGCGGTCGATGCGGCAGCGCGCGGCTACCACACGCTGCTCGTCGAACAGCATGATTTCTGCAAGGGAACGTCGAGCCGCAGCACCAAGCTGATTCATGGCGGAATTCGCTACCTCGCCCAGGGGCGCGTGAATCTGGTGCAGACGGCGCTGTTCGAGCGCGAGCTGCTGCTGCGGAACGCGCCGCACCTGGTGCACGACATGGCGTTCGTCATCCCCGCGTATTCGCTGTGGGAGCTGCCGTTCTATTTCTCGGGGTTGAAAGCATACGACCTGCTGGCGGGCAAGTACCGGCGCGCCGGCGCCCAATGGCTCTCGCGCCGCGAGACGCTCGAACGCTGCCCGACGCTGATTGAAAACAACCTGCGCGGCGGCATCCTGTACCACGACTGCCAGTTCGACGACGCGCGCCTGGCCGTGGCTCTGGCGCGCACGCTGGTCGATCTGGGAGGCACGGCGGCGAATTATCTGCGCGTGGCCGGACTCATCAAGTCTGACGGAATCGTGTGCGGTGCGCTCCTGCACGACGTCGAGACAGGGAATGAATTCGACATCCGGGCGCGCGTGGTCATCAACGCCACGGGAGTGTTCGCCGACGATGTGCGGCGGATGGACGAGCCCGCGGCGCGGCGGCTGATGACTCCCAGCCAGGGGATTCATGCCGTGCTCGACCGGGCCGCGCTGCCGGGCGACTGCGCCGTCGTCGTGCCGCACACCGACGACAGTCGGGTGCTGTTTGCGATTCCGTGGCACGGTAAGGTGCTGCTGGGAACGACCGACACGCCGGTCTCAGAAGCGCAGCTCGAACCGCGGCCACTTGGAGAGGAAATCGACTTTCTGCTGGCCAATGCGGGGCGCTACCTGCGGGCGCTGCCCAGGCGCGGCGAAATCGTCAGCCTGTACGCCGGGCTGCGACCGCTGGTCGCCGACCCGAAATCGCGCTCGACCGCGGCGACGTCGCGAGACCACCACATCGAGATCTCGGCATCAGGCCTGGTGACGATCACGGGAGGCAAATGGACGACGTATCGCCACATGGGGGAGAATGTTGTCGACGTGGCGGCGCGTGCCGCGGGGTTGCCGGTGCGTCTGTGCGGGACGCGTGAGCTGCGGCTGCACGGCTGGCGCGCGGAGCTCGATCCGCACGAGCCGCTGACGGTCTACGGCAGCGAAGCCCCGGCCATCATGAAACTGGCCGCCGGCAGAGCCGAGCTGGGATCATTGTTGCATCCGCGCTTGCCCTATCTGAAGGCCGAGGTCGTATGGTCCGCGCGGCACGAGATGGCACGCACGCCGGAAGACGTTTTGGCACGGCGGACGCGGGCCCTGTTCCTCGACGCGCGGGCCAGCATCGAAGCCGCGCCGGTCGTGGCCGAGCTGATGGCCGGCGAACTGGGAATGGGGCCGGAGTGGGTGTCGCGGCAGGTGGCGGCGTACGGGGATGTGGCGGCCGGGTACGTGGCGTAGTAGGTCAGGCTTTCCAGCCTGACGGCGCTCGGTGTTGCCTGAATGCTATAGGTTGCGGGCCAGCGGCCTTGACCGGAGTTGTAAGAACGCGACTTGCTGGTTGCTCGATTTTGGGGCTGGCAATCGTGAATTCTTGTTGGGTCCGCATTGCTGTCAGGCTGGAAAGCCTGACCTACTACGTGCCGATGCAGTAGAGGCGCTGGGCGGTGCGGATGAGGATGCGGCCGTCGACGAAGACGGGGGTGGCGACGACGAATTCGCCTTCGAGCTCATTGGCGGCGAGCAGCTTGAACTCGTTCCCCAGCGCCATGACGAACGCCTTGCCGTCTTCCCGGATCGTATAGATCTTGCCGTCTGCGATGACGGGCGAGGCGCTGAAGGCCGCGCGGTGCTTTTCCGCCTGGCCCCTCCAGAGGACTTTTCCTGATTTAACGTCGATGCAGGCGAGCTCGCCGCGGTCGGTGCAGACGTAGGCCTTGCCGTCGAGAGCAGCCGGAGTGGGAACGTCGGCCCCCAGCTTGTTGTTCGACCAGACGATGTGAGATTTCGACACGTCTCCCTTGCCTCCCAGTCGAATCGCAAGCACGACGTTGCCGCGGGCATAGGGGGGCGACGACGATGCCGTCGTGCACGACGGGAGAGGCGATGGAACGGAAGTACTCATCGCCGGCGGGATTCAACCCGCCGACGCGCCACAATTCTGTGCCGGTTTTGGCGTCATGCGCGGTGACATGGTCGGCGCCGAGGACAACCAGGATTTCGCGGTTGCCGTCGTTCACGACAACAGGGGTTGAATAGCTTTGCGCCGCTTCGCGGGGTGCGTCGAGATTGCGGTCTTGTTTCCAGGCCTGCTTTCCAGTTTCCCGGTCGAAAGCGGCGATGTAAGATGGTCCGCTGTGCATGACCGCCACGACGACGTTGTCTTTCGTCAGCACCGGGGAGGTGCCCAGGTCCCACCACAGGGTGTCTTCCCCGAACAGGTCCTGCAGGTTTTTCTGCCAGATGATCCCTCCCGCCATGTCGAGGCAGGCCAGGTCGCCGCTCTTGAAGTAGACGTACAGGCGTTTTCCGTCTGTCACGGCCGAAGGATTGCAGCCGGTCGCCTTCGCGTGCTTGCCCGGCTTCTCTGCTCCCACCGTCTTTTTCCAGAGTGTTTTCCCTTCGCGATCGAGACAGAGCACGCCGTTTTTCCCGTCGATTGCGCAGGTCAGGATGATCCGGTCTTCCCAGACGATGGGTGTCGAAGCCCCCTTGCCGGGCAGTTCGATCTTCCACAGGACGTTCTCAGAATTGCTCCAGCGCGTGGGAAATCCCTGGCCTTCGCGCACCACGCCGCTCGAATCCGGCCCGCGCCAGCTCGGCCAGTTGCCGCTTTGCGCGATCGTCGCGAACGCGCCGCACAGCACAAGAAGGCACGACATCGGGAAAGCAACTCGACGCAGCATGACAATTCTCCCTGAACGATGACGAATCCGTAAGTCGGCTCAAAGCGAGCGCCGTGGGATGTCGAAAATAACCTACAGGAGACGGCGAGTCTATTACGACAACAACACTTGTGAGTTCGCAATTCGAAATGCCTGCGACGAAGCATCACCTGGGACTGTTGCAAACGACTGTCGAGCGGCGCTTGAGCCGAATTGTCAGGGACCCTCGCCGGGCGGACGCCGAATTCGCCGAATCGTACCTGGAGATCGCCCGCTTGCTGCTGGCCTACGGAAAGACCGATTTGGCGCGGCGTCGATTGAAGCACGTGGCCGACCGGTTCGGGAACACGCCAGCCGCCTGCGAATCGCGCAACCTGTTGACGACTATGGAAGTTGCGTCACACGACGGTCAGGCTCCAGAGGCGGATGGTGCGGTCGAATCCGGCCGAGGCGAATAACTTGCCGTCCGGGCTGAAGGCCACGCCGTAAACTGTGTTCTTGTGCGCTGCTGTACGCGCCAGCTCGGTGCGGTCGGCGACGTTCCAGATGCGGACGACCCCGTCGGCATCGCCTCCGGCCAGCCATTCACCCCCCGGGGAGAAGGCCAGGCAGCGGATCCGCGACGCGCCGCTTTCGAAACTGTCGGCCGCGGTCCCATCGAGCTTCCAGAGGCGGATTCGCCCTTCCATGTCCCCTGAGGCGAGCAGGTCGCCCCGCGGGGCGAAGACGACCGTCTCGACGTGGGCGTTGTGGCCGGTCAGCACGTGCCGCGACGCTTTGGTTTCGACGTCCCACAGCCGGATCGTTCGGTCGTTGGCGCCCGAGGCGACAAGACTGCTGTCGGGGGAGACGGCCACCGACAGCACGCCCCCTTCGTGGCCGGTCAAAACGCCGCGATTTCCGCCAGATTCGGCATCCCACAGGCGCACGGCCTTGTCGAAGCCGCCGGACGCGGCCAGTGTGCCAGCGCGCGCAACCGCCGCACAGGTCAGATAGTCCTGATGCCCGGCCAGGGTGGCTTTGAGAACGCCGTCGGCGGACCAGACTTTCAGGCTGCGATCGAGGCTGGCGGAGACGATTCTCCCGTCTGCGAGATAGCCGACGAAGGCGACGCCGTCGCCGTGACCCTTGAGGGTGCCCGTGTGCTCGCCGTTGGCGACTTTCCAGAGTTTGACAGAGTTATCGAGGCTGGCGGTGGCGATCTGTGCGCCGTCATGGGAGAACGCAGCCCAGTAGACGGCGTTGTTGTGCGTCAGTGCCCGCTGGAGGTCGAGGGTGATTTTCGTGGCGGGCATGGGTTGGAACGCAGGGTCGTTGCGGCGTGACAGGGGCTATTGTGCCGGAAAATGTGCTGGTTCGCCAGATTGCAATGGCGAGGGGGGGGAGGACTCGGCGTCGGCGCAAGAAAAAACGGACGGGCTTGGGAGCCCGTCCGTTTGGTCGTTTGTCCGCTGCCCCGCGGACCAACGAGACGCGTGTTGCCGTAATTCTCGACTCAAGCCGTGGCGATTTCCCCGATTCGCCGCGGAGAGTTCGCACGCCTACCAGTTGCCGCCATTGTCGCCGTGTCCGCCGTGTTCGTTGCCTTTGCCGGTCTCGCCGGTCGGGCCGGTGGGACAGATGTCGTGCTCTTTGTCGCACAGGTCGATGTGGTCGACGAAGCAGCTCCCGCCCACCTTGTTGTTTTTGCAGCCGCAGGTCGAGAATCCGCTGAAGCAGAACGACTGGTTCAGGCTGCCGAAGGCCGCGCCCACGTCTTCCAGCTCGCCGTTGATGCCGTACGAAACTTCGCTCAAGCCTACGACGAGGGACAAGACGGTGACGGTCGAGATCAGGATCAACTCGGCCGAGACAACGAAGCCTGCCTCCTCATTGCAGAACCGGTTGAAAAGGGTCTTCATGCGGGAGTCTCCAGTTGCAGAATCGTGTGAAATCAGAATTGTGATTGATTGAGTCAGGCGGCAGGAAACCCACCGACTGGACGGTCGTTCGCATCACGTGAGTTCAGGTTGGCTTGGGCGGAATTCTCACGAATTCCGCTACTTCCCGCGTGTAGAGGAATTCGTGAGAATTCCGCCGCATCGCAGGGCTACCAGTTATTGCCGCCCTGTTCGCCGGTGGGAGCCATGCTCTGGATGTCGTTCTGCCCGTCACACAGATCGGTGTGGTCGGTGAAGCAGCTTCCCGAAGATTTGTTGTTCTTGCAGCCGCAGGTCGAAAACCCGCTGAAGCAGAACGACTGGTTCAGGCTGCCGAACGCGGCGCCCACGTCTTCCAGCTCGCCGTTGATTCCATAGGCGACTTCGCTCAATCCACACACCAGGGCCAGGACGGTGATTGTCGAGACGAGGATCAGTTCGGCCGAGACCACGAAACCGGCTTCGTCGTTGTAGAATCGCGTGCAGAGGTTTTTCATGATGTTTCGTTCCTGTCGATCTGGGGAGTGGGGCAGTTTGACGATCACGACAAGGGTGAAAAGCAACGCGAATGCCAGTCTGAACAGATTGATAAGAATTCTTGGCTCGGCGCCCCCGCCGGACGAGCGCAAGTGCAAATCCGGTTGAACATTGAGGAGAATTGAGAGTCTCGGGATTCGCGCCGGGATGCGATCAACCGGCCCGCGACATGATGATGCCCGTCGGCAACACGCGGCTGCTGCTGTCTCCAGTTCTCGCTGCCGAAAGCGCTGCGGCACAATGACTTACGGGCGAAGCATCAACCGTCTCGCAACAGCGTTGCCGATCGGCAACATGGAAAACGGCCTTTTCCCGGATTCATGAAAGTGATAAGAGTCCGCAGCGATTCGAGGCTGGTAAGCGGCGGTTCTGGATCAGAACATTCGGACAATGGGCTAACGCAGATGCGAAACAGTCGCTGGATGCTGCTGGGGGCCGGGCTGCTCGCGGCAGTGCTGTGCGGAGGCTGCCAGACGTTTTCGCGCGACTCGGTCGGCGGTGGGCCATCTCGCACGTTCGGCCTGAACCCGGTCCCGCGGCAGTCTGAGCCACCGCTTGAAGCCGAAGACGCCGCCCCGACCACAGGGACGAAAACGCGCAACGTTCAGACCGCGAGCCTGACCGATCCAGCCCCCGAAGACCCGGCGAAACCGGCGACGGCGCTGTCGCGTCTGTTGCCGATGCTCCCGAAGGAGCGGCCGAAGAGCCAGCCGCTGCCGGTGTCGTCCCGAGCGGCGTCGGCTGCCGATGCAGAAAGTCTCTCGGATCCTCAGGACGAGTAGCCAGGCCTTTGATCGGGGTCGTCGGACACCAGTCAAAACACGACGGCGCGTCGGTTGGCGCTCGCGACGCGCTCCGACCACCACTATCCGCGGCGGTGCCCGGATTGCGGTTCAACGAACGCTCTTGGCAGCCCGGCAAAACGGGCGTTCTGGCCGTACACGGCCCGATTGGCAAGGCTGGCAATGCCGGTGCGCGCAAGCTAAACTGGGGGACATTGAGGAGAGAATCCGCATTTCGCCCCGCGGGAGGATGATCGTCCGCCCGCGGGCCCGCATTCAGAAGGAGCGTTTCGTCGTGCAAGTGGCCATTACGTGCAAGCACGGTCAGTTGAGCGGCAATCAACAGGACTACATCAAACGGAAATCCGAGAAACTTCTGACATATTTTGAGCGGGTCACGGCCATCAACGTGACAACCACATTCGAGAATGGAGGGGTGAGGGTCGAAATCCTCGTCGATGCCGAACACAAGCACAATTTTGTCGCCAACGATTCCGGCGACGACGTCATTCCCACGTTTGACGTCGCGCTTCACAAAATGGAACAGCAGATCAGGAAATACAAAGAGAAAATCCAGGATCACCGCCGCGACCTGCCCGTCAAGGGCGAGGCCGGCGAGTGACCGCCAGATACAGGAGTGATTCATGAAGTTGTCGGACTTCGTGGTGCGCCAGTCGATCTTGACCGATTTGAAGGGCGCCACCAAAGACGCTGCCATCCGCGGAATGGTCGAAAGCCTGGCCGCCGTCGGAAGCATCAAGCCGCTGGACCAGGAAGGCATCATCGCGGCCATCTTGAAGCGCGAAGAACTGGGATCGACGGGGATCGGCAAGGGGGTGGCCGTGCCGCACACCAAGCACCCGTCGGTCGACAAGCTCGTGGCGACGATCGCCCTTTCGCGAACGGGAGTGGAATTCGCCAGCCTGGACGGAGACAAGGTGCAGATCCTGTTCCTGCTGGTTTCGCCGCCCGACCGTCCCGGCGACCACCTGCGGGCCCTCGAGAACATTTCCCGCCATCTGCGGAACGACAACTTCTGTAATTTTCTGAAGCAGGCGCAGACCCCGCAAGCCGTCATCGAGCTGTTGGAGGAAGCCGACAATAACCAACTTGGTTGAACTGCGTCGCCAAGCCCTGCCGGATCACCAGCGCCTCGGCGCGAAGCGGGCCGGCTGGCATTCGACCGAGTTCAACCATTCGTCTCGCAGTGCGTTGTCACTATGAATTCGAACCCGACATGCACCCGAGAAGTGATCGTGAAGCTGGAAAACGGCTTGCACATCCGTCCTGTGTCGCAGATTGTGAAGGTGGCGCAGAAATTCAGTTGTGAGCTGGCAATTCGTAAGGGTGACCGTACGGTCGACGGCAAAAGCATTCTCGATCTGATGAGTCTGGCTGCCGAGCAGGGCGCCTCGCTGCTACTGGAAGGACGCGGAGACGATGCCGCACAGGCCGTGGAAGCGATCGCCGCGCTGTTCGAACGAGATTTCGCCAGCGACCGGCCGGAATAACGGGCGAGCCCGGCCGACGGAGCCTTGATGGAAGTCAGACGAGGAATCGCCGTAGCTCCCGGAGTGGCCATCGGCCCGGCGCTGTTGCTGGGTTCCGAAGATTACCGCATTCCGCAGCGATTCGTGCGGGCCGACGCGATCGAAAGCGAGTGGGCCCGTTTTCAGGCAGCGCTGCAGGCGGCCGTTTCAGAGATTTCCGGCCACGAGGAACTGGCCGCCGCGCGGCTCGGGCAGCAGTACGGCGCGATCTTCGCCGCCCACCGCCAGCTTGTGCAGGACCCCAAGCTGATCAAGGAAATCGAAGATCTGGTCCGGCAGAAATCGCACTCGGCCGAGTTCGCCTCGAGCCGCGTGCTGCGCAAGCACGCCAAGACGCTGCAAGATCTGGGAGACCGGTATTTCGCCGAGCGGGCCCACGACCTGTTCGACCTGGAAAAGCGCCTGCTGCGGCACCTTTTGGGAGAGCGCCGTGAAGAGCTGGCGCAGTTGACCTCTCCCGTGGTGGTGCTGGCCCATAACCTGACTCCCAGCGAAACGGCCAACCTCGACAAGAAATTCGTGCTTGGCTTTGCCACCGAAGTGGGAGGCAAGAGCAGCCACACGGCGATTCTCGCCGGGGCCCTGGAATTGCCCGCCGTCGTGGGGGTGGGGTCGTTTTTGTCGGAGATTTCCGGCGCCGAAACGGTCATCATCGACGGCGATCAGGGAACCGTCATCGTCGATCCGGATGAAGAGACCCTGGGCAGCTACCGCGAGTCGGAGCAGAAACGGAAGACGGCCTCGGTGCGACTCAATCTATTGAGTCCGCTGCCTTCCGAGACCAAAGACGGCGTGCCGATCCACATTTACGGAAACATCGAGTTTCCCCACGAAGTCGAGCACTGTGTCGAGCGCGGGGCCGAGGGAATTGGCCTGTACCGGACGGAGTTCCTGTACCTCGAAACCGACCAGGAGCCGACCGAAGAGGTGCAATACGAGGCGTACGCGCGAGTCGTTAAAGCGTTTCCACACGGACCGGTGGTGATCCGCACGCTCGACCTGGGGGCCGAGAAATTTCCGACCTCGATGCAGGAAATCATCGACGGCACCCCGAATCCGACGCTGGGGCTGCGGTCGCTGCGGTTGACGCTGCACAATCTGCCGTTGTTCAAGACGCAGCTCCGGGCCATTCTGCGGGCCGCGACCCTGGGGGACGTGCGGATCATGTTTCCGCTGGTTTCGACGCTGCTGGAGCTGCGGCAGGCCAAGATGATCCTGGGGGACGTGATCGAAGACCTGGACGACCAGAAGGTCATGTTCAATCCGAAAATCCAGGTCGGAATGATGGTCGAAGTCCCTTCAGCGGCGATCATGGCCGACGAGTTTGCGCGCGAAGTCGACTTTTTCTCCATTGGAACAAACGACCTGATTCAGTATACATTAGCTGTGGATCGTGCGAACCCGGCGGTGGCCAACCTGTACAGCTCGGCCGACCCGTCGATCCTGCGTATGATCGAAAACGTGGTGCGGGCGGCCGAAAAGCACAATCGGCCGGTTTCGGTGTGCGGTCAGATGAGCTCCGACCCGATTTACATCCCCCTCCTGGTGGGCATGGGATTGCGGGAATTGAGCGTCACGCCGCAATCGATCCTGGAGGTCAAACAGGCCGTGCGCAACCTGACCGTGGTACAAGCCCGCGAGATTCTGGCCCGCGCCAGGACGCTCGACGTGGCGCGCGACGTGGAAAACTATCTCCGGGGAGAGCTCAAGAAGCTTTCGCCGGATTTGGTCGAATAGCCCGGCGGCATGGTGAGATGCCGCGGGCGCAGTTTTGGATCTTGAGCAAATCGTTGTTCATGGGAAACAGGATGCCCGGTCTGACCATAAACGATCGAGACCTGCAGACCCGCAAAACAGCCAGCGGCGCCACGGCAGCGCCGCGCGGCACGCAACCAATTCTGGTGCAAACAGAGTGCGTCTCGGCGGCGTTTCCCGCTCTGGCGCCTGCTTCGGAAAGTCGCGGACTCCGGTGGGAACTGACGTTCCCGGAGCCGTGCCGAACCAGCGCCTGGAGCCCCACCGCCGATCATTTCTCGGATGCACGCTTCCCACGGACGCCCGGGACGATCCCGCGCACGGCCAGCCGATCGAATTCGGCCGGCGTCGCAGGCCCGGCGTGGGGACAAACCGGCCGCAATGGCCGGGGCGACGCAACACCGCCGGCAGGCTTCGCGCCGCCGGAGGGGGCCGCGGGCCCGAGAAAACGCACCGTTCGTCTTTGCCGACGAAGGGCAACCAATGAAGAAGGAAATGCTGGTCAATGCGCTCCAAACCGAAGAGAGCCGCATTGCAATCGTCGAGAACGGAGTGCTCGAAGAGCTGTACATCGAACGGAACAGTCTCGAAAACTTCGTGGGGAACATCTATAAGGGCCGGGTCGTCAACATCGAGCCCAGCATCCAGGCGGCGTTTGTCGATTTCGGCGTGGGCCGCAACGGGTTTCTGCACGTCAGCGACGTCGAATACCAGTACTACAAGCACCTGACCGGCCCGGGCGGCTCGGTCCCCGCCCGCCCCGACGACGACGACGAAGAAGAAGAGCGGCCGCAGCGCGGCAAAAAGCGCTTCAACGAGCGCTCGGTCCGCAACAAGCCCCCCATTCAGGAGATTTTCAAGCGCGGCAGCGAAGTCCTGGTGCAGGTCATCAAGGAAGGGATCGGCACCAAGGGCCCGACCCTGTCGACTTACATCAGCATTCCCGGCCGGTATCTCGTACTGATGCCCGGCCTGCAGCGCGTGGGGGTCAGCCGCAAGATCGTCGACGAGGGCATTCGCCGCCAGTTGCGCACGACGCTCGAACAGCTCAACCCGCCGCAGGGCCTGGGTTTTATCATCCGCACCGCCGGGATCGAGCGCTCGCAGATCGACCTGAAACGCGACCTCAATTACCTGCTGCGCTTGTGGAACGTGATCGTGCGGCGGATCAAGAAAACCCGCGCGCCGGTCGACATCTACCAGGAAAGCGATATGGTGATCCGTACCATTCGCGACATCTACAACGCGGAGATCGAAACGATCTGGATCGACGAGCCCGAAACATTCGAGCGGGCCCGCGAATTCCTGAAGGTGGTGCTCCCCAAGCATGCCGACCGGATGCAACTCTACGAGGGCAAAGAGCCGATCTTTCACAAGTACCGCATCGAAGACGAAATCACCCGCATCCAGCAGCGCCACGTGCCGCTTGTGGGGGGCGGGTCGCTGGTCATCGACCAGACCGAGGCGATGGTGGCCATCGACGTCAACAGCGGGAATTTCCGGGCCGACAACGACGCCGAAGAAACGGCTTACCAGATGAACCTGCGTGCTGCCGCCGAAATCTGCCGGCAGATTCGACTGCGCGACCTGGGGGGCGTGATCGTCAACGACTTCATTGACATGCGCGAAGACCGGCACCGCCGCGGCGTCGAGCGGGCCCTGCGCGACGCCATGCGCCGCGACCGCGCCCGTTCGAAAATTCTGCGGATCAGTCCGTTCGGACTGATCGAAATGACCCGCCAGCGGATCCGACCGTCGCTGCGGCGCAGCGTGTACGAAGACTGCCCCTGCTGCCGGGGAACGGCCCTGGTCAAGACGGCCGAGAGCGTGGCGATCGAAGTCGTTCGGCTGCTGCTCAATTCGGTGCACCGCGAGAACGTCTCGAAAATCACCGTCGAGGTCCACGACCGGGTGGCGACCTATCTCAACAATCGCAAGCGGAAAGACCTGATCTGCTTCGAGGAAGACAACGGGGTGTCGATCCACATAATGTCGCGGGCGGAATTCGGGCCGGAACACCTGCAAATCCGCTGTTTCGATGCCGGGGGCACCGAATTGAAATTCGCCCCCCCGGAACACTCGAAATCATCCCGCTGACCCGCTACTATGGTGCGTTCCCGGTGACCAGGCCGGCCCGAGGCCGTTTTCTGGTGATCCGCCTGGGGCCTTGTTTAACCCGGAGCCTGCGGCGACGGCGAGAGTCGGATGTCGCTCGAAACGCCGTCGCCGCTGGCTCCGGGTTAAACGATCGTCTTGCTACGAATATACCGGCTCCTTTTGAGCTGTAACAATTTCAGGAAGGTTGTGAGGCTACGTTCATGTTCGCCATTTTTGAAGACGGCAGTCACCAGTACCGCGTGAAGACGGGGGACCGCCTGGAAGTCGATTACCGTGAATCCGCCAAGGCCGGCGATTCGCTGACGTTCGACCGGATTCTCGCGGCCGGCAACGACGCCACCGGCCAGATCGGCCGCCCACTGATCGCGGGCGCATCAATCAAGGCCGAAGTGCTCGACGAGGAATTCAAGGGCCCGAAGATCGAGGTCGGCAAGTTCCGCCGCGTAGGCGGTGTCCCGCATGGCACTCGCCGACATTCTCTCTGATCTGCGCTGGAAGAAATTTCAGGTCCTGAACGACGGGTTCGTGTGTCTCGTCGACTGCATGGGGGACGATGGCTCGGTCGTGCAGGCCGCGCGCGTCAGCTACGGCGAAGGAACCAAGCGCGTCTCAGACGACCGCACGCTGGTCCGATACCTGATGCGGCACCGGCACACCACTCCCTTCGAGATGGCCGAGCTCAAGTTCCTCGTTCGCGTGCCGATGGACTGCTGGCGGCAATGGATCAGGCACCGCACGGCGTCGGTCAACGAATACAGCACGCGCTACTCGGTGGCCATCGATTCGACTCAGACGACGATGCCGCACGAATGGCGCACGCAGGCCGAGCAAAACCGGCAGGGGAGCGGTTCTCCGCTGCCGGCCGACCTGGGCGAGAAGCTCACCGAGGACGAACACCATTTTCAGGTGACGGCGCGGCAGGTATACCAGAAGCGGCTCGAGGCGGGCGTGGCCCGCGAGCAGGCCCGCAAAGACCTGCCCCTGTCGACGTACACAGAGGCCTACTGGAAGATCGACCTGCACAACCTGCTGCACTTCCTCGCGCTGCGCATGGATGCGCACGCCCAGCAGGAAATTCGCGATTACGCCGCGGCGATCGGCGAGAACATCGTGAAGCCCCTGTTTCCCATCGTGTGGGAGGCGTTCGAAGACTATCGGCTGGGAGGCCTGTTTCTGTCGCGGCTCGAAGCCGGCGTCATGCAGCGCCTGCTCGCCCGCCCCCGGCCCGGCGCCCAGTACACGCTCGAAGATTTTCTGGCGGTGCAGGATGAATCGTGGCGCTCGCTCGGCCGCTCGCGCGAGCGCGACGAATGCCGCGCGAAGCTCGAACGGCTGGGGCTCTTGGCGCCCGTGGCGACGTAGTGCCTCACGCACTGATCACCCCGCAAACATTTCGTTCCTCGTTGCGACGCTCTGTGTGGGAACGAGGTCCCGCCCGGCATGCGAGACCTACTGGGAATATGCCCGATGGTATTCGTCGTATTCCGATTGCGTGTGATCGGCGACGCGGACGGCCGCGGCGAGCACGGCGTCGATGCCCGGGCCTTTGGCCCATTCGGCCAATGCCTGCCGCTCGTCTGAGCCGGCGCCCGCGGGCCGATTCGCCCCCCGGACCTGCGACCAGCCGACCAGTTGACCGACGACTTCGACGGCCCGTTTCAGTTTCTTCGGTTTCCGTTGCAGCCGGTCGAGGCTCGAGCGGTTTTCATCGGGAATCATTTCGCGCAGCCGGTACGATTGCTCGCCAATCTGCACCGTCCCCAATCCCAGCGCCTGCCGCGACTGCAATTGACGTTGTGCCTCCACGACGCGCTCAGCTTCAGTTGGAAATGCCGGCTGCGGAATCTCGATATGGTCGGCGACGACCGATCGCCGGGCTTCTTTCACGTCGAGCAGGCGGTTCCTGTCGGGCGAGCCGCCGCCTTCGATCAGGACGGTGTAACGGCGCAATCCCAGGCTGCCGATCCCCGCGATCCGGGCCGTCACGTCGAGAACTTTGTACGCGCCGGCCTTGCCGATGGCCTTGCCGTGGTCTTCGATCGCCTCTTGAATTCGCTGCCGGCGCTTCGGGCCCACGTCGGGGTGCTTCTTGGCCGAGCGAATGATCTCGCGCGTACCGTTTTTCTTTCTCCGCGTCTCGTGGTCGAGGAACCCCGGTTTGGCTCCCTGAGATGTGACGTTCAGCAGATCCCAGAGGGGGCCTTCGCCGCTGCGAGGCGAGATCTCGCCCACCGTGCCGCTGTCGACAGCGTCAATCACGGCATGCCGGTACTGGTCGAGAAATGCCAGTGCGATGCCCGTGGCATCGAGCGGGCTGAGGCCCCAGTCTTCGCCTGCCAGCAGAATGCTGGCGGTGCACCGCACGAGATCAAAGCTGCACGGCGCCACGACCGCCTCGTCGAAATCGTTGATCTCGAAGCGAAAATCCCCCTCCTGCGACTGGCACGCGCCGAAGTTTTCGAGGTGCAGGTCGCCCGAACACAAAATCGCCGGCCCAGGGTCGCGCGGCCGCAGCTCATTCCACGCCTCGCCGAACAGTTCGTCGGTCCCACGGAAGAAACAGAAGACGCTCTCATCAAGCCGCTTGAGTTTCAGACGAACGAGATCGTCGTCGCGGTCGGCATTGAACCGCACGATCGCGTCAAAGATCGGCTCGCCGGCAACGGTTGAGTTCATATCGGGCTCCGCAGAGGATGGCGTGAGAGCCATCATACTGCAAAACCGGCCCGACAGTCGGGCCGCTCATTGTCTTCCAGGGCCGCGACGTGCGGCAGGTGACGGTATTCGTCGTTGTAGTCGAGGCCATAGCCCACGACGAACACGTCGGGAATGCGGAAGCAGTGGTAGTCGGGGGTCAGCTCGACGCGCTGCCGGCCTTCTTTCCAGAGCAGCACGGCCGAGCGCAGGCAGGCGGGTTTCTGGGAGTGGAGGAGTGCGGTGATCTCCTTTAAGGTCTGGCCGGTATCATAGATGTCATCGAGCAGCAGCACGTCGCGACCGGCCAGATCCAGACCCGAGAGATCGGCCACGGCGAGCTTGCCGGGGCTGGTCGCGCGGCCGCGATAGCTGGATGCCTGAATCAGCCCGACTTTCAGGGGCAAATCCAGCCGGCGAATCAGGTCGGAAAGGAAGATCAGGCTGCCGGTCAGCACGCCGACGACAGTCAGCGGACGGCCGCGATAGTCGTCGGAAATCCGCCGCGCGAGCTGCGCAATGCCCGCGCTGATTTCGGATTCGGAGAGGATGACTTTCACGTGGCAATTCCCGGCGGCACTGATTCGAATTGACTCAAATCGACTTTTCCAATAAGATTTTACTGAAATAACAAAAATGCGAAATCTGATCGTTCAGATTTTATGTGAAGCCGGAAGCATAATGGCCGGCACAGTTCTTAGGTTCAGGAGAGAAGTTTCTTGGAAAATGCGGTAATCGAACCCGCTGCCGGGTTCAAAAATCTGGGACTGAGTCCCGCGTCGTTGGCAGCCGTCAGTCACGTTAATTATCAAGTTCCCAGCCCCATTCAAGCCGCTTTCATCCCCAAGGCCGTCACCGGCCGGGATTGTATCGGGCAGGCCCGTACCGGGACGGGCAAGACGGCGGCTTTTGCTCTGCCGATTCTCGAACGGATCGACGCCGCAAGCACGCACGTCCAGGCGATCGTGCTGACTCCCACGCGCGAGCTCAGCGAACAGGTTGCCGTCGAATGCCGCCGGCTGGCGTACACACGCCCGGTGCACGTCGTCTGCTGCGTGGGGGGCAAGCAGATCCGCCGCCAGATCGACGCCCTCAAGCAGGGCGCGCAGATCGTCGTCGGCACCCCCGGTCGCGTGCTCGACCTGATGAGCCGCAAGCTGCTGATCCTCGACCAGATCCGCATCGCCGTGCTGGATGAAGCCGATCGAATGCTCGACATCGGCTTCCGCCCCGACATCGAAAAGATCTTGAGACGTTGCCCGACCGAGCGGCAGACGCTGCTGTTGTCGGCGACGCTTCCCGCTCCGGTCGAGCGGCTGGCGCAGCGCTACATGCGTTCGCCCGAACGGGTCGACCTGTCGAAAGACCAGGTCGCCGTTGAAACGGTCGAGCAGTTCTACGTCACCGTCGATCACGACCGCAAGCTGCGCACACTGGTTCAGCTCCTGGTCCAGGAGCGCCCGCGGCAGGCGCTGGTCTTCTGTCGCACGAAGCGCGGCACCGACAACCTGTACCGCAAGCTGTCGGCCAAGCTGCCGGGCGTGTCGGTCATTCACGGCGACCTGCAGCAGCCGGTTCGCGATCGGGCCATGCGAGAATTTCGCGACGGAACGACGCGGCTGTTGATTGCCACCGACGTGGTGGGGCGCGGGATCGACGTCAGCGGCATCTCGCACATCATCAACTACGACATCCCAGAATTCTGCGACGACTACGTGCACCGCATCGGCCGCACGGGTCGCCTCTCGGGCGAGCGCGGCTTCGCGTTCACGTTCGTGTGCCGCGACGAAGGCGAGCAGTTGACGAACATCGAGATGCGGATCAACAAAATGTTGCCGCAATATCAATTCACGAACTTCCAGAGCACATTGCAGCCGGCGCGGAAGCCGGTCGCGGCGGCCCCGCCGCCGCCTGCCCCGACGCTTGTGGAGGCAGAAGAAGAGTTTGCCGAGTTCGCGCTGGGCGTTGCCTGAGCTTCACGCGCATTCACTTCGGGCACCAGCCGGGCTGGCGCCTTTCCAGAAACGCCGCGAGTCCTTCGCGGGCTTCGGGCGTTTCGCGGGCTTGGGCCGAAACGACGGCGGCCTGCGCGAGCAGCGCCGAAAAGCCGGCCGCCCCGCACGCGCGAAGCTGTTTTTTGGTGATCGCCAGTGCGCCGGGTGCACCCGACAGAATGGACCGCAGCAGGTCCGTCACGGTCATGTCGAATCGGTCTTCGTCGGCAATGATGTGGCAGATGCCCATGCGCTGCGCCTCTTGCACATCGATCGTCGCGCCCGAGAGCAGCACATAGCCCGCGGCGCCTGGTCCGGTGCGGTGAACAAGCAGCGGCGTGACAACGGCCGCCGTAATGCCGCGCTTGGGTTCGGGGAGCGCAAAGTTCGACAGCGCACCGGCGACAACGATGTCGCAGGCCAGAATCAGCCCCAGTCCGCCGGCGATCGCGCCGCCCCGTACGACGGCCAGCGTCGGGGCCGGCAGATCAAACAGCGTCTTGACGACATCGTGATAGAGCTGTGTATCGGCATGCCAGACCTGCGCCGCATCGGGCTTGCCGGCAGCTTCCTGCATCTGTCCGAGATCCATTCCGGCACAGAACAACGGGCCGCTGGCCGTCAGGACCAGGCACCGCAGGTCGGGCCGCGAGGAAACCTCCTTCAAGCGCGCGAGCAGGTCGGCCAGCATCTCGCGCGTGAGCGCATTGCGCTTGTCCGGCCGGTTGAGCGTCAGTTGAGCGACGCCGTCGGTCACGTCCAGACGAATCAGCGGATCAGACATGAAAGGGATTTCGGATGTGGGATTTCGGATTTCGGATTTGCTGGCGTCGAGTTCATGTGCGTTGATTCGTGGCACCATCCGGGCGCTGCATTTCGGCAAGATTCGGCGGTTTGGGGATTGGTAGTTCCAGGACCGCCGCGCTGAGGACTTTTCCCTGGTTGTCGGTGCGCAGCGAACGGCTCGCGCCGCCGGCGAGCACGTCGCGCAGTAGAAAATTGTACGCGAGGATTCCCGGCATTTCGAACCGCTCGACCTGCCGCGGGCGCAGCGGAAGCAGGTATTCCGCCAGCCTGGTCTCAGTCAGGTATCTGCCCAAAAACTCGAACCCTGCCGCGGTGTAGGCGATCACCCCGATGTTGGCGTGGTTCCCTTTGTCTCCCGACCGGGCATGGGCAATTTCAGCTAGTCGAATCGTCGACATGAAGGCCATTTCGGATTTGGGAATTCGGATTTCGGATTTGACGATTCAATGCAAATCGATCTAGCATCGCACTCAAGCCCACGGGCCGTGCCCCGTGGGTCCGCGCGATTCAAATTCTATCCCCACTTCTCTGCTTCGCGCACTTCCACTGTGTGTTGTAGTTTTTCTCGCGCCACGGTCGTCGGCCAGTAGGCGAACACCGGATAGGGCTTGGGGCGCGGACCCGTATAGCCGGTGACTCCCGGAGGCCCCGAGCCGACCAGGGGCGAGAATTCGCGGACGAACCGCTCGACCGCCTCTCGCGACGGATCGTGGACGCTGACCCGCAGCACGACTTCCAGCGCGTCGTCGTTTCTTTTCCAGACTCCGGGCAGTGAATCGCCAGTCCCCAGGCATTCGACATGCGTGCGCTCGAGGTTGACGCCAGCCGCCTTTAAGCGCGAGAGGATCAGCTCGCCACAGGCGCGGGCTTTGGCCGCCGCCTGATCACCACACACGACCAGCGTTCCCGAAGCCATGTAGCCGTCGCGATAGGCCATCGAGACTTTGTACCGCGGCGGAGCCGGATTGCCTTTCGCCCCGCGCACGTCGACACGATCAGGCCCGCTCTGGACAAGCTGCACGTGTGAAAAATCGGCGTCGACGTCAGGCGTCAGGTAGTGCCGCGGGTCACCGATTTCGTAGACGAGCTGCTCGGCGACCGTATCGACCGTGACGGCGCCGCCGGTGCCGGCAGGCTTCGTCATCGTGAAATGACCCGGCTCGGAAATCTCGGCGATCGGATACCCCAGGTTCTGGAGCGAAATCTCCGGCGTCCAGCCCGAAAACATTCCCCCGGTGGCCTGCGCGCCACACTCGATCAGGTGCCCGGCGACCGTGGCGGCGGCGCGCTTGTCCCAGTCGGAGCTGCTCCACCCGAATTCGTGAATCGCCGGCCCGACGGTCAGCGATGCGTCGGCGACGCGTCCGGTGATGACGATTCTAGCCCCCTGCGCGAGCGCTTCGACAATTCCCGCAGCCCCCAGATAGGCGTTGGCGCTGGCGATCTTCGGGCGCACGTCTCCCAGCGGCTGTCCCGTGTCAAGATTCGAGAACGTCTCGCCGGCTGCCAGCAGATCGTCGATGCGCGGCAGCAGATCGTCACCTGAGACGGCCGCGATTCGGGTCGTTCCCAGGCCTGCTCGCACAAGAATCTGCGCAGCCTGACGGGCGCACGCGACCGGCGCCATGCCACCGGCGTTCGTCACGATTTTCAGCTTCGGTTGCGCCGCCAGCACGGGGCCCAGCGATTCGAGAACGGTCAGGAAGTCGGCGACAAATCCGCCATCCGGGCTGCGCGAGCGCTGGTGCGCGAGAATCGAAAGCGTCAACTCGGCGAGGTACTCGAGCGTCAGGTAATCGAGTCCGCCGCGCTCGGCCAGCAAGCGCGGCGCGTCGAGATTATCACCCCAGAAACCGGCGCCATTGCCAACGCGGATCAGCATGAGAAGCGTGCGATCGAATGACCGGAGGGTACATGTCCGAGTACGCGCTTCTGTTTATAGCAGATTCGCGATGCGCACGGAAAAGCACGTTCAGGCTTCAGCCTGGGCGAATGGAATTCAAGGGCGGCTTCGCCGGAACTCTCACGAGTTCCGCTACGGCCTGCGTTCGCGGGCCAGCGCATAGAGCCGGCGCAGGATCACGTAGAAGAACGGCAGGTAGATCACGTCGGCGAAGAAATAGACCGCGACAAAATGCAGCGGCAGTTTTCCCATCACGACGTAGCCGGTCCCCAGGCACGAGCCCAGAAATTTGCTCCAGAACCCCAGCAGCAGCACAGCCCGGTTCTCGATCGGGTTTCTGGCGACCAGGTAGTAACCGACGCCGAACAGCCCCACCAGGATTCCGACAAGCTGGATCGGAAAGGCGGTATCGGGCTTGTTCATGCCGATGATTTTGTACGTTTCGTGGTAGCCGATCAGCATGAACAGCCCCGCGCAGACGTTGAACACGGCGGCGAACCGCAGGACGAATTTCATCCACTTCTTGAGCGGTCGTCTGGACGGATCGGCAAGCGCGGAATCGGGGTTCTGGAATTCGCCGGTCATGGGGGGCTTATATCAAACGGGCGAAACCTGCACCTAGCCCAGTCGCCGATCGGCCCTCCGCAAAACGCCCCGTTTTGCTAGATTTCCGCCCGCGCTTTGGGCCGTATCTCCCGATATTTGTTGACGAACAGGTTGATCCACAGATTACGCAGATTCTCACAGAATCAAGAGATCCCTCAGTTGAATTCATCTGCGAAAATCTGCGAAATCTGTGGAAGACATTTTCGTCATCACGGTTTCGCGTCTTTCGTGGTCCCTCTCCTCAGGTCGCTATGGCTGCGGGGCAGTCGAATTCCGTCGTTGGCGTTTCTGATCTTCGTTACGACCATTTGTTATCTTTCTGCGGCCGACGTGGCATGTCCTGCGGATCCGACGAGTTCGGTTGAACAGCCGCGGAGCGTGTTCCGCGAGCCAACACCGATCGAGGACGACGCCAATCTGCACGACGTGCAGTTCGTGGGGGACCGGCAGGGCTGGGCCGTCGGCGATCGCGGGGTGATCTGGCATTCCGACGACGGCGGAGAAACCTGGAATCTGCAGCCGAGCGGCGTCACCTGCCCCTTGCGTTCGGTCTGCTTCCTGAGCGATCGCGTGGGCTGGGTCGCCGGCGGCGGAACGGTTCCGTTCACGCGGCGGTCGTACGGTGTCGTTCTGTTCACAAACGACGGAGGCCAGTCGTGGCGACCGCTCGCTGTGCCCCCCGCCAGCGTTGCAAAGGTCCATCATCAGCGTCAGTCGTCGCCGCAAACCATCGAGAAGGCAAAAGCAACCGAGAAAACTCTGCTCCCCCGCATCAGGAAGGTCAAGTTCTTCTCGCTCGAAGAGGGAATCGCCGTGGGCGAGGGCACGGGGCGCGAGCCCAGCGGCGCTTACGTCACCGACGACGGGGGCAAATCGTGGCGGGCGATGCCGGGAAAGGAATCCCCCGGTTGGCTGAACGCGGAATTCCTGAACCCGGGAGCCGGGATTCTGGTCGGCGTCCGCGACAGTCTGGGAATGGCCCTCGAAGGCACAGTCGCCCTGCCGCGCCTGGAGCGCATCGGCAGGCGCGCCCGGCGCGCCGTGACGCTTGATCAGGAGCGCAGCGGCTGGCTCGTGGGGGACGGAGGGCTGGTGCTGCGGACCGAGAACGACGGAATCGTCTGGCAGGCGCCGCCGCGGCCGTTGCCGGCCGGCGTCCGCGAGTCGTTCGACTTTCACACGGTCGCCTGTCGCGAAAATAAGGTTTGGGTGGCCGGCAGTCCGGGAAGCGCCGTCTGGCATTCCACCAACGCCGGGCGCACGTGGCAATTGCAGCGCACCGGGCAGACCGTCCCGTTGGAAAAGCTGTGCTTTGTTTCTGCGGAAATGGGCTGGGGAGTTGGTGCGCTGGGATCGATCGTGCGCACCACCGACGGTGGACGCACGTGGCAGCCGGTGCGGGGCAACGACCGCCGCCTCGCGCTGTTATCGCTCTCAGGCCGTGCGGGGCAGGTTTCCCTGGGGCTGATCGCCGAGATGTCCGCCGAACAGGGGTACCGCAGCCTCGTTTCGGTGGTCGCACGCGACGAAGACGCCGCGGACGGAATCAACGATGCCGAATCCGGCGATCGATTTCACGAAGCGGTTGTCAGTGCGGGGGGGACAACCGGGCTGGTCGGCTGGCAGTTGCCGCTGGCGCTGCCGGGCGTCGAGCGCGACTTCGACCGACTGGTCGCCGAATGGAACCGCCGCACCGAAAACCGGCTCGGTGAATTCCTGGTCGGCGCGCTGGTGAGGCAATTGCGGACCTGGCGACCCAGCGTGCTGATCCTCGAACAGCCCGAAGACGCAGGCCCGCTCGCGATGCTGCTGGCCGAGGCGGCCAGGCAGGCCGTCGCGCAGGCGGCCGATGCCACGAGCTTTCTCGAACATCAGGAAATCGCCGGCCTCGAACCGTGGCAGGTGCAGAAGATTTTCGAACGGCTGCCCCCCGGGCAAGCGGGGCAGGTGAACATCGAGCCGTTTCATCTGCTGCCGCACGTCGGCGAAACGACCAACATCGTCGCGGCCACGGCCGAGGGATTGTTTCTAAGAGACGAAGGGCTTGCGGTTCGCCGGGATGCGTACCGGCTGTTCGATTCTCCGCAAGAGAAACGGGCGGGGACGCCCGCGCAGGCGGGGGCCGGCGCCGGAGGGATTTTTGCGGGAATCGCACTGAACAGCGGAGGCCCGGCGCGGCGTGCCCTGTTGCCGATTCGCGAAGACGTTCTGGAATCGCGGCACAAGGCGATCCAGAAGATGCGAAACTTCGCCGCCTATTCCGAAAAGCTCCTCAACGACGATCGGCGGGCCGGGCAGTTGATCGCCCAGTTGCCCGACGTCGCACGCGGCCTGTCGGATTCCGACGCCGCCTGGCAACTCCTGCACCTGGCCGACCGCTACCAGAAATCCGGGCACTGGGAACTGGGCGAGTTGGCGCTGATCGAGCTTGGCGAAAAGTACCCCGACCAGCCGGCTGCCGTGCAAGCCGTGCAGCGGCTGATGCACGCGTGGAGCAGTGCCGAGGTCGGCTGGCGGCGGCTGAAACCGTCTTCAACCGACCTCAAGCGCCGGCAGAGCCGGCCCGACCTTTCGGTTCCCGCCGCGGTGGGATTTGCCGAGGCGCGGCTCCGGCAGCAGTCGCAGAAGATCAATCGCACCGTCTTCAACAGCGACGACGACGAACCCGATGACCTGCTGGAGAACGACGCGATCACGCCGGCCCCCGATCAGAACGCCACGGCCGAGAAACACGTGACGCACCGCGACGTCGAACGCAAGCAGCGCTACTGGCAGACTCGTGCCCTGAAGCTCGTTGCCGAGCTGACGCGCCGCGATCCGGCGCTGGCGGGCGAACCCTGCGTGCAATTTTCGCTGGCTGCGATGCACCGGCAGCGAACGTCGCACCTGAAAGCCGATGCCATCTACCAGCGGTTCGCAAATGCCGATTCCGAGAACCCCTGGGGGCACGCGGCCAGCGGCGAGCTGTGGCTGACGAACGTCAGCAATCCGCCGACCAGCGCCGTTTCGCGCTGCCCGTTCACTCCCGCGAGGCCGGTGCTCGATGG
Source organism: Planctomycetia bacterium (assembly GCA_016200145.1). Lineage (GTDB taxonomy): Bacteria > Planctomycetota > Planctomycetia > Planctomycetales > Planctomycetaceae > JACQFH01. Next base: position 6,524 of record JACQFH010000164.1, on the reverse strand, counting down.
CGCACTGTCGGACGCCTGCTGGAAAAGCGCCGGCGAATTGCCGCTCACCCGGGAAAATCAGCCTGCTGGTCAGGGTGATCTGCCGGCCCGTGCTTACGTGTGCTGCGACGGGGAATACCTGTATTTCGCAGCACGGCTGCCGCGCGCCGCCGGCGCTCGCACCGACGGCTCATTCGCGGGCAAGCGGCGTCACGACGAAGACCTCTCGGACTTCGATCGCGTCGTCGTGTCGCTCGACGTCGACCGCGACTATGTGACGGCATTTCAGTTCGCTGTCGACCAGCGCGGCTGCACGCACGACGCGTGCTGCAACGATTCCACCTGGGACCCGCGCTGGCTGGTCGCGGTCCAGGGTGACGCTGCCGAATGGTGTGTCGAGGCGGCGATCCCGTTCGCGGAGATTGCGCCGTATGTCCCTGGCCGCGGAACCGCATGGGCCCTGGGCATCACGCGAATCATACCCGCCATCGGTCTCGAAAGCTGGACGCATCCCGCGTCGGCAACCCCGCGCCCGGAATGCGCCGGCCTCCTGCGGTTTGACGCCCCGGGCGCCCCCCGTTAAAAACGGGACATGGCATTGATCATCGGCATGGATGAGGCCGGGTACGGGCCGAATCTTGGTCCGCTCGTTGTCGGCGCGACGGCGTGGGAAGTGACTGGCGATCCGCGGAAGGTTGATCTGTGGCAGGCTTTTTCCGGCGTCGTTGACCAGTCCCCGCCTGTCGATGGCTCGCACGTGCAGGTGGCCGACTCCAAACAGGTCTACACTCCCTCGAAAGGCCTCGACAATCTCGAACAGGGGGTCCTGCACGCGTTGGCGTTACTGCGTCGCTGCCAGAGCGGCGAAGTAGAACCTTGCGCTGATCCACAGGGCGATGCCCCGATACCGGAGAATTTCCGCGAGTTATTCGGACAAACGGCGATTCAGCCGCTTGCGACCCTCGATACCGAGCCCTGGTTTCATGACAGCAATTTGACATTGCCGGCCGCGCGGCAGTTGCCACTTTCGAATCGCTGGCTGGAGCGCTGCCGCGAACACAGCATTCGCCTGCGGGCCATCCGTTCCGACGTCGTACTCACGCGGCGGTTCAACGACCACGCGCGGGCCCACAACAGCAAAGGGCAGGCGCTTTCCGAAATCACGATGAACCTGCTGCGGCACGTCTGGCATGAGTGCGACGCAGACGCCCACGAGAGCGTGCTGATCCTGGCTGACAAGCATGGTGGCCGGAACCGTTATCACGACTTCCTTCCGGCCGTGTTCGGCGACCGCTTCATCCGCTGCCTGGCCGAGTCGGGCGAATCCAGCCGCTACAGCGTGGGAAATGCCGAGATCCGGTTCGAGACAAAATCCGAGCGGCATCTGCCGGTTGCCCTGGCGTCGATGGTCTGCAAATACCTTCGCGAGCTGTCGATGAAGTTATTCAATCGGTTCTGGGCCGAACGCCAGCCCGGATTGAAACCGACCGCCGGGTATCCCGTCGACGCCGGCCGGTTCCGAGGCGAGATCGCCGCGCTGCAGAAGCAGCTCGCGATTGCCGACGATAATTTTTGGCGCGAGCGGTAAACTTCCGTTTGATGACCTTCCAAGCCGTCCGTCGGGAGGGCGACGCTCCTGCGGAGCCGCCAATCGGCAACCGGTTGACAAAAACCGCACCGTTGGGAAATGAGTCGCCCACGGCGGGTCAATCAACGACCCATTGAACGTTTCGGCATTTGCGGAGGCACATTGGCGGCTCGGCAGGAGCGTCGCCCTCCCGAAGGTTATTCCCAATTGAATTTCGCCGCCATGGGCATCCGGCGGCCGCTGCCGAAGGCGCGCGTCGACAGCTTGATGCCGGGGGGCATCTGCCGGCGCTTGAACTCGTTGCGGTCGAGCCGGCCGGCGACCCATCGCACCGTTTCTGCGGGAAACTGCCGGCTTAACGTGGCCACCGACATCTCGCGCTCGATCAGCCCCTCCAGAATCGCATCGAGCACCGCATAGGGAGGGAGCGTATCCTGGTCAAACTGGTTCGGTGCGAGTTCCGCGCTGGGCGGCTTCGTCAGCGATCCCTCGGGAATTACCTCGCGGCGATCACGCTCGTCGTTGATGTACCGGGCGACGGCGTACACGTCGCGCTTGTAGACGTCGGCGAGCACGGCAAATCCCCCCGCCATGTCGCCGTACAGTGTGCAGTAGCCCACCGCCAGCTCGCTCTTGTTGCCCGTGGCCAGCGCCAGCCAGCCGTGACGGTTGCTGCGAATCATGACGAGCGCTCCGCGGATCCGCGCCTGCAAGTTCTGATCGGCGAGCCCTCCTGGCTGCGAGGCCAGATCGGCGCCGGCGACGCGGGTCGCCTCGTAGGCGGCATGGATCGCGTCGATCGGGACGATTTCGAAATCGATGCCGAGCGCCTTCGCCAGCTTCTGCGCGTCGGCCACGCTGTGTTCGCTGCTATATCGGCTGGGGAGCGCGAGGCCATGCACGTGCTCGGGACCGATGGCCGCCGCCGCGATGCAGCAGGCCAGCGCGCTGTCGATGCCTCCCGAGAGCCCCAGCACACAGTCGTGAAACCCGCTCTTGCGGACGTAATCTCGCAGACCCAGAACGAGGGCGTCGAGGAGGTCGGCGGGGCGGGGGCGCGAAACGGCCAGTGCCGGCGTGGGCGTGATCGCACGGGTGAGCGACACGGCCGGATCGATTTCGCAGATCGCAAAATCGCTTGCAAAAGGCGTCAGATGCGCGACTTCGCGCCCTTGCGCATCGAACACGAGACTGTTCCCGTCGAAAACCAGATCGTCGTTGCCGCCGACCTGGTTCACGAACACGAAAGGGAGCTTGTGCCGCCTGATGTGCCGTTCGACGAGCTGCGTCCGGCGGTGCGGCTTATCGATCTCGAAAGGGCTCGCCGACAGGTTGATGAACAGGTTCGCCCCGGCCGCAGCCAGCTCGTCGAGCGGATCGCGGCGCTGTTCGGGCTTCAGGTGGTACGCCGTGCCCGGTTCGCCGAACCACGCGTCTTCGCAGATGTGTACGCCCAGCTTGAGGCCGCCGAATTCCACCGGCGCCGCGGAGGCGGCCGGCAGAAAGTAACGCCGCTCGTCGAACACGTCGTAATTGGGGAGCAGGCATTTGTGCAGCGTCGTTTGCACTTTGCCGCCGAGCAGCAGGCTGGCGGCGTTGCCGATCGAACCGGCCGGCAGACCCCGCCGCGACGGATGGCCGATCAGCAAACCAACGTGCGGACTGATGGTCGCCGCGAGCGCCGTCACGGCCCGGTCGCAGGCCTCGACGAATCCTTCGCGCAGCAGCAGATCCTTGGGGGGATATCCGCTGACGGCCAGCTCGGAAACGACGGCCAGGTCGGCCCCGGCCTCGTGCGCCCGGTTGGCCGCGGAAGCAATCAAATCGCAATTGCCGGCGACGTCACCGACCGTCGGGTTGAGCTGGGCGATGGCAATCTTCATAACGATCTATTCAACCAGCAGCGCCATGCCATCGGCGCCGGTGTCGGCCGCCCCTTCCAGTTGCCCCGTCTCGGGCTTGATGGCGATCGCGTGCACGAGTGCCATGCCGCCGTGGGCGTCGGGAATGCGGCGAATGGGGTGCTTCTTGCGGACCTCGGCACAGACGAATTCGGGAATCCGCGACTGGCAGAAAATCGTGTCCCCCTGGCAGTCGAACCGCGGCGCCAGGACGGCGTCGGTCATGCTCATGCCGAATTCGAGCCGGTTAAGAATCACTTGCAACACCGAGGTGATGATCCGCGTCGCCCCCGGTGCGCCCAGTACGAGCACCGGTTTGTCGCCGTCGAGCACGACGGTGGGCGTCATGCCGGTCGTCCGCCCCTTGCCCGCAGCGATGCTGTTGGGGTGCCCGGAATAGGGGTGGAAATTGACCATCGAATTATTGTACATGAAACCCAAACCCGGCGTGATGACCCCCGAAGACGACCCCAGCGAATGCGTCAGCGAGACGCAGTTGCCGGCTGCGTCGACGACGGTCGCCTGCGTCGTGGTCTTCGAACCCGGCTGAATGCGGGTCGTGTCGATCGGCTGACCCGCATCAATCACGCGTCGCCAGTGGGCGGCCCGCGCCGGCGAAAGCATTTCATCGAGCGGCACTTTCACGAACCGGGGATCGCCCAGCGTGCGGTTGCGGTCCGAAAACGCCGCCTTCATCGCCATCGACACCAGATGGATGTACTGGGGCGAGTTGTGCCGCATCGACGAAAGATCGTATCCATCAAGGATATTGAGGATTGCCGCCAGAGTCGGTCCCCCGTGCGGCGCCTGCGACGTGACGACCGTGCAGCCGCGGTATTCCGTGACGATTGGCGCCTCGTCGCGAATTCCGCAAGTGGCCAGATCTTCGGCCGTGACCCAGCTCCCGTGCGCGGCGAGGTCGGCCGACATCTGCCGTGCCAACTCGCCGGTGTAGAAATCGTCTGGGCCGGCCTGGGCCAGCCGCCGCAGAGACTTTGCGTAGTCGGGATTGCGCAGCACGTCTCCCTCGTCATAAGGCGTGCCATCGGCTTTCAGGTAGATCTGTTTCGCGTCGGGCGTGACGTACAGCTTCTGCAACAGCGACGAATCTTCGTAGTACAGGGGCTTGTCTTTCCAGCGCCCGGCCAGATGCGCCCCGACGGCGAACCCGTTCTCGGCCGTAGCGATGGCCGGCGCAATCAGGTCGGCCCACTTCCAGGTACACCAGCGCTTGTGAATCGCCTCGAGCCCCCGGACGATGGCGGGCAGGCAGATCGACTGATAGCCGTTGTCGTTGACCTTGTCTTTGAGGAAAAATCCCCAGCCACCGGGGTTGGGACCGAGAACCTGCTTTTCCCACATCTCAGGGGTCACGCGCGAACCGGCGACAGCCGGCGCGTCGAGAATCTGCTGCGGCTGCCCGGAGCCCGCGCGATGGTGCGTCAGCAGCAGATACCCGCCCAGCCCGCACGAGTGCGGGTCGAGCACAAACTGCATGAAGGCGCAGACCAGGGCCGCGTCGTAAGCGTTGCCCCCGCGCATCAGTGCCTTGGCCCCCTCTTCGACGGCCAACGGCTGCGGCGCAGAAATCATGGCGGGCATGGCAAACGGGCTCCCAGTGCGGTCCCATCGTGCAAGTAACAGCGCGCTTCATCCGAACGTATTTCGCGCCGCACTGCAAGGCGCCGGTTTCGCATCCTGCGGGCGGATCTCCCTCGTTCTCCTCTCGACTTCCTCGTTCCCAGGCAGAGCCTGGGAACGAGGTTACCCGAAACCGCATGCCGCGCTACGCCGGCTGGGCTTCGAAGGGGCTGCCGGGCGCTCCGGATTTGCGACCGCAGAGGATGATTCCCAGCTCGTACAGAATGCACAGGGGGATCATCATCATCATCATGCTCACCGGGTCGGAGGGGGTGAGCACCATCGACAGGAAGGCGATGACCAGAATCGCGTGCCGGCGTTTTTCGCGATACAGCTTCGAGCTCACCAGCGAAATCCGTTCGAGAAACAGCATCACCAGCGGCAACTGGAAGCTGATCCCGAACATCAGCGACACCATCAGCGCGAAGGTGATCCAGGTCGAAATCTTGATTTCGGGACGGATGTGCAGCCATTCGTTGAACTCAAACAGAAATTTGAGGACGAATGGAATCACTCCGAAGAAGCAGAATGCCGCGCCTCCCAGAAACAGGATGACGCTCAGGGGCAGGTACGTATACACGTATTTCCGCTCGTGCGAATACAGCCCCGCGCCGACGAACAGCCAGATCTGGTAGAAAATCCAGGGGCTGGAAATCACGATGCCGACCACCAGCGAGACCTTGAGGTAAATCATGAACGCCTCGTCGACGCCGTCGGTTCGCGGATGCAGCGATTCTTTTCGCATCTCGTCGAGCAGGTCGCCCAGGGGGGTCTGCGCGAAAGAAATCTTGATGATCGCCGGCTCTGCTTTTTCCGGCGGCGGCGGATACGTCTTGGGATCGACCTCGTGCAGCTTGCTCGCCACGTCGCGCGCGTCGAATTCCACAGTCATCCGCGGATCGGCATTCTTTTTCGCCGCCTGCTTCTCTTCCGCCTCGACGTCGGCTTCCGACTTGTTGAACGTCGCCTGGAACCATTCCTTCATCGACTCCCACTTCCCTTTGTCGGCGTCCTCGGCCCCGGATTTGGCAAAGTGCCGGTCGAGGGCTTCGATCACCGGCACCTGCACGGCGACGATGATGTGGTTCGAGAAGAAGAACGCGGCAATGGTCCCGATCACCAGGCCGACAATCGCCCTCCACAGGTGCACGCGGAGCACTTCCAGGTGCTCGCCGAACGTCATCGTCGAGTCGTCGAACAGGTCTTTCTTGGCCATGATTCACCTCGAGTGCGAAACGGATGCGAGTGAAATTCCGGACCACACACGGGGGAAGAGCGAAAGCGCCGCAGAAGGGGCACGAAGAATGCCGCCGCTGTGAACACCTCTGTCTGTCGTTCCGCACGCCGGCCGGCCAAAGGCCGCCGGCGGGAAACTGCCCACTGTGTGGTGTCCACTCGCGTCCCCCGCTGGAAGG
>JACQFH010000077.1:2030-6435 GCA_016200145.1 Planctomycetia bacterium | reverse complement strand
TAAGTCGCCTTCTTCCAATAACCGTCATATTTTCGAAACAGTTGTTGCAGGCGCAAGGTTGCCGAATAGATCGACTCTGACGGTTCAACCAATTCACGCAGACCATCCGGGTTGTAGATAACGTGGTCGAAGCCCTCTCCTAGTTCGTCACTTGAGTATTCGACTTCCAACACAGCACGACGCCATGTTTCTGGAGTCAATGCGACAATCTCATTGACGATTTCCTGATCAATGGCCGTTTCTTCCTGTTGCAGTGTCATGTTATCTACTCGTTAGGGATGGTAACCCTGTGAACAATTTTCCCGTCTACTTCAATTGAGTGTTCAACTGCATATGGTCGAGTTTCACCTGGCCGCCTCAAGGGGCGATGCCTTGTCCGAACGTCCCTCCCGGGGTTTTCAGCCGCGGGGAAGTGCCACCCATTATCGTACCGGCCTCAATCGGGACGTCGAGGGAAAATTGCGGTGGGGGGCGGACGGCGTCGATGTGCTGATCGGGACGCTGATTCTGCCAAATGGCACGAAACGGGCCGTCACTTCGCGTCAGCGGGCGCTCGCGACGCTCGGGGCCCGTCTTGCGGCGCGGTACCAGGCCGGACAGTCGCTGCCGCGCTGTGTGTGTGTCCGTCGTAGACGTGGCGATCGGACGGTCAGTCCGTCAGCCGCTCAGACAAAAACCGCCCGGCTGTGGCGGATCCCCTGCATCAGCCGGCAAGCGCGCTGTTCGCGCTCTTTCTGCATCGACTGCGGTCGTCCCGCAGCACGCCGGAACAGCCGGCGGAATTGACCGATCAGTTGCATCCAGCCTTCCTCGCCGATCTGCAGCCGCTCGAGGATCGGCGCCAGGTCGCTCGGGATCGAGCCCCGTTTGTCATTCCGCAACTCCCGACCGGTCCAGTCGAGCAGTTGCAGATATTCTGCAAACGGCATCGGCAGGCAGCCCTTGTTCGAGACGCGAGAGTATGGCACGGGCGCGTCAGCGGTCGCCTCCGACAACTCGAACGGGCTCAGCCAGTCGGCAGGTGTCTGTGGAGTGTGTTCCGGCGTCACTTCCGTTTCTGCTTCGTGAGCTGTCGTCGGACATTCCCGACAACCGACGTGCTCTGGCTCGTTTGCTTCCACGGTTGCGTCAGGGACCGCGTGGCCCAGCGCCTTGATCCGCTCGTAGACTGATGTGAACCGACTCGTTTCCGGCGTCTCGGCGATGCCGGCGCGGATCGGATTGAGATCCACATACGCCAGGCACGCCGCCAGGGCCGATTCGTCGAGGATTGGCTGACACTTGTAGCGCCCTTCCCAGAACCGGCCGCTACACAGGTCTTCCATGTTGGCGCTCCGCGCGATGGGCTCGACCAGACACCGCATGAACCACGACACGCTCGATAACCGCTGGCGAATCTCGGCGAAGCGTTCAGGTTCGACGATGATCATTTGCAGTTCAACATCGGTCGGTTCCTTTGGGTTTCCGGCTTTATCGCGGCGTTTCGGAAAGATGTTCCACCACCGCCGGGCGACTTCGAGATCAGACCAGTTCTGAACCACGTCAGGCCGATTGCGCACGACGACGTGCAAATGATTGCTCATCACGGCAAAGCCCAGGACATCCAGGCCGAACTGGCCGGCCAGGAACCCGATCCGATCTTGAATCCACTGTCGGCGGTGATCGAAGTTCTTGCCAGAGATTTGGTCGTCGCCGCACAGGAACGACCGTCGGACGCAGCGGTTGATGCAGTGGTAGACGCCGACTTCGGTGGGATCGATCAAAAACCTGCGACGAATGCGGGGCATGGCGTGGCTCCTGGCTCCGGACAGGGAAACGGCATAACTGTCCACATGTCCACTTATCATGCCGTGGCCACCAAATGGTGTCAAGCCCGCGAAGTCCGCCAATCTCCCCGATTAATGGGTGGCACTAGCCTCCGATCCCGTTGACAGTTTCATGCAAGACCCCACTTTGCTCGTTCCGCCTTCAAGTTCGCCTCCAATTCCGCCTTTGCAACGCCGTCGGTCAGCCATTGCTGTAGTTTCTCAAGAAACGTCTTTCGTCGAATGTCCCACTCTTCCCAGGGATACGCCAGCTTTTCGACCAGTTTTGGAAATTGCGCGCACCAGTATCGCGCTCGATCGTCGTACCCGAAATAGGCGTTGAGTGCCGCCAATGCATATGCTTGATAGCCTTTGGTGATGGCCTCTTTCTCGCACAGGCCGAGGACTTCCTGAGCGCGAAACGGGCCGTGAATTGCTGGCCTGAACTCACGTTCCATCGTGCCGAGCATCTTCTTGCAAAAGTCTGCGTGTGTGCGCAATGTCAGAGTGCCCGGACTACCGCGCACGATTTGAAAGAAAAACGATCCTGCCCCCATCGTATCCGGTTCGGGAGCAATGAGTGCATCGACATAATTCATCGGACGATATTCGCCAAATCTCAACGACTCGAATCCGATGCACTGGCAGAGCGGACCATCTGCTCGTGCGAGAACGTCTGGCGCGACGCGTTTCCACCCCGGCATCAGTCGCTCGTAATCATTAACGATCGCCTTCAATTGCGACTTCGTAATCTTCTTCAGAACTTCCACTGGAACCTCGTCAGGGCGCGAGAAAAATCGGAATGTCCTCATCGAATCCACAGACGCGCCGGATTTCAGCAATTCGAGGGTCAGTCAATCCCTTCTTACCGAATTTATAATCATACACTGCTTTCGGCTTTACCAGGTTCCCTTCAACGACGTCCAGAATCACAGAATGATTCGTAGACATACCCGGCCGCCAAAGCTGTTGATTGACGTACCGAACTTCTGTCGACAGTCCTCGGTCTCCATACATTCTTTGGTAGCGGTCGAGTAGCTTTTTGGCATACGCGTGCTTCTCTGGTCCAAGGTTTGAGGCACCGCCGCATTTTCCTTCTGCGTGAAGCCAGACCTCTTGCACCAATCGCCCGTTGCTCGGCTTGAATTCGATCGATTTGAGAAGTGTTGCGCTACTTTTTGCCGAGTCGCCTGCGAAGGCCGCCCAGACCGTGCCTTCCGCGGCGTGTTCGGTCATGTCGATAAGGTCGCCATTCTGATAATCATAATACGCAGCGACCCCGTTGTTGTAGGCGGCGTCAGCCGACAATACCAGGATTACTGGCTGGGCTGCATTGCCGGCGACTGTTAGTGTTCCGGCAGCACCAGGCACAAAGTACACGACCCCTCCGGCCACGTAAGCGACTCCGGAGACAACGACGATTGCATGAATGGTCTTGGCACCCACTTTCGCAGAGTAGAAGCCAGCGTTACTCCAGAAATCTCCCCGAAAGGCGGCTTCCTGTTGAGCCCGCACGGCCTCACGATGCGTGGCCTCTATGTTCCCGAATGAGATCGCATCTGTGAATACAATTGCTCCGTCACCGATACCGAGAAGTGACTCTTTTAGATTTCGCAACCCGCTCGCGGCCTCCTTGTCGACCCACGATCCGGTCAGCATGAATGTATTAATCTGACCTCCAAATTGATCCAGGCGTTTGGCGGTCGCCTTGATCCGGCCCCACGCTCCGGAAAACCATCCTTCGTCAGGGCCGTTGGAACCGCTACTGCCGCCATTCGGGCTGGAGTGATCCGCATCGACTGTCGCAAAATCAAATTTGTCGGCTTCAGATTCCGCGGACGTCCCAGCGCCATTGTTGACCGCGACACGCACGGTCCCCGTCGCGTGCCCGGGGGAAATGGCGATGATCTCAGTCGGACTAATCGTGATCGACTCCGCGGCGGCAGTCCCATCGAACCAAACCTGGCTGTCACTCGTAAATCCAGTTCCGGTAATTCGTACGACGTCGCCACCCTCGACGCTTCCTCGGGCAGTGCTGCCACCGGCGGCAGCGATTCCTGAAACCGATGGAACAACAGCGGCCGGGTTGGTATTTGAGCCATTGTCATTGCCGGGTTCGCCAAGCACACCATTGATACGGTGATGGGCCTCGCTTCCGTTTTCGCTGCGCGTAATTGGCGCCGCTGCTGCACTGCCGTCAGTATTGGTCTTCGTTATTGTGGTCTGGAGATTCCAACTTGAACGATCGGATTCATTCGACGAGCCCGGTGCTGGTCCCGATCGGTCCTGTATATCATTGCCCGATTCAGTGACCAGGGAGTTCAGCGTGACTGTGGTACGAACGCCCGTATCGTGGTCGATGAAAGAGATCGAACCCTTAGCGAAATCGACCATTCGCGCCGAGAATTCATCATGATCGTGGATTTGCTCTGTCCCAGGCGTGTCCTCTTGCTGCAAGAGATCGTCCGATTTATCGTCTGTTTCCCAATCGTCCAACGTGACAATTTCAGTCAGATCGACTGAATCGTTTTCAGACCAATTCCCGCGAATTGAAACCTTCAATTTGCAATGATCGCTCGATGTCTCATGCTCTGCGATAT
>JACQFH010000077.1:0-2023 GCA_016200145.1 Planctomycetia bacterium | reverse complement strand
GACGTGCTGATATCAGTACCGCGTCCGTCGTCGGTGTCAGTGATGGTGTCGCCAGTCTGGTCGATGATCTGGAACGTAACCGTCAGGCCGGTGGCGGGGTCGACGGCTCGGATCGTCGCCTGTAACGTCTCCGTTTCCTCGTCTGTGGCTCCGATGTGGTCCGACGCCTTGTCGACCGTGCGGGAGGTTTCGGAGCTGAGGTGGCCGTTGGTTTGATGTTCGGTGCCGGTGGTGTCTTTGTTGTCGTAAGTGTCTGCGACGTCTTTGACCTTCGAGCCGAGGGTCTGCGTAGAAGTCACCGTCGTGCCGTCGGGCATTGTGCCGGTGACGGTGGTCGAGTTGCCGGCCGTGTTCGTGCCGTCGAGTGACTCGTCGTCACTCAGGTGCGTTTCGATGTCGTCTTCGCCGGAACCGATGGGGTTCATCGGGCCGGCGCCGGTGTGGACGTCTTTTGAGCGGCCGGGCTGGTACTCGCCGAGCAGGATCGTCCCGCCGTCGGTGGACGTGTTGGTCGTCGTCAGGCCGGTGACGGGATCGACCGTAATGACTGACGAATTTGAAGTGATGCCGAGCTTGTTGTGGCCGCCGACGCCGCCGGACTCCACGTCGGTTTCGTTGTCGGAGTCGGAGGCGGAACTGTCACCAGTTCCGCTGCTGAAACCAGTTCGGCTACTGTTGGCGTCGTGGAACTGATCGACGTCCGCATCCCAGAACCCTTCCAGGCCGTTTTCGATGATCGTGGTGTGGTAGGTTTCAGTGACGCCGGCGGAGGGGCTGCCGGTGATGGTGATGTCGATGTCGCCCATTTCGAGCACCGAATCGAACGACTGCACGGCGGCGTTCTCGGTGATGTCGTCGGTGGAGGCCGAACTGGAAATCGAAGTCGAATTACCGCTCGCGTCAGGCTGGAAAGCCTGACCTACAGTGTGCTTGTCGACGAAGTGGTCTTTCTCCTTGGCGTCGAACGTATCGTAATCGCAGTTCGACGAGTTGATCGTCGTCGGCACCCCGGTCACCGGATCGGTGATGGTGCGGTTGTTGGTCGTCATCACGAACTGGTGGCCGTCGATCCTCGCGTCAGAATCGTCGGTTTCGGTGTCGTGCTCGTCGTCGGAGCCATTCACTGACGATTCGTCGGGCGGGGCGTCGGCCGAGTCGATGATGTCTTCGCCGTGGTCGTCGTCGGATTCGGATTCCGTGCCGTCGAAGTCGAACCACACCGTGTACGAGTTGTACGCGATGCCGTGCGGAATCGGGCCGTAGACCGAGACATTCAACGACCCGGTGCCCGAGGCGATGACTTTGTCGCTGAAGATGTCGTCAAACTTGATGTCGTCCTCGTTGGGATAGGACCCATTGCCGGACGAGCCGCCCCCGCCTTGCGAAGAGGAACCATTCTTGGTGTGCTTGTCGATCAGCCCGTCTTTTTCTTCCTCAGTGATGTCGTCCTTGAACCATTTGTCGACGCCGGTGAAGGTGATTGTGCCATCGGCGGCGGTCTTCTTCTCGACGGCGTGCAGCGAGACATTGAGCACCAGATGATCGGTGACGTCGCTCTTGTCGCGGAACGTGTCTCCCTCGATATCAGAGCTGGCCGGCGCGTTGGAAATCTGCCCCACGGTGTCTTCCGTGCCGTCATCCGACACGATTTCGCCGGCTTTCACGGCGTCGGCGAACGTCAACGATTCCACAACGTGAATCTCGTCGGCAAGCTCGTTCTCCGGGCTGTCGATCGTGATGTCGATCCGCCCTTTCTCGGCGAACTTGTCGTTCACGCGGGCCTTTTCGTGCAGCGTGAAGTGGTCTTTCTCGGCCGACGATCGGGTCGGCAGTGTTTCATCGTCTTCGAACTCGACGTGCGCCCCGACGGTCCCCTTATCTCCCATCCCGTCGGTGAGAACGACCCTGGTGACGACGCCGTGCTCGTCGACGGAAATTATCGTGATGGCGGCTCGATCGGAATCGCTGAATTTGTCGTTGTCGTCGTCGATGGTCTTGAAATCGTCGTCGCCGCCGCCGTCCG
>JACQFH010000127.1 GCA_016200145.1 Planctomycetia bacterium | reverse complement strand
GGAAGGCGTGATCCGCGAAATCGATCCCGTGGGCGCCTGTATTTCTCCTTTTGCCCTGGCCCATCTCCCCCAGGGGGGGGCCGGCTTCACCGGCGCTGGCCAACCTGTGCGCCTGGAGGCTCGATTGCCGGCTGGCCGGCCTGGCGCGGCACATGGGGATCACCTACACGCGGTATGCCGACGATCTGGTGTTTTCCGGTGACCGTCGGTTTGAACGGTCGCTGGCGCGGTTCCGGGTGCTGGTCTGTGCGATCGTCCTCAACGAAGGGTTTGCGATCCGACGGCGGAAAACGCGCGTGATGCGCAGCGGGACCCGTCAGGAAGTCGCGGGAATCGTCGTCAACCAGCGGCCGAGCATCGCCCGTGAGGATTACGACCAGCTCAAAGCCCTGCTCTTTAACTGCGTCCGTTCGGGGCCGGCAGGGCAGAATCGGGCGGGAGTGGAAAACTTTCGGGAACATATCCTCGGAAGGATCGGCTACGTGCGGATGGTTCATCCACGGCGCGGCGCACGCCTTCGCGCACTGTTCGATCGCATTCAGTGGCGGTGAGATTCCAGGAGCAATACGAATCCGATGCTGTGGCGAGGACATGATTACGCACTCCCTCACTGGCGCTTCGGGTTGGTATTGGCTGACCGCCGCGCATCGTTTCCTCTCGCAGCGCAAATGTCCAGGTCTTTGTCGGCGCGCGATTGCAGTGCAGTGCTGCCGGTGAGGCGCCCCTCAGCACGCAAAGCGCACCGCCATGCCCTGCAATGACTTCGGACGACGCGGGATCTCCGTGCGGCGCGCCGCCGCCGCTGCACCGCCGCGCATCGGTATTGCAGGAATTCGCGTATTCAGGGATAATTGAATGTGGTTCGCCTCGACCAGGCGGCGATCAAGAAGGGTTGCCGCCGGAACAGGGGCCGGACTGCCGCAGTCCGGTCTGCCACAATCCCAATTCACAATTCGGTGATCTGACCATGGACGGTCACCCTGCCCCGCTGTGTTCTTCCTCGCGGAAAACGCAGGCGTGGCGCTTTTGCCTGCGCCATTCCTGCCGCACGTGGTGCGCGCAGTGCAGAGTGCGAAAGGACTCCCCACCGGCAAGCGAAAAGGCCAGATCAGGACGCCCTTAACGGCCAACCAAAAAGGAGAGTGTCTCGTGGGAGACGGACGAGCGATTCTCAAGCAGATCAGTGAACGCAAGAACCCCGAGGCTTACCGGCACGAGCATTGGGAGGGCTCGTTTACCGATTATCTCGACATCGTCCGTAGCGAACCGGCCGTCACCCGCAACGCCTTCCAGCGGCTGTACGACATGGTCATTTCGCACGGCAGCTTCCCGATCGAGGGAACGAAAGACAACCTCGTCCGCTACAGCTTTTTCGACGATCCCGAAAACGACGGACAGGACGCCATTTTCGGCCTCACCAGGCCCCTGATGGAGCTGGTGAACGTCTTCAAAAGTGCCGCCCTGGGCTACGGCAGCGAACGCCGAGTGCTGCTGCTGCACGGGCCGGTCGGCAGTTCCAAGAGCACAATCGCCCGGTTGCTCAAGCGCGGGCTCGAACGCTACAGCCAGACCGACGCCGGCGCCCTGTATTCGTACGGGTGGAGGAATGCCGACGGCACCATCACCTGGTGCCCGATGCGCGAAGAGCCGCTGCACCTGGTTCCGCAGGAAGATCGGCAGGGGGTCGTCGAATTCCTGAACGAAGGGCGCACGCACAATCACGAGACGCACCGCCTGGAAATCAATGGCGACCTGTGTCCCCTGTGCCGGTTCATGTACAACGAACGCCTGAAGTCGGCCGAGGGCAACTGGACCAAGGTCATGGAAGACGTCGTCGTCCGCCGCGTGTTTCTCTCGGAGCAGGACCGCGCCGGCATCGGCACGTTCCAGCCCAAAGACGAGAAGAACCAGGATTCCACCGAGCTGACGGGGGACATCAATTACCGCAAGATCGCCGAGTACGGCAGCGAAAGCGATCCGCGGGCGTTCAACTTCGACGGGGAATTCAACGTCGCCAACCGGGGGATGATCGAGTTCATCGAAGTTTTGAAGTTGGACGTGGCGTTCCTGTACGACCTGCTGGGGGCGTCGCAGGAACACAAGATCAAGCCCAAGAAGTTCCCGCAGACCGACATCGACACGGTGATCATCGGGCACACCAACGAACCCGAATACCGCAAGCTGCAGTCGAACGAGTTCATGGAGGCCCTGCGCGACCGCACGGTGAAGATCGACGTGCCCTACGTCACGAAGCTCTTCGACGAGATTCACATCTATGAGAAGGATTACAACAGCCGCCGCGTGCGAGGCAAGCACATCGCCCCGCACACCGTCGAGACGGCCGCCATGTGGGCCGTACTCACCCGGCTCGAAGAGCCCAAGAACGCCGGGCTGACGGTGCTGCAGAAGCTCAAGCTGTATAACGGCAAGACGCTGCCCGGTTTCACGCAGGACAACGTCGAACAGCTCAAGGCCGAGGCGAAATCCGAAGGCATGCAGGGGATTTCCCCGCGGTACGTGCAGGACAAAATCTCGAACGCGCTGGTGGCCAACGCCAAGTCATCGAACCTCAACCCGTTCATGGTGATGAACGAGATCGAGAACGGCCTCAAGCACCATTCGCTGATTCCCAGCGAAGAGATCCGCGAATCGTACCGGCAGCTCATTCAGGTCGTGAAGAACGAGTATACCGACATCGTGAAAAACGAGGTGCAGCGGGCGATCGCCGCCGACGAAGAGGCCCTGTCGCGCCTGTGCTCGAACTACATCGACAACGTGAAGGCCTATACGCAGAAGGAAAAGGTGAAGAACAAGTTCACCGGCCAGTCGGAACAGCCCGACGAACGGCTGATGCGGTCGATCGAGCAGCGGATCGACATCCCCGAGTCGCGCAAAGACGATTTCCGCCGCGAGATCATGAACTACATCGGCGCCCTGGCCCTGGACGGCAAGTCGTTCAATTACAAGACGAACGAGCGCTTGCAGAAGGCGCTGGAGCTCAAGCTGTTCGAAGACCAGAAAGACACGATCAAGCTCACGAGCCCGGTGTCGAACGTGGTCGACAAAGACACGCAGGAAAAGATCGACATCGTGAAGGGGCGGCTGATCCGCGATTACGGCTACGACGAAGAATCGGCGACTGACGTCTTGCAGTACGTCGCCAGCATCTTCGCCCGCGGCGACGCCAAGACGACGAACTGAGAGCGTTTCTCGTTCCCACGCTCTGCGTGGGAACGGCTTCCCCGACGCTCTGCGTCGCGTATGCTGCGGGTGAGTGCACCATCGGACGCGACGCAGAGCGTCCCTACGGGCGTTCCCACGCAGAGCGTGGGAACGAGGAGTAATGTATGGCTCGGGCCATCGATCATGACCAGCAGCGCTTCAAGCAGATTGTGCGCGGGAAAGTCCGCCAGAATCTGCGGAAGTATGTCACGCACGGCGAGATGATCGGCCGCCAGGGGCGCGAGTACGTCAGCATTCCCATCCCCAACATCGAGATCCCCCACTTCCGCCACGGCGACAAGGGCTCGGGGGGCGTGGGCCAGGGGGACGGCGACGCCGGTACCCCCATCGGCAAGGGACAGGACGACGGCGACGGCCAGGGCCAGGCAGGCGATCAGCCCGGCGGGCACGTCCGCGAGGTCGAAGTCTCGCTCGACGAGCTGGCCGAGATGCTCGGGCAGGAACTCGAACTCCCCCACATCGTCCCCAAGGGCAAAAACACGATTTCCACCGAGAAAGACAAGTACAGCAGCATCCGCCGCACGGGGCAAGAGTCGCTCAGGCACATGCGGCGGACCTATAAGCGGGCCCTGCGCAGGCTCATCGCTTCGGACGATTACAATCCGGATCAGCCCGTCATTATCCCCACCCGCGAAGACCGGCTGTACCGGAGCTGGAAGACCACCACCAAGCCTGAAACGAATGCCGCCATCATCTACATGATGGACGTCTCGGGCTCGATGACCGACGAGCAGAAGGAAATCGTCCGCATCGAGGCCTTCTGGATCGACACCTGGTTGCAGAGCCAGTACGACGGCGTCGACGTGCGGTACATCATTCACGACGCCGTCGCCAAGGAAGTCGACGAAGACACCTTCTACCACACACGCGAAAGCGGCGGCACGCGGATCTCGTCGGCGTACAAGGTGTGCCGCGACATCATTCAGCAGAACTTTCCCCCCTCCGACTGGAACATCTACTGCTTCCAGTTCTCGGACGGCGACAACTGGGGGGAAGACAACAAGTCGTGCATCGAGCTCTTGGCCCAGGACATTCTGCCCCACAGCAACTTGTTCTGCTACGGGCAGGTCGAAAGCCCGTACGGTTCGGGCGAGTACATCCGCGAGCTGCGGCGGATCCAGGAGGCGTGGGAAAACCTCACGCTCTCCGAAATCGACGGCAAAGACGCGATTTACGATTCGATCAAAGTGTTTCTGGGTAAGGGCAAATGAAGAAGTGCGGAGTTCGGAATTCGGAATGGCAACGCAACTCTCCCTCTCCCTCTGGGAGAGG
>JACQFH010000147.1 GCA_016200145.1 Planctomycetia bacterium | reverse complement strand
GGTTATACCGGCGCGAAGCTGTTGCTGCGGCTGATCAAGGACGACAAGGCGGGCGTCGAGGAATTGCTCAAGGGGAAGGACGTGGTCGACACGGGGCTCAAGGTGATCGTGCCCGATGACAATTCGCCCCTGAAAAGCAAGTTCCGCATGCCATTGCCGGCCTTCAAGAGCTGGCTGACCGAAAAGGGGTTGACAGGGTCGTGACAGCGCCGCAGGGTCATCGCGTTTGGACTCGGCCGGAATTCTGGCTGCTCCTGGCCAACTTCCTCGTTTACTTTGGTGTGCTCATCGCGGACCGGCAGCATAACTTCGGCTCGGCGGCGAGCCTGCAGTTGCTGCTGACCGATACCACGATGCTGGGAATCTTCGCGATCGGGATCACCGTCGTGATCATCAGCGGCGGAATCGACCTCTCGGTCGGTTCGGTGATCGCGTTCAGCAGCATTATCTTCGCAATCGTTCTCAAACAGTTGTCTCCAGCCGTGATTCCGAAAACCGGCGTCGGGCCAGGCGTGCTGCTGGGTGCGACTGCCGCAACGCTCGCGGCTGCGCTGCTCGTAGGAGCCGTACATGCGGCTCTGATCACGCTTCTCGACTTGCCGCCGTTCATTGCGACGCTGGGAACGCTGATCGGCCTGCGGAGCTTGGCGCGAGTCATTGCCCAGGCGAAGTTTGGTACCGACAAGCCATCGGTTACGGCGCCGGATTTCCGTGCGCTTTATACGTCGACTTGGGACTGGCACTTGCCGTGGCTGGACTGGCCTCTCAAAGTCCGCTGGGTACCCCTCCTGGTCTTTCTGGTCGTGGCGGCTGCGGCGATGGTCCTGTTGCGGCGCACCGTACTAGGCCGTCATTTGTACGCGTTGGGGGGCAACGAGCAGGCCGCTCGCCTGAGCGGTATTCGCACCGACCGCCTGAAGTACGTTGCCTATTGTCTGGGGGCCCTCTGCTCGGGGCTGGCGGGCATTCTGTATGCCGCGCGCGAGGGGCAGGGGAACTCGACGAACCTGGGAATCGGCTACGAGCTGAACGCGATTGCCGCGGCAGTCGTCGGCGGGGCGAGCCTGCGCGGGGGCGTGGGAACCATGACCGGCACGATCCTGGGGGCGATGTTCCTGACGCTGGTCGTCAACGGCGTCCCCAACATCATCAAGATCGATTCGACGCTGTACGAAGGGATCATTGTGGGGGTGGTGGTGATTCTCGCCGTCGCCGTCAACCAGATCCGCGGCAAGAAGTTCGGTTCATGACATCTCCTGCACCAATTATCTCCGTGAAGAACGTCTCGGTCCGCTTCCCCGGCGTGCTCGCGCTCGACGATGTGTCGCTCGACGTTTTGCCGGGCGAACTGCTGGCAATCGTCGGCGAAAACGGGGCGGGCAAGAGCACGCTGATGAAGGTGCTGGCCGGCGTCTACTCGCGGTACGACGGCGAAATCGTCCTGCGGGGCAAGCCGCAGCGGTTCCAGTCGACGCGCGACGCCGAACATGCCGGCGTGAGCATCATTCACCAGGAGCTGAACCTGGTCGAAGAGCTGTCGGTCGCGGCGAACATCTTTCTGGGGCGCGAGCTGCGCGGCAGCTTCGGTCTGCTTGACGAACGGGCGATGAATGCCGCGGCCGCAAAACTGCTGGAAGAGCTCGAATGCCGCGCGGCGCCGACGCAGCTCGTCGGGCGCTTGCGCGTGGGCGACCAGCAGCTCGTCGAAATCGCCAAGGCGCTGTCGCTGCAATCCGGCATCGTGATCATGGACGAGCCGACCAGCGCCCTGACCGAAGCCGAGTCGGAACGGCTGATGCGGATCATCGCCCGGCTCAAGGCACGGGGTGTGACGATTCTGTACATTTCGCACAAGATGGACGAAGTCTTTCGATTGGCCGACCGGATCACCGTGCTGCGCGACGGCCGCAAGGTGAGCACGGTTGTGCCCGCCGAGTCGTCACCGCGGGCGGTCGCCCATCTGATGGTGGGCCGCGAAATTGAGAGTGCCAGCCGCTTCGAGCCGCGCACTCCCGGCAACGCGATGCTCGAAGCCCGCGGGCTGACGCTCGCCTGGCCCGGACACGCCCAGAAATATCGATTGCGCGATGTGAGCCTCAAAGTGCACATGGGTGAAGTTCTGGGAATCGCCGGACTGATGGGGGCCGGGCGCACGGAACTTCTGGAATGTCTGTACGGCTCGAGCCGCGTGCCGCCGCAGGGCGAAGTGCTCGTGAACGGCCGCATGGTCTCGTTTCGCCACCCGGCCGAGGCGCTGGCCGCGGGAGTGGCGCTCGTCACAGAAGACCGCAAGCGGCTGGGGCTGTTCGTCGATCTGAACGTCGGCCAGAACATCACGCTGTGCCAGTTGCGAGAGACGCTGAGCGCAGGGCTCGTCAGCCCGCGCCTGGAACGGGCCATGGCCGCCGGCATCGTCGAGCGCCTGCACGTCAAGACGCCCGGCGTCGATGCGCGGATCACGAACCTGTCGGGGGGCAACCAGCAGAAGTGCATCATCGGCCGCGGGCTCCTCACCCGGCCAAAGGTGCTGCTGCTGGACGACCCCACGCGCGGCGTCGACGTGGGGGCCAAGGCAGAGCTGTACCGCCTGATCGACGGTCTGTGCCGCCAGGGCCTGGCCGTGATCGTGACCTCCAGCGAGCTCCCCGAGCTGCTGACCCTTTCCGATCGGATCCTCGTGCTGTGCGAAGGCCGCGTCACCGGGCACTTCACTCGCGCCGAAGCCACCGAACAGCGGATTATGGAAGCCGACACTGCCCGAAACTGACTGCAATTGCGGCGACCGTTTAGCCGCCGGCCTCGGCCGCCGCGTGTCCCGCACGAAATCAAGCCAGCTCCATCAATCATGCAGCAACACGGTCCCTGGAAAATTCTGCAGTCGCACGACATTTATCGCGACGCGTGGATGCACATCCGTAAAGACGACGTGATCCGGCCCGACGGAGCCCCGGGAACGCACGGCGTCGTGATCCTCAAATCGGGCGTTTCGGTGCTGCCGCTCGACGCCGACAACCGCGTGTACCTGACGGAGGAATTTCACTACGCCGTGGGGCGCCACACGATCGAAGTCGTCAGCGGCGGCCGCGATGCCGATGAACCGCCGCTCGAGGCCGCGCGCCGCGAGCTGGCCGAAGAGCTCGGCATCACGGCCGACGAGTGGATCGACCTGGGCCCGTTCGACCCGTTCACGACGATGCTGTTTGCTCCGGCCCAGCTCTTCCTGGCGCGCGGCCTGCATTTCGGCGCGAGCCGTCCCGAAGGCACCGAAAACATCCGCTGCCTGACAGCCAGCTTCGATGAGGCAGTCGAAATGGTCATGGACGGCCGCATCACGCACGGCCCCAGTTGCGTAGTGATCCTCAAAGCCGCCCGCTGGCTGACACAAAATGGCTGAACAGCTTTCGGAAAAACAATTTAGCCACGGATGAAACACGGATCAAACACGGATTTGTCCGAGGCAAATACAACGATCAGGTGCATCCGCGCGACTTTCCGCCGGCGCAACATTTCCGGTAAAATCTCGGTCGTATGTCAATCGATTCTTCGAATTCGAAGCGTCCGCGGCGGTTAGTTTTCGCAACCGTCGTGCTCGTCCTCGGTTCATGCATTGGAACTTACGTCGCCGGCCATCGGAACGGATATGACGCCGGTTATCGAAGGGCGAATCTGGAACAAGGCCAGGATATCCTCGGAGGGGCACGAGTTTATCCTGTCTCCGACTTGATTATTCCGATGACGACAACCCAGGCTGGATGCGAGCGGTGTTCTGCAATCGGGGCTATCGTCATCACCGCTTTCGCCATCTGGATGACCGCGCGTCTCGTCAACCGCTGGAATTCGACAGGCTGAGACCTGCCGATCTGACGAACCTTCACGTCACTTCGCAAGGGCCGACTCACACTGGAATCTATGCATGATCCTCGACCGACTTGAAAATCTGGAACGTTACTTTCCGCTCAACGCCGGTTTCGCCGCGGCGTGCGACTATCTGCGGCGAACCGATTTCACGAAGATGTCTCCCGGCAAACACGAGATCGACGGCGAGCGCTTGTACGTCATGCTCAACAAAGGCCCGGGGCGAGGTCGCGACGCTGTCAAGCTGGAAGCGCACCAGCGGTACATCGACATTCAATACACGATCGAAGGCCCCGACGAGATTGGCTGGCGGCCCTTGAAGGCCTGCCGGCAGGTCGACACGCCGTTTGACGCGCAAAAAGACTTTGGCCTGTACGCCGACCGTCCCGAAGCCTGGGTCGCCGTCCCCCCGGGAAGCTTCGCCATCTTTTTCCCCGACGACGCCCACGCCCCGATGGGTGCCGGCACCGGTTGCGAATTGCTGAAAGCCGTGATGAAAGTCGCCGTGGACTGGCGCTGAACGCTACTTTTGCGGTGCGGGATCCAGCGGAAACGCCTTCTGCTTTTTCGCGGCCGCGGCCGCCTTGCTCGTGACCGTCGCAATCCCCGCGTCTTCGTCAACGACCAGCACCAGTTGATAATCGCTCAACATCTTTCGGAGCACCATCGTGGCGGGCACGTCTTCCAAGGCGAAATTCTGGTACTGATTCTGCGTGACGCCCACCATCTTCAGGCCTGGTCCATCAATATTGATCGGCACACCTGTTTCCAGGGAAACGAACTCGACGGCCTTGAACAGAAATTCTCGATGAAATTTCACGCTCATCCTCTTGCTCAGCCGATCGCCGACTGAGGCGGGCGTTCGTCCCGCGTGCCGGATCAGGATCGTCGTCGTGTTCGTTCGCGCGCGCGAATAGGTATTGGGGGAGTACCACGCTGTGGTGCGCAGCGCAATCAGTCGATCGAAGTCGGCAGCGTTCACGCTCTGAAAGAGCGCCCCTTTGACAGCTTCCAGGCCGAATGCCTTGGAGTCGATCAACAGAGTCAGTAATTCGTCCTTCCCGGCCCAGTCGAGCTTGCCGGGATTCCTCACTTTGTCGTCCTCCAGCATGCCTTTCTTTTCGAGCCAGGCGATTACCGGAGAACGTTTCAAATCGCCAAAGCGCGCGACGAATTCCGCATCATTCGACACCTCGAAGCCATTTGGCGACTTGGCCGAGGTCTCTTCTCTGAGGTATTTGAGACCGGCGGCTTTTTCCTTTTCGGCTTTCGAGCCAACCGGTTTGATGCCCTCGAGGAACTCGATCCCGCTGAACCCTGCCGACTCGACCCAGCCGAACAGCGCGGCGGCCTGAACGGCGTCGTCCGCCGCGGTGCGGGCTTGATTCTGGAGAAACCTGCGCGCCGGCTCCCCGCTCAGCAGGCCCAGGGCCATCAGTAGATTTGACTTCACGTCGGTGTCATCTTCCCGTTGGAAAGCTTGCATGATCGGCTCGGCGGATTCTTCGAGAATCACATGCGACTGCAAATACCCCGACCAAGCCTTTCGTGTCTCCACGGTCTTGGAATTGAGCTGTCCGACGGCCACTCGTTCGCCTGATTTTCCCGCAGTCAGGCACAAGATATTGCAATGCCGGATCGACGCAGGAGTCGTCGCGCCTTCCGCCAGCTCTTTCAGAAGCTGTTCCCCGGCACGGGGGGCGAATATCAGCGCGTTCTGGCACAGCCAGAAGACCTGCTCGGGTGGATCCTTCACCAGCCCAGCAGCGCGAACAGCCTCACTCAATCGCACTTCTTCATCGATTGCAGCCTGCGGCAGTTTCGTTCCACTGAGGGTTTCGCCAAACGACGTCACGTCGCGATAGCGATTGAATTCCGCCGGCACCTCGGCGAAGTGCGATTCGATCTGTTTGAGAGTCTCCTGTTTGTCGTCGGCAACGGCCGAAACGCCGAAAAGCAAGAGAGCAGAAATCAGGCTGGCCATGCGATTGGTTCCGGCAGGGTTGAGAGCGGCCGGCCGGCAGTATACCGCACGTTGGGGGAGGCGGCCATTCAAGCGTTGCACGCGCAATGCGGACGGCAGAGAATGGGAGCTGTCATGCCGACCTGGAATCCGGATCAATACCTGCGCTTTGCCAAGGAACGGACACAGCCCTGCCGCGACCTGACCGCGCGCATTGAAGTGGCCGAGCCGCGCACGGTGATCGACCTGGGGTGCGGACCGGGGAACAGTACCCGAGTGCTGGCACAGCGCTGGCCGCAGGCCGAGCTGACCGGGCTCGACAGCTCGCCGCAGATGGTCGAAACGGCGCGCAAAGACTTTCCCGCCGGCCACTGGATCGCAGCAGACATCACGGGCTGGTCGGCGGCAGAATCGTCGCGCTTCGACGTGATCTTCTCCAACGCCGCATTGCAGTGGGTACCGGATCACGCGACGATCCTGCCGCGCCTGATGGGCCTGGTGGCGCCGGGAGGCGCCCTGGCAGTCCAGGTGCCATACAACGAAAATGACCCGCCACACCGCGCCGCTCGGAGCATGGCGGCGAGCGCCGCGTGGCGCGACCGGTTTCCGAAAGAGTGCGTGCGCGAGTGGCACGTCGAAGACAGATCCCGCTACTACGACCTGCTCTCCCCGCACGCGACTCGCATCGATCTGTGGGAAACGGAATACCTCCACGTGATGCCCGACGCGGAAGCAATTGTCGAATGGTACAAAGGGACGGGACTGCGGCCGTATCTTGATGCCCTTTTCAACGCCTCCGATCAGCAACGCTTCATGGCCGAGTACCTCCACCTCATTCGCCCGTCTTACCCCTCGCGCGCCGACGGCCGCGTTCTGTTTCCCTTTCGTCGCCTGTTCTTCGTCGCGTATCGAGAGTAGATCAGGCTTTCCAGACTGACGGCACTGCGAGCGCGGGCAGGACCTGCTGATTGGCGCGCCGGGCGTCCTGCAGCATGTCGACGTGGCCGCGCATCTGGTAAATCGGGCGCCCTTCCAGCGACACGACGACCGGAAAGAACTTGTCGTCGACGCGCCCCAGCATGATCCGCCACCACGAGCGAACCATCACGCCATAGTCATTTTTCGAATCGACGCCCCCATCGACGTACCAGTGCTCGATCCGGTTGCCGGTCGAGTAATTCATGAGAGGGAAACGCTCCAGCCGGATCGATCGCTCCGGAAACCCGGCCGATTCCGGAACCAAAAGCTCGGGCGTCACGAACTGCACGGCAAACTGGCGGGCCGCGTCGGCAACCCCGTCGTCGATTCCATTTCGCTCATCGGGTGCTGCCAGGCGCGGCGTGGGCCCGGCTGCGGATGGACCTGTGCCATTGAAATGCAGCCCATCCGCACGCACTGCGCTGCCGCTGTGACGAATCCACGCGACGGTGCCGGCGACAATCGCCGCGGCCACGGCGATCGCCGCCAGCGAAATGGCCGCGCGTTGTCTTCGAGTTCTCATGGAATTGATCTACGCCGGATTTCGATGTTCGGCAAGCCCGGTCGGACAAATCGGCCCGTACCGTCGATGGCGAACCTCAGTTGCGAGAGCCCTGCGACTGCCACAGAATGGAACGTGCAATCGGCCTCGCCGCGGCTTTCCCCGGTCGCGTCGTGGTTCATCGATTTTCACCTGCTCAGCAGCTCGGAAACGGTGGAATACGTGACCGGCGATTGATATGCGTGCCTGCGTCCGGCGGGTGCGCCAGCCGAGGTGCGGCAGTCGCTCCTCTGGCCGCCCGGGCTCCGCACGGGGATTCTCCGGAATTTTGAAACATTCCGGGGGCAGGGACGGTATGCTCTACGAGATTCCATGAGTCGCCCGTCGGTCTTGCCGTGCGGCGCGACAATTCACGTCTGCTCTCTCGGGTATCCATCCATGAAGAATCATCGTCTGGCGCCGTCCCCCAGGGCCCGAAACCGAAGACCTGCATTGATCCTGTTGCTCGGTCTTATCGTCGGACAGGCTCTTTCCCCTGTCTTCGCGCAATCGGGGGGCGGTCAACCGGCCAAAGCGGAACCCGGCAAATCGGCGTCGCTGGCCGCTTCGGTGCCGGCTGGAGCCACGGGGTACGCCGAAATCTCTGGCTTGGGGCAGCTTCTGGGCCGCCTGCACGCGTCGTCATACCTGCAATCGGTCACCGACACGCCGCAATTCCGAGACCTCGAGAAAACGCCCCAGTACCAGAAGGCCGACGCCGTTCGCAAAATCGTCGAAGCCCAGCTCGGCATGGACCTGTGGAAAGCCGGCGAACAGCTTTTGAGCGACAAATTGGCCGTGGCGGTCTATCCGAAAGCCGACGGCAATCCCGCCGGCAATGCCGTGGCGATCCTCCGCGGCGCGAACCCCGCGGTGCTGGCGCAGCTTCGCCAGCGCATCGAGCCGTTTCTGACACTGGCCGATGCGCAGCCCGAAGCGTCGGACGCCGTTCCCGGCGCGAAATTATTTTCCATCGGCGGGCAGGCGCTTGTCGCCTGGGGCGACACCTGGCTCGCCGCCGCCAGTACGCGCGAACTGTTGAACAAAACGCTCGGACTGCTGAGCGGCAAGGAGCAGGGCTCCCTGGCCGACGACGAGGCGTATCGCGCCATGACGGCGCAGATGGGAAGCAACCACTCCGTTCGCGCGTTCGCGAACCTGGCCCTGCTGACAAAAGCCAAAGGCAGCCGCCTGCCCCCCGAGAAGCTCGATAACCCGCTCGTTTCGATGTTTGCAGGTGGAATTCTCGAACTCGCGGCGGGCAGCCCGTACGTCGGCCTCTCGCTCGACGTCGGCGAAAATAAATTCGTGGTCACCACCGGCATCGCCGGCGATTCGCGCAAGCTCGATGAAGCGCATCGCGTGTTCTTCTCCGACCCCGACGGGCCGGGAACTCCGGACGTTCCTGCGCTGCCCTCCCTGATCGGCGGCTTCACGTTCCACCTGGATCTCGCCAACTGGTATCGGCAGCGAGAGAAGCTGCTCGAAGCGAACGTCTTGCCCGCCTTTGACAAGTTTGAAACAGGGATCGGAAACCTGCTTCCCGGTAAGGACGTGGGGGAAGACATCGTCCCGCTGATCGGCAAAAACATCACGTTCGTCGCCGCGCCGCAGGATTACACCCACCTCGACGGCCAGCCGGGGGTCAAACTGCCCGGATTTGGAATGATCCTCGACCTGGCCAAGCCCGAAGAAGGGGGCGATCTGTTCCAGCTCTTTTTCCAGACCTTGTCGGCGATCCTCAACCTGCAGGCTGGCGAAC
>JACQFH010000146.1 GCA_016200145.1 Planctomycetia bacterium | reverse complement strand
GGGCAATCAGGGTCTTCTTCATCTCCGGGTCGTGACGCAGTTTGAGCACGGCTGCCGCCATTTCCTGCGGGTCGGTCGGATTGACAAGGAGCGCCGCGTCGCCGAGTTGTTCCGCGGCTCCGGGGACGTTGGCGGCAATCACCGGGCACCCCAGGCTGAATGCTTCGAGCGGCGGGAGATTGTCGGGCCCGAAAAAACTCGGAAAGAGCAGCGCCTCGGCCGCCCGGTACAGGCAGCCGAGGTCGACTCGGGGAATGTAACCACAGAAGTGCAAAAGGTCTGCCACTCCGCGGCGTGCGGCCTCTTCCTTGACGAAGTCGAGATTTCCCTGATCGGCGCCGACGCAGACCAGCGGACAATCAACGGCATGCCGGTTCCGCAGCTCCGCCAGAGTCAGGATGGCGCCCACGTGATTCTTGTGAGGCCAGAACTGCGCCGGATACAGCAGGTACGACGGAGGCAGTTGGTAACGCTCTTTGAGATGTTCGATGCATTGTTCGCGGGTCGCCGGAACTTCCGCTGGAAACTTCGGAGTCGGCAAAGGAATGACGGCGATTCGCTCGGAAGGTACACGATAGAAAAGAGCGATCTCCGACTTGCCTTCCTCGGTTCCTGTGATAATCGCCGTCGATCGTGGTATGTAGCGCGAGTAGTGCTGTTCCCGCTGTTCCCAAGTCCACCCCGAGGTCGTTACTTCCGGAAATACGGGTTGCAGCCGGTGCTGCAAGTCCCAGATTGTCGCCAGATACGGGATATCGACGACGGGAGCGTGTGGATAAGTCATCCAGGCAAAGTCGATTTTGCATTCACGAAATACGTCGCCCACCGTTCGACCGTTCGAGCTCGCTGCGACCGGTCGACTGAGCCCCAGTCGCGCGAAGACTCGATTCTTCAGCGATCGTCGTTCCGGCGCAGGGCGCCGCACTTCGGGCAATTCGGCGACTCCGACGACGTCGGGCACCCATTTTCGAACGACGGCCCCCCTGCCGAACGGCACGCACAGCGTGAAGCGATGTTTTCCCTGTACAGCGACGTGCCTGACCCCTTCCAGGACGTCGGCTTCAAACGTATGCGCGCCGCCCGAGAACTCGGACACGGCCTCCAGAAACGTCGCAATGTGCATATCGAATTCGCGCCCGGCCAATCCGCGATTCTGCGGGAACTTACCGGTAACGCGTCGTAACTGCCTTCATTCGGCGCGCGCCACAACAAAAACATTCCAACTGCTTTGGTCCGGCGGGCGGTCGAGCTGAGGAAACGCGCTCATGTGCAGAAGCTGGAAGCCGGCCGTCGTCAGGTACTGAGCCAGCTCTTGAGGAAAGAAATACCGCGTGTCGTGGATTTCGATCGTGTCGGATGCGGGGGCGGACTCGCCGATCTTCAGGGTCCTGATCTGTACCTTCGCCGTGTGATGCGTCGTGTCGAGAGTCGCCGATGCGATCCGAATCAGTTTTCCGCCCGGCAGCGGGAATTCCTTGACCTGCGTCGTCGGCCGTTCCGAAAGCACGGCCGGCCCGTACCAGGCGTCGAACAGGAACAACCCGCCAGGACGCAAATGGCGGCGAACAGTTGCCAGCGCGGCAGTGACGTCGGAGTTGGCGACCTGGTAACCCAGGACCGCGAACATCATGATGACCGCATCGAATGTCTTCTCGAGCGCGACGGTGCGGACATCGCCTTGCACGAATACGGGGACCGGGCTATCCGACGTCTGGCTTGCACGAGCGGCCTTATCGCGTGCCTGATTGAGCATCTCGGCCGACCGGTCGACTGCCGTGACGCGCTTACCCCGTCGACCTAAGACGAACGCATGATTGCCCGTTCCGCATCCGAGGTCGAGTATCGATTCAACCGCACCGGCGCCGAACCGCCGGAGCGCCGCCTCCAGGAGGTCGCATTCGGCCTCGTAGTTTTTGGCCGCGTAGATCCGGTCGTATTGTTCGGCATAGTTGCGTCCGAACACCTGGTCGTTCATGACACGACCTTTCGAACCGCCTGGCACACCTCTTCCGCCTGGCTGGCTGTCAGCGTCAATCCCGAAGGCAGGTACAGACCCTGGCGGGTGATTCGCTCTGATACCGGATACGACTCGCCGTGAAACAACCCGCGTTCGCGCAGCACCGGCTGTTCGTGCATGCCGATGAAGAATGGCCGCGTGTCGACGCCCAGCCGC
>JACQFH010000122.1 GCA_016200145.1 Planctomycetia bacterium | reverse complement strand
CCGGTATGCGCTCCGGCAGGCGTAGCGTGGCAATCCCGCGGATGACGCTACAGGGAAGACAGGAAAATCGCGGACGGGAAAAATGTCGTTTGGTCGGCGTCGCCAGACCCATAACCGAAGGGAAAAATCAGCCACGAATGAAACACGGATAAAACACGGATTGACGAGGACAAACTCTGGCGAGCCATTCGTGTTCTCCCGGCGGCGCGTTCACTCCAAAACGGCACGGATCGTGCCCGCCGCCGGGCTTGTCCCGGTGGATGCCGTGATTGGTCCGTCTCCCCAACCCTGATCGCAGTGAAGAATCATTCGCCCCACCGAGATAAACTCGGCGGGGGCGGTCCGGCTGCGTTTGTAGGTTTTAGTGCAGAATCAACTCACCACCGACCGCGAGCTCGGTGGGGTCGGGAAGCGAGACGATCTCTCGACCGGCGGGGGTCGCCACAGACGATCGTGCACCCGCCTACTGGTCAGCAGTTTCCCCGGCGCTGCGCTCGACAGCGGGCTGCGTCTTCGGCTTGAACTCGGCGATCGGAGTCGGGGTCAGACCGATCACGACAAACATCAGTGTCAGCCACCCCAGAACGATTCGTGTGATTCCAAGTTGTTCGGCGTCATTTGCGGTTGGAGGATGACGAGTTCCAAACATCCAGATCAGGAACAGCATCAGTGTCCAGCTTATGAATGAGTTATCCCCAAAGAAGTAGCTGTACGCCACAGTGCATACGCCGAGGAGAAACAGCCCTCTCGCTACAAAATGCGCTTTGCGCCCGATCAGACAATACAGGATATGCCCACCATCGAGTTGGCCAATCGGAATGAGATTCAGCGCGGTGATAAAAATCCCGACCCACCCGGCAAAGAGCATGGGATGCATGAACAAGTCTTTCCCGGCGGGTATTGGCCCCAGCACCAACCGGCTCATCCACTCGAGGAGCAGCGGCTGGCCAAACATCAATCCCGCATGGCCCGTTGGAGCCAGCCTGATGACGGACATTCGCAATCCCCAATACACCATCGGCAACGTCAGGACCAATCCGGCAAGTGGCCCGCTGATTGCGATGTCAAACATCGACTTCCGACTGGCGACTCCCGACTGCTGAACGATCACAGCCCCCATCGTCCCAAAGGGACTGATCGGCAGTGGGATGAAAAATGGCAGGCTGGCTGGAACGCCATACCGACGAGCCTGCAGATAGTGTCCCATTTCGTGAGCACTCAGAATTGCCATGACTCCGGCCGAATAAAACATTCCATGGACCAACTGGGCCAAGAGAGTCTCGACATCGGTTTCAAACAGGACCTCGATGAAGTACCAGTGCGGCACAACGGGTTGCCCGTAAAACCCAACCAGGAACGTGCTCAAGCAGGTCAACAGGAATAGGATCAGCGCCCGGCGCGTGCGCGTTGGGAGTCTTGGGGGCCTGTGAGCAGCGAAATCGGGCCCGCCACGCTGCGGCCGGCCGATGACGATGACCTCAGGCGCCGGAGCAGGACGCGAGGCGGAATCCGGACCTGCCCAAGGGGGCGGCGGGGTCAGGTCGTGAGCATCATTATTCATGAGGTTGTTGTAATTGATCGCAGCGATTTGCGAAATATTGGCTGCCGGTCAGCGCCGGTGGAATTCGGCGGCGCGGATTGTTAGAACATCCGGAGCAACAGACTGAGATTCACCGCTCTCGAGGACTATGTCATGGGCTGGTTCGGCTCCAAAGACTGGAACGTCGTGGCGATCATCTTCGAGCGCCCCGACCTGTATCGCGTGAACGGAAACCGGGGCAGTGGAGGTAACGCCACGACGATGCGCGACGCCGCGAAAAATCACCCGCGCACGATCTTCTGGGGCGTCTTCGACCAGAAGGGCGGGTTTCTCGAAGGCGGACCGGCGGCCGGCGCGAACTCGATTTCTACCACAGTCCTGCAGAAACTCGTCCGCGAAGTCGCCTCGAACCCCAGCGTCCGCGAAATCCTCGCCGTCCTCGAAGCCGGCAAAGAGAGCAAGGTCTCGAAGCCCCTCGTGTGGACCGGGTATCCCGCCAAGGGGGAGAGCAAGTAGATGCGGCATCCTGCCGCATCGCGAGTGGACTCGGCTTGGGGATTATTCGCGGGCTGAAATTGGTGCCGGTCGTGATGGAGTTCGGATCGGAGGCAGATCGCTGAAGCGGCAGGATGCCGCTTCTACATCCTTTCGAATTCGCGCGGCGTTTCCTAAGATCGCGTGAGCATTCGAATTTGATGTAAACGATGTACGCTCGCCCGACTGAGGAGCTTCCCCTGTGAATCGACCTGCCCATACCGCGGCGCCGCCGTCTGAACCGACGATCAAGATGAAGGACGGCTGGCACTGTCTGCACCTGTATTATCGCGTCTGCCCGACCGCCCTCGCGCAACTGGATGAGAAAAAACGCGCCGCCGGGCGCGAAGAGCTGCTGCATCTGCTCGACCCGGCCCGCGCCGGCGCGCCGCTGCGACTGCAGACGTCGGTCGTTTCCGGCCACAAGGCCGATCTGTCGCTGATGATCCTGGACCCCGATCCGCTGGTGATCGATGCCGTGCGGCAGTCGATCCGCAATTCGGCCCTGGGGGCCGCGCTCGTCCCCACATATTCGTTCGTGTCGATCACCGAAGTCTCGGAGTACGTCCCCACGCTCGAACAATACGGCGAGCGCCTGAAGCTGGAAGGGACCGATCCCGCCAGCCCGGCATTCGCCGCCAAGCTCAAAGCCTACGAAGAGCGTGAAGTGATGATGCGCAAGCAGCGCTTATTTCCGGATTTTCCAGACTGGCCGGTGTTCTGCTTCTATCCGATGAACAAGATCCGGCATCCGCACGCCAACTGGTACACGCAACCATTCAGCCGCAGGATGGAGATGATGACGGAACACGGCAAGAGCGGCATGAAATTCGGCGGCCGCGTGTCGCAGCTCATCACGGCCTCGACGGGCCTGGACGACTGGGAATGGGGAGTGACGTTGTGGGCGCGCGAGCCTGCATTCCTGAAAGAAATTGTGTACACGATGCGGTTTGACGAAGCCTCGGCGAACTACGCCGAGTTCGGGCCATTTTACGTCAGCTATATTCTGCCGCCGGCCGAGGCCGTCCGGCATTTGAAGATTTAGCGCCCTTGCGAGTTTTCGTTTCGGAATACGTCTGCGGCGGAGGCTGGCCGGAGCCGGAGATTTCAGGGTCTCTGGCGACGGAGGGGCGCGCCATGCTGCACGCCATCGTCGACGACCTGTCGCGAATCGCCGGGGTCGACGTCGAAACCACCTGGGACGCGCGCCTGGGCTCTCCGCCGTTTCGCAATGCCCGCGCGGCCCGGGTGACCTCGAGCGCAGAGGAATCGCAGCGGTTCACGCGGCTTGCCGCCGAGTGCGACGCCACGCTGGTGATCGCGCCCGAGCTGGGGGGCACGCTGCATGCGCGATGCGAGCTGGTGGAATCGCTTGGCGGACGCCTGCTGGGGCCGCGCAGTCGCGCCGTGTCACTGTGCGCCGATAAGCTGCGTCTGGCCGAACATCTGCGCGGTGCAGGAGTCTCCACGATTCCAACAGCGGCATTTGAGGACACCGAATCGTTGCAGGGCAGGGGAGTGCCTGCCGGCTTCGCGTTTCCGGTCGTCGCCAAGCCACGCTACGGCGCGGGCTCCCAGCACATGCGCCTGATTACAAACGAGATCGAGCTCGACGCGTTCCGTCATGAGCTGGTCGATGCGATTTGCGCAAATGCGTCTGCGAGCGGGGGACGTCAGTCCCCCGGTGAATCCGCCTGCCAACCGTCCTCCGATTTCATCATCCAACCCTTCATTCCCGGCAGCTCCTGTTCAGTCGCGCTGCTGATCTCCGACTCTGGACGCGAAATTGAAGTCCTGCCGGCGGCCGCGCAGATTCTGAGCAGTGACGGGCGATTCAATTATCTCGGCGGGCGAGTTCCGTGCTGCACCGCGGATCCGTCAGCCCTGGAGCGGGCAGCGCTGTCGGCCTCCCAGACGGTGCCGGGCCTTCGCGGCTATGTCGGGGTCGACCTGATCGTTCCCGAGGATCGTCCCGAAAAGCCGATCGTGGTGGAGATCAATCCGCGCCTGACGACGAGCTATCTCGGATACCGGGCGCTGGCGGTCGAGAATCTTGCCGAATGGCTGCTGCTGCCGTCGCGGTTCCAGCGGCGAGTGGAGTGGCGTTCGGGGAGCGTTGAATTCTCGGGGGCGGGGCAGGGGGGGGCCGATCCGCAGATTGCGGAACTTCACGAGCGTGCTGTGGTTCTGCAGGCCGAGAAATCCACTGGTCTGCCTGAGTTTGATCAACGGAAACTTCTCTTCCGTCACCTCGACGACGACGACGCCATTGTGCGAGACGCTGATCTGCTGACCGCGGGCGTCGATCTCGAGTGTATTCCACTCGCCTGCCGGTTTGGAGACGCGCCGCATCGCGCCGGCGATGTCGTACACCGACGCGCTGAACTGATAATCCTTGAGATCTTTGTACTTGGGCGCCGCGTCATCGAGAATCTGGACTTCGAAACCGGCCGGCGGCGCTTCGCCGTTTTCGCGGTGATGATTGCCGTCGGCGGGCACGCGCACATAAACGCCGCTGTTGCCCTCGGCCGACACCTGGTATTCGATTCGCAGGTTGAAATCGCCGAATTCCTCCTGGCTTCGGAGCCAAGGTCCCTCGGCGCCGGTGCACTCGAGCAGCCCGTCGCGCACCTGCCAGCATTTCTCTGCGGGCTGGCCGGCGCCTTCCCAGCCTGCGAGGTCTTTTCCGTTGTAAAGAGCGCGGTACCCGAGCTCGGTCACTCGCAGATTGCGAAACTGGAACTGTCCCCCCTTGGGAACTTCGCATTGCAGGCCGATGTACCCCGCGGCGCGGGCCAATCCCTTCGCTTTGTAGGCCTCTTTGCCGTTAATTGACAGCGAGACGGTGTCTCCAATGACGGTGATGTCGAAGGCGTTCCAGTCGCCGCGTTTGATCAGTCCGGTGCTGGACGCGCCCGGCACGTTGCCAATGTTCCCCTCTTTGCCTTCGAGCAGGTTGACCTGGTGGGCGGCCTTGGGGAAGGGCATTCCCTCGGCCAGCGTACGGATGTAGATCCCGGCGTCGTATTCAGATGCCTTGAGTGCCTTCCACTCGACGTGCAGTTGAAAATCGGAGTACGTGAGGTCGCTGCGGAGCCAGCCGTCGCCCCCCTGAAGGACGAGCAGGCCGTCGGAAACGGCGATGTCGCACCCGTTCTCGACTGTCCAGCCGGAGAGCGACTTGCCGTCGAACAGGCTGGAACTGAACCTGGCATCGGGCGCGTCGGCCGCGTGCAGCCACGATGCCCACGCGATGATGCCGATCACACTGAGCGATTTTGCCGTCCAACCAAAGCTGGATCGAGTTCCCGCTGGCATCTGTCTCGTTCTCCTGGTTTCAGGTTCAGTTGGCGCTATGGCTGGCTGCGACCCGCGCCGCGGGATCGATCTGCACCAACGATAATGCAGCGTTCATGCTCCCCGATCGAAAGCCGTCGAGGTCGAGAGTGACGTACTTGAATCCGAGGCGGTGCAGTTCTTCGCAGACTCGTTCGCGGGCGATGCCGTCGGCGACGCGCGCCAACTCCGATCGCGGAACTTCAATCCGCGCGAGGTCGTTGGCCTCGTGGCGGACGCGGAGCTCACGCAACCCCAGTTCTGCGCGCAGAAATCGTTCCGCTTCGTCGACGCGGCGGACTCGTTCGGGGGTCACTTCCAACCCATAGGCGACGCGGCTGGAAAGGCAGGGGGTGGCCGGCTTGTCCCACACAGCCAGTCCCCAGTGCTGCGCCAGGGCGCGCACGTCGTCTTTCGTGAAACCGGCTTCGATCAGGGGACTGCGGACACGATGCTCGCCGGCGGCTTTCATGCCCGGACGGTAGTCGCCCGCGTCGTCGAGGTTGGCGCCGTTGACGATCGTGTCAAATCCCAGTTCCGGCGCCACGCGCTCGAGCTGCGTGTACAACTCGGTCTTGCAGTGGTAACAGCGATCAGGGGCGTTCTGCAGATAGTCCGGATTTTCAAATTCCTGAGTCTCGATGATGCGGTGCACGATCCCGATCGAGCGGGCAAGCAGCTCGGCTTCTTCCCGCTCGCCGGAAGCCAGGCTCTGGCTGACCGCGGTGAACGCGACCGCCTGTGGACCGCACGCCAGGTGGGCCGCCTGGGCGACGATGGCGCTATCGACGCCGCCCGAGAATGCGACGGCGACGCGTCCGTAGCCTGCCAGCAGCGCGAGCAGCCGATCTCGCTTGTCTGCGAGTTCTCGGGGCAATTCCAAATTGACATGTGGCGACGGCATCACCCTGATTATAGTGCCCATGGGTTGTCGTTTCGCCTGTCGTTCGGATTTTCTCGCGGCGGCAAACATTGGCTTCACAACGACGGAACGGGCATCTATGATAAGATGTAATATTAATGGAAGAGTGCAGGGGCGGCCCTGCCGATGCTGGTCCGCCTTTAGCCAGGGTCCGTTGTTCGAGTCGCGGGAGAAAATCTGTCCATGAAAACGCATGCCGCGTGGATCAGCCTGCTCGTCGTCTCCGGCCTGGGACTGGCGATTTCGTCCGAAGTTAAAGCAGCGGTGACGGCGGAGCACAAGAAGCAGATCGCCGAAATCAACAAGGACATCGGCAAGACGACCGGGCTGATCTCGAAGAGGGAATTCGACGAAGCGGCAAAACTGCTGGACGAGGCCGAGAAGAAGCTCAAGCAGATCGCCAAGGACGCGGACGTCAAAGAAACCGACAAGGCGCTGGCCGGTCCCCTGAAGCAGATTGTTTCGAAGCGAGAGCAGCTCGAAAAGAAGAAGCCGGGCGGCAACTCAGGAGGCGGGGCAGGGGTGTTCGAGCGCGACGTCGCCCCGATTCTCGTGGCGCGGTGCCTCAATTGCCACGGGGCTAACAATCCGCGTGCCAACCTGCGGATGGACACGTTCGCCGGCATCGTGCAGGGGGGCGACAGCGGCCCGATTGTCTCCCCGGGAAAACCTGACGAGAGCCCGCTGGTGCAGCGCATTACCGCCACCGGCAACGTGCGGATGCCGCGCAACGCCCCCGCGCTTTCTGGCGACGACATCAAGAAGATCAGCGACTGGGTCGCCGGCGGGGCCGCCTTCAAGGGGAACAACGCGACGCCTCTCAATCAGCTCAAGGGGACCGCCGAAACGATCGCCAAGGCCGACGCCGTACCCATTCAGATCAATAAGCCGACCGGCAAAGAAACCGTTTCGTTCAAGGACGACATCGCCCCGTTCATGGTCAATCTGTGCGTTAATTGCCACAGCGGGAACGACCCGCGTTCAGGTTTTTCGCTGGAGACTTTCGAGAAGCTGATGAAGGGAGGCAAGAGCGGCCGCGTGGTGCTACCCGGCAATACGAAAGACAGCCGACTGTGGCACCTCGTCGGCGAGCAGGACCCCATCAAGATGCCTCCCGCGCAGGCGCTGATTACCCGCACGAACCACAGCAACCTGCGGAAGTGGATCGAAGAGGGCGCGAAGTTCGATGGTCCGGACGCCAAGGCGCCGATTCGGAGCCTCGTGCTGACCGACGCCGAAAAGCGCGCCAAAGAAATGGCAGCCCTCAGCAACGACGAGCTGGCCAAGCGGCGCAAAGAGCGTGCCGAAGGGCTGTGGGCGGCGGCGCTCGCCAGCGACACGCCCGCCATCATCGAGAACGATTCATTCCTTGTGATGGGCAACGCCGGCGAGCCGCGGATCAAACAGGTCGCCGAGTGGGCCGGCACGAGCGCCGAGCGGCTGCGCAAGCTGTTCAAGATCAAAGAGCCCGCGATCTGGCGCGGCAAGCTGACGATCTTCGTCTTCAAAGATCGATTTTCGTATGCGGAATTCACGCAGACGAACGAGAACGTCGAGATTCCGGCCGACACAAAAGGACATTCGCGCGTTTCGTCGACGGGCGACGAAGCGTACGTGTGCCTGCTCGATATCGGCGATTCGGTGACGGAGGATTCTCCCGGCGTCAAAACGCTGGTGATGGGCCTGCTGTCAGAGGGATTGTTGCAACGATCCTCCAACCGCGTGCCGGACTGGGCCGCGAAGGGGACGGGCC
>JACQFH010000148.1 GCA_016200145.1 Planctomycetia bacterium | reverse complement strand
GTTTTTCCAGCGGCGCTTCGATCGTGCCGCTGATCTGGTCGCGGAATTCGGTCCGATAGGGAGCAATGCTCTCGGCGAATTTCTCCAATCCCGATCGGCGATCGACCTTCGAAAAGTATTCCGCGCGCGTTCGCGGGCTCTCTTCGACGAGGCGCTCTGAAAATTCGCTCAACTCGCGAAGTTGGCGTTGCAAGCGCGACAGGTAATCGAACTCGACGTCCAGATGCTGCGGGGCTGGCCCCGATTTCGCCAATTCCAGAGAGCCCAGCCGGCGCAGAAACATCGCCAGGAACTGGTCGCTGCCCGATATGCCGGTGCCGCCATCGCTTTCAATCAGGTCGATCGCGGCGCCTGCAAGACCGTCCAGCAGCTCGCGGGCCCTGCCCACCTCGCTGCGCACGCGTTCAGCGGGTGGGGAACGTGCTTTGGCTGGCGCACCGTCTCCACCGGCGGCAATGACGATCATCGGGCCGGCGCAGGCTTCGATCACGACGGACCGCGGCGCCACGAGCGTCGCCAGCTCGGCATCTCCGAACTCAGCCAGCAGACCGAACACGTTTCTATCGATCGGTTCCTCCCACATCTCTTGTCGCGAGCTGAAATAGCCGCTGATCCCCACTGCCGTGATTCGCGTGTCGACGGCTGCCGCGTACAACGAGATCAAGCCTCCTTCGCCGTAACCGACCACGCCGATCGGCAGGCGCGGTGCGCCGGTCGGGCGCAAGTGCCAGTCGACGAGCGCCAAAACCTTCTGCACCTCGTAGCCGATCAGGTGCCGGCCCATCTGATAGGCGGCGCGGTACAGAATCTCGCGATGGTTGGCGGTCGATTTACGCCGGCCCCCGGCGATTGCCGAAAACTGCGTGCGCCGGTTGATGAGCAGCGGCACAATCACCCGGCAGCCCGACTCGGCCAGGCGGCGGGCGATCTGACTGTCTGTCTGTACGGGCGGAACCGAAAACAACCCCGCCTGGGCTTCAGGCAACTGCTCGCAGTCGGGGATGACGATCACGACAGCGCGCGGCGCGACTCCAACCGGATCGAGCAGCAGGCCCTCGCCATGCACTCCGTCAAGAACCGGCCAGCGGACGGTGGTAATTGTGTAACGATCGGATTTTCCCACGAGGGCGTTCTGCGATCGGGTGGCGACCAGCTCCAGATCGGAAAACTCGACTCGCGGGTCGCGCAGGCCGATGATCCGGGCCAGGTTCCGCCGATTGGGCTCAATCGACTTCGTGTACGCGGCCGCCGATGAGACATCGCGATTCCACCGTTGCCGGCGGCGATCGATCGATGCCTCCAGCTCCTTCAGGAGAAATCGATCGACTCCGGCAATCATCTGTTCCGAGATGTCTCCCTCGAGCGTGAGCGCCTCGGTCCCCGACAGCGGCGGGCCTTTTGGCGTGTTGTGGTCCTGTGCAAACAGCGGACAGGAAAACGCCAATAGGACGAGACAACTCGCCAGTGCACAGCGGGTATTGTCGAATGTGTTAGGCAAGTAATTCCTTTGCGGACCGATCGGTGCCGGGTGGCCGGGCCTGGACCAAAGGGAAGGCCCGGTGGTGAAGAGCAGTGACCGCTTCCGGGCCAGAGGCAGACGTCTATTTATATTTCCAGCCAATCATACGGTATCGAATCAGGCTTCAGATTGTTGAGCGGCGCATCCGCATACCATCCAGCGCTCGACCACTTCCAGTCTCTGGGATCGCTTCACCGCCGGGCCTTCGCGTTGCTCCAGGCCCGGCCACCCGCCGCACATTAGATCCTGCAGGGATCTCCACTACTTCGTCTCTGGAACAACGTCCTTGTCGGTCTGCAGATAGGCGATCAGGTCGCGGATCTGCTGGTCGGTGAGGTCGTCGAGGAGTTTTTCCGGCATCAACGACACGGCGGATTCCTGCAGCTCTTCCACGTCGCTGCGCTTCAGGACCGTCCGCTGGTTCTTGGCGTCGACGAGCGTGATCGTGTCGGCGGTCGATTCGGCTAGAAGGCCCGTCAGAACCTGGCCGTCTTTCGTCACGGCGACGTGCGCCAAAAATTCCTGACGGATCATCGCACTCGGATCGACGATGCTGCGCACGAGCAGCTCTCGATTCTTCCGTTCGGCCCCCGTGAGATCGGGGCCGACAGCCGTGCC
>JACQFH010000076.1 GCA_016200145.1 Planctomycetia bacterium | reverse complement strand
ACGGCGGCCCTGGCGGCCCGCAGCGGAAAAGGGAACGAGTTCTGGAAACACGTCAAAGACCGGAACCTCGGCGCCATGGAAAGCACTGCCGCGTCGTCCGGAATCGTCGTCGGGCTGAAAACGGAGATTGCGAAATGAAGCACCGGGCTGTGATCGTGCGGTTGAGGCAGCAATGTTCCGCGCGACGCGCACCGGCGAACTTACGTTCGCCGCTCGCCGGGGGGATCGTGGGCTTCGCCGTTGGGCTGGCGCTTGTGTTTGCAGCGTCGGCAGCGGTCGCGGCCGATTTGCCCCCGGTTTCCGAGCTCAAGCCCGTTGCCGAGCTGCCCGATCCGCTCCTCTTGTTCGGGGGCG
The DNA here is from genome assembly GCA_016200145.1 of Planctomycetia bacterium. Lineage (GTDB taxonomy): Bacteria > Planctomycetota > Planctomycetia > Planctomycetales > Planctomycetaceae > JACQFH01. The sequence continues at coordinate 4,426 of JACQFH010000076.1, read as the reverse complement.
GCCGCGTGGAGACGCGCGAGCAATGGGTCGGCAGACGCCGGCCCGAGCTGATCCGCTTGTTCCAGCACTATATGTACGGCCGGCCGCCTGCGGCGCCGAAATCGGTCGAAGCCGTCGTCGAGCGCGTCGATACCGGCTATTTCGGCGGAAAGGCGACGAAGCAGGAAGTCACGATTTCGTTCGGCCCTCCCGGCACGCCGAAAATCTCGCTGCTGCTGGTCGTGCCGAACAAGCCCGCCGGGCCGAAGCCGGTCTTTCTGGGGATTAATTTCTGCGGCAATCATACGCTGCTCGACGATCCGTCGATCGCCATTTCCAAAGCGTGGATGCCCGAGCGCTGCCCCGGTTGCGTCGACAACCGGGCGACCGAGGCGGGGCGTGGGAAAGAGAAAGACGTGTGGGCCGTCGAGCAGACGATCGATCGCGGGTATGCGCTGGCCTGCTTCTACTCGGGCGACGTCGACCCCGACCGCAACGACTTCAGTGACGGCGTGCATCCCTTCTACGACGCGCCGGGCCAGGCAGAACGCGATCCGCACGCCTGGGGCACGATCGCCGCGTGGGCCTGGGGAATGCAGCGCGCCGTCGACCTGGTGGCGCTGTGCGCCCCGCGGCCGGTGCTGTTTTCGAATGCACAGGAAGACACCTGGGCCGATCCGGAAGGGCAGTTCCGCGTGCTGCAGGGGGCCGATCCGGTGTACCGGCTGCTGGGGTCGACGGGCCTAGGCGGTGCAAGTCTCCCCGAGCCCGACCGGCTGCTCTCTAGTCCGCTGGGGTATTACATTCGCCCCGGTAAGCACTCGATGACCACCGGCGACTGGAAGGTGTTCCTCGATTTCGCCGATGCGAATTTTCGGGCGAAATGAGCCGCCTGCTCGTTTAACCGCGACCCGAAGGGGAGCGCGTATCGCAAGCTAACGAGCACTGGCTTGCCAACTGACAACCGCAAGCAAAATTGTTGAATGCCCCGGTGTGCAGTCGAGAGTCCAGAGACGTTCGATACGCGCTTCCCTACGGGGCGCGGTTAAACGATCGAATCGCATCGGACCTACGCATCCCGCGTCTGCAGGAACAGGGCCTTTTTTTCACCGGGCAGCGTGAAATCGAACCCGCACGAGCGGAAAAAATCCTCCGACGACGTGATGGCCATCACTTCCAGCACGCGCTCTTCGCGCGCCCGGTTCACGCAGGCCTCAACCAGTTGCTTCCCCACGCCTCTTCCCTGGTAACCCGGCGCGACGACCAGGCTCCGCAGCTCGGCCAGCTTGGCCGAGTAAACCTCGAGCGCCGCGCAGCCGATGATCCGGCCCTGGTCTTCGGCGACGAAGTAATTGGGAAGCAACAGCGCCAGCTCGTCGATCGTGCGCGGCAGCAGAACCCGCTGCTCGACGAACGGCGCAATCAGCTCGGCCAGCGGGCGCACGTCGGCCCCGCGGGCAGGACGGACGATGCCCCGCGGGCAGGACGGACGATAATCGCAGGTTGTGTTTCCGGCATTGCGTTTCCCGAACGGTTCGTCATCCATTACACTGATTCTGCATCATGACGCAAGAGACTGCGGAAACGTTCGCATGAATCGTGACCAGAGCCGAAAACACTTCGGAATAAGGACATTCTACTTTGGTGCGAGTTTGCGCGGGCGGCCGCGAGGGGGCAGCGACGATTCCAGGCCCAGCCGCCGGGCCGTCGACTGTTGCCAGCGCGGCGTACTGTAAGGAGTTCCGCGCGCGATGCAGTGCCGCACGGCGCTGAGTTCCACCTCCGTCTCGACACCGTTTACCCACTCACGCGAGTTCCGGCCGCGCGGGGCCGGCCCGGGATGCAGCGTGGGATGCGACTCCTCGTTCGGCTCGGCGCTCGGGGACGACCGGGGCCAGTCCTCCGCACGGGCCACGTCGATTCCGTGCCGACACCGTCGCCGCTATCGCCGAAAGTTTACGCGCTAGCGTCGCATGGAATGCGGAAATTGGCCCAGCCATTTCGGAAGAGGCAGCCATCGTGGAGGCCACCAGTCACCGACCATCGGCGGGAGACTTCAGTAAAATTCAACTGTTGCCGAATCGCATTAGAACCCGCGAAGGAAAACATAAATAGCTCTTGTGCTTCGCTGTCGACGACAACTCTGCCGTTTTCGGTGGCCCGACAGCGGTCCCAATTGCCCTGCTGCCTTTCGGCCGCGGCAATTGGTGTCTATACGTCGTTTGTTGTGCCGACCGACTCTATCCCCCTAGACCGGGAGCGATCCGCGCGAGGGACGCAAATACCTCGTCTCGGCGGAGCGAGACGACTACGATGGAACCATGAACAAAGCTTTCGTCAAAGAACAGGACACGACTGAAGGGCGTTGCCCGCGCTGCGGCTCGCCGGGGACGGTCGTGTTTCAGGAAACGCTGAAGTCCCATCTTCCGGCCGCGACGCTCGAGCACCTGACCGACTCGGCGTTTTTCTGCGGGCAGCCGCGGTGCAGTGTCGTGTACTTCGACCTGTTCGACCGGGTCGTCGAAGAATCAGCCGTCAAGACGCCGGTTTACCCCAAGAACCCCACGGCTCCGCTGTGCTCGTGCTTTGGACTGACGTGCGAAGACGTCGAAGAGGACCTCCGCGAAGGGGTGGTCACCCGCACCCGCGCCTGCGTCGAACGAGCCAAGTCGCCCGAGGCGCACTGTGTCACTGCCTCCCCCAGCGGCCAGTCCTGCGTCGCGGAAGTGCAGCGATACTATATGAAACGACGGGCGAGTGAATGACGAATGACGAAATCCAAATGTCTAATGACATCAAAATTCCGAAATCCCAATTCCGATATCCTTGATTCGCAATCCTCGTCCTGTTTCTCTCCTTCTCTCCCCCTCTCCTTGTCTCCCCCCTCTGCGTGCCTTTGTGCCGACGCATGCACCCGGGGACTCACGTCCCCGGCTCACTGGCTCGCTCCGTGCAAGCGGGCCGCTGCCACGGTATTCGCAAGCAGCATCGTGATCGTCATCGGGCCGACGCCGCGGGGGACGGGGGTGATCGCCGCGGCGACCTCGCTCACGCGGGCGAAATCGACGTCCCCCACAATCCGCTCGCCGACGCGCGTCGTCCCCACGTCGATCACCACGGCGCCGGGCTTGACCATCTCGGCTTTAATGAATTCGGGCTGCCCCATCGCGGCGACCAGGATGTCGGCGGTGCGCGTGATCTGCGCCAGATCGCGCGTCCGGCTGTGACACACGGTGACTGTCGCGTCAGCCGCGGGCCCCTTCTGCATCAGCATCAGCGCCAGGGGCCGGCCCACCAGGTCGCTCCGCCCCACGATCGCCACGTGCGAGCCCGGTACTTTCACCCCCGCGTGAATCAGGATCTGCTGCACGCCGCTCGGCGTGCAGGGCAGAAACCGCGGGCGCCCCTGCGACAAGAGGCCCACGTTTTCCGGGTGGAAGCAGTCGACGTCTTTGAGCGGCGCAACGGCGTCGAGAATCGGCTGCGGATGAATCTGCTTCGGCAGCGGGAGCTGCACGAGGATGCCGTGGACCGACACGTCGGCGTTCAGCCGCTCGACGACGGCCAGCAGTTCGCCCTGCGTCGTCGCCGCCGGCAACTGAATCAGGGTGCTCTTGAGTCCCGCTTTCTCGCAGGCGAGCCGCTTGTTTTTGACGTACACGGCGCTGGCCGGGTCGTCCCCCAACAGCACGGCCGCCAGGTGCGGGGCGATGCCGGCGGCCGCGTGGAACTCGGCGGCGTCGCGGGCAATGTCGGCGCGGAGTTTCTCGGCAATCTGGCGTCCGTCGATGATCGTGGCAGGCATGTTCCAGACATTAACCAAGAGGCAGCCAGCGGGCAATCAACCACAGCAGGCTCCCGGCGTAGACGGCCGCGGCGAAATCGTCTGCCATGATCCCCACTCCCCCCGGCAGCGCTTCCAGCCGCTTCGCCGGCCAAGGTTTTGCAATGTCGAACACCCGAAACAGCACGAACCCGATCGTCGCCGTTGCCAGACTGATCGGCACGAACAGAAACACGACCGTGAACGCGGCGATCTCGTCGAACACGATCGCGCCGGGGTCCTTCAGCCCCATCCGCCGCGAGGCGATGCCGCAAATGGGAATTCCCAAGGCAAACGCCACAAAGGGCGCGACATACCAGGCCCAGCCCGGTAACTGCTGAATCCCCCACACGAGCGGCAACCCCAGCAGACTCCCGAACGTCCCGGGCGCTTTCGGCGCGAGGCCCACCCCAAACCCCGTGCCGAGAAAGACCATCAGCCTTCCGAGCACCGCGGTGTCTGGTTTGTCCGGTGCCGATTCAGGGCGATTCACAATGGAATTCGGTAACATGATTGGGATTCGATTCCGATGAAACCGGATCGTAAGCACCACTGATGATTCGGGCAACCGGCTCGCAATTCGAGTAGAATTCTGGTCAGTTCCGCGGCTGGTCTCTGTCAAAT
>JACQFH010000145.1 GCA_016200145.1 Planctomycetia bacterium | reverse complement strand
GCGGTTTGACTTGACCGTCAGGCCCGGCTGCTTCGCAAGGTAGCCCGCGATCTGATTGCCGAGAAAATTCTCATAAACCTGCTTCTGCGCCGGCTGCTGTTCGTCCCACACGAGCACGCGGACGGGATCTTTGTCGTCGGCCCGCGCCGGGGCGGGCGGCGAGATAAGTCGCAGGAAAACTATGACCAGAATCAGCAGGCGGAATATTCGGAGAGCTGAGAGCATGGGACACGCGCCGAATTGGGATGCCGAGGGTTACGCAACGCGACCCATTGTGTGCGTTCCGGCGCGAATGCTCAATGTCCGCCGGGATAGCCTGACGGATTGATCACCGGATTCTGCCGATAGATGACTTCACAGCGCCTCCAGAAGGGGAAGAACAATAAGCCCGTTGTGCTGTCCTCTAACCAGCCGTCGATTGAGGGATATTCAAGAGTCCAACGATATTCTATCGTTCCGCGGCGGCACACCTTGAGACGGCATTTGCCGGCCAATCCCATCGCAAAGCAGTCGAGGGCGTCAGATTCCGAATCAAAATGCTCGTGCCAACCGTCGAAACCGACGGTGAACTTGCCGTTCTTTGCGTGTAGCAGGACCGTAAAGCCGGTCGGTGATGCCGCATCGACAGTAATCGAATCGTCGGTCGCCCGATGAGAGAGTTGCGGGTAGTGTGTCATTCGCACCAGCACCTTCTCGATCGTCGTCATCTATCCGCCACCAATCGCAGGGAGGAAATGAACTTCAGCGCCGGAGGCGACTTTCTGCAGGAGGCCCAGCGTGCTGACGCTGCCGTTCACGGCAACGGCCAGGCCGGGGCGGAGCTGATCGCCGGCGCAGAGGCGGTCGCGGATCCCCGGGTATCGCGTCTCGAGCGCGGCGATGATCTGCCTGACCGTGGCGCCGTCGACCTCGATTTCCTCGACACCGCCTGTGGTGTCACGGAGCAGCGGCGGGATGAAGACGCGAGGCATGGAGGCTGGTGGGCCGACGGGGGCACCGGGGACCTTACGGTCCCCGCTCGCCCGGTGGGTTATTTTGACGCGCCCTTGCGCAGGATTTCTTTGAGCACGTTGGGTGGCGACATGGGGAGTTGTTTCATCCGCACGCCGACGGCCCGGTAGATGGCGTTGGCCAGTGCCGCCGGGGGCGGGACGATGGGGACTTCCCCCACGCCGCGCACGCCGTAGGGGTGGCCGGGGTTCGGGACTTCGACGACCAGCGTGTCGATCATGGGCAGGTCGTAGCAGGTGGGAATGCGGTAATCGAGAAACGTGCTGTTCCGCATCGTTCCGGCCGCGTCGTAGAAATATTCTTCGTTGAGCCCCCAGCCGATCCCCTGCACCGTGCCCCCCTGGATCTGTCCTTCGACGTAGCTGGGATGAATGGCGGTGCCGACATCCTGGGCCGCGGTGTAGCGGATGATGTCGACCTTGCCGGTTTCGGGGTCGACTTCGACGTCGACGACGTGAGTGGCGAACGCGCCGCCGCAGCCTTCGGGATCGACCGTGCCGCGGCCGACGATCGGCTCGCCAGTCTTATTGATCTGCTCGGCCAGCTCCTTGAAGCTGAACCGCTTGCCGTCGGGGCCGGTGACGCCGCCGTTTTCATACGAGACTTTGGCCGCGTCGACTTCCCAGATGCGTGCCGCCCGCTCGACCATCTGCCGCTGAATATCGCGCGCCGCTTCGTAGGCGGCGTAACCCGTGGCAAACGTAACGCGGCTGCCACCGGTGACGTCGGTGTAGCCGACGCTGTCGGTGTCACCCACGGTGGGCACGACGTCGGTCGCGGCGATCCCGAGCGTCTCGGCAAGCTGCATGGCGATGCCGGTGCGCGAGCCGCCGATGTCGGTCGAACCTTCGACGAGCGCCACAGTGCCATCGGGATTGACGGTGGCCGAGGCAGACGACTTGAGGCCGCAGTTGAACCAGAACCCCGAGGCGACGCCGCGTCCGCGGTGCTTGCCCGTCAGGGGCGTATTCCAGTGCTCGGATTTCTTCACGGCCTCGACGGTTTCCATCATGCCGATGCGCGGGAAGACCGGGCCGTCGACGCGGCGCGAACCTTCCTTCACGCCGTTCTTGAGTCGGAATTCGAGCGGGTCGATCTTGAGCTGCTCGCAGGCTTCGTCGACGACGGTTTCAAGCGCAAACGCGGCATTCGTCGCGCCGGGGGCGCGGTAGGCGCTCGTTTGCGGCTTGTTGACGACAACGTCATAACCGTCGATGCGGCCGTTCGGTATGTCGTAGCAGGCGAAGATGCACATCGCGCCCGCTCCGATCGGCGAACCGGGATATGCCCCCGCCTCGTAGGCCATGTACGTTTCGGCCGCGGTGATTTTTCCGTCGCTCCCTACCCCCAGCTTGACGCGAATGTACGACGCGGGTGTGGGCCCGGTTCCTTCGAAGACGTCGGCGCGGCTCATCAGCACCTTGACGGGCTTGCCAGTGCGCTTCGAAAGAATCGCCGCCACCGGTTCGAGGTACACGCGGATCTTTCCGCCGAATCCCCCGCCGATTTCCATCGGAATCACTTTGACGTGCGAAATCGGGGCATTCACCAGCTCGGCGACCTGCTGCCTCACGGTGAAAGAGCCCTGGGTGCTGGTCCAGACGGTGATGTATCCGTCGGCGTTCCACATCGCGGTGGCGTTGTGCGGTTCGATGTAACCCTGGTGGACGGTCGCCGTGCGGAACTCGCGCTCGATGACGACTTTCGCCTGCGCAAAGCCCTTGGCGATATCGCCTTTTTCGAAACGGAAATGTTTGGCGACGTTACTGGGGGCCTTGGCCTTCTGGCCGAGCTCGTCGGTGAACAGGTCGGCGTGCAGCAGCGGCGCCGAGGGCTTCATCGCGGCTTCGACGTCGATGACGGCCGGCAGGGTTTCGTAATCCACCTTGATCAGGCCAGCGGCCTGCTCGGCGATGTGCACCGAGTCGGCGGCCACGGCAGCCACCGCGTGCCCCTTATAGAGCACTTTGTCGGCAGCCAGGATGTTGTTGCTGAGGTGCCGCAGGTTGACCGCTCCTTCCCCCAGCTCAACGATGCGGTCGCCTGGTTCACGGAGGTCTTTGTGGGTCACGACGGCCCGTACGCCCGGCAGCGCGAGGGCCTGCGACACGTCTATCGACCTGATCTTTGCGTGTGCGTGCGGACTGCGAAGCACCACGCCGTAAATCAGCCCCGACAGATGGATGTCGGCACCGTATTTGGCGCGGCCGGTGACCTTGTCGACGCCGTCGTGCCGGATAGGGCGCGTGCCGATGACTTTGTACGGCTTGCCGTTTCCGTTCGTGGCATGTGCCGGTGTGCGGTCAATCGTGGACATGTCGGGCTCTCGTGTGATGAAGTCTGTGGAATCTCTTAAGGGTGCTAAACCGAAAGCGTGTGACGAGCGGAGGGGCTACGCGGGGGCTGGTTCGGCATTGCGTTTTTTAGCGGCGTCGAGCACGGCGCGGACGATTTTGTCGTAACCGGTGCAGCGGCACAGGTTCCCGGCGAGGTAGAATCGAATGTCGTTTTCGGTCGGGTCGCTGTTCTCGGCCAGCAGCGATTTGCACGACATGATGAAGCCCGGCGTGCAGATGCCGCACTGCAGTGCGGCGTTTTCAAGAAACGCCTGCTGGATCGGGTCGAGACCGTCGACCGGAGCGACCCCTTCGATCGTTTCCAGGACGGCGCCTTCGGTTTCGACCCCCAGCACGAGGCAACTGTCAACCGGCCGGCCGTTCATCAGCACGGTGCAGGCCCCGCAGTTTCCGTTCGCGCAGCCTTCCTTTGCACCGGTCAGGTCGAGCGTGTCGCGGAGGACTTCGAGCAGCGTCTGCCGCGGCTCGCAGAGGAATTCGGTCTGCCGCCCGTTGATCGTCGTTGTGACGACGCGTCGCTTAGCCATGAAAGATCCCCAAAGGGAAGAGATTTCGGAATTGGGATTTCGGATTTCGAATTTGAGGGAATAACGGAAGAAGAATTCGCTGACGGTGCGTTCCCCTAACTTCTTGCGCGCTGGACGGATTCTTCGATGACGCGGCGCGTGAGGACGCCGGTGACGTGCAGGCGAAATTCTTTCGTGCCCCGCATGTCGTCGATCGGGCGGGCGATCGCCCGCGCCGCGTCGGCGGCCTTGGCGATCGTCTGTTCGTTCACCGGCTGTCCGGCCAGCAACTTGCCGACTTCGTTCGCAAACAGCGGAGTCGGCCCGACGGCCCCCAGCGCAACACGGGCTGAAACAAATTTCTCGCCGCTGCCGTCGAGCACGACCGAGGCGGCAACGCCCACCACCGCGATATCCATTTCATTCCGTGGAATAAAGCGTCGGTAGTGCGACCCGCTGTGCGGTAGGCGCGGAGGGAGCTTCAGCTCGACCAGAAACTCGCCCGGCGCCAAGACGTTTTTTCCCGGGCCGGTGCAGAAGTTCTCGACCGCAACCTCGCGCTGCCCGGCAGGGCCAGCGATCACGGCGACAGCCCCCAGCGCGATCAAAGACGGCGTCGAATCGGCCGCCGGCCCCGAGTTGCACAAGTTGCCCCCCACGCTGGCGCGGCTCTGGATCTGAATCCCGCCGATGATCCGCGCGCTGTCTGCCAGTGCGGCATACGCCGCAGAGATGCGCGGGTCGCCGTACATGCGGTAACAGGGGACGGCCGCCCCCAGCCGCAGGCCGCCGGCGGTTAATTCCAGCACCGATAGTTCGGGGATCTTCTTGATGTCGACGACCACCTGGGGCGCGTGCCGGCCCGTGCGGATCTGGTCGATCAGGTCGGTCCCGCCGGCCAAGGGCCGGGCCGACCCGTTGTGACGCGAGAGAATCTTAACGGCCTCGGCAACGGACGCGGGGGCTTCGTACTCAAAGTCGCGCATCGGGGCGCCCTTCTCGGGAAGTTCGATCTCGGAAGAAACAGCGAACCTCAGCGTAACGGATGATTTGGAAGCCGCAAGTGTGGCGCGGCAGCCGGCATTTGACCGAGAGTCGGTGAGCCCCCTGGGACGTGCGGTGCGCAGAGCAGACAAGGAGAAATACAGTCGAGGATGGAGGATCGAGGATGGAAGATCGCGAACGAACGACTGTGGCGAGAATGACAGCTTTCCATCCTCGATCTTCCATCTTCCAACCTCGATCGTATCTCGCCTCTCGCCGCAATGGCAAATGGAGCCCTGTTCACGCGAACCGGCTTCCCGGGCGCGCCGGCTACCCACCCGACTGCCCGCCGGCGGCGGGGCGATCGGCGGGATAGAGCCGCAGGCGTTCGTTGTAGCTGCGCAGCTCGATGTAGCGGTCAGCCGCATTCACGATGACGCTGCGAAAGCCGGGCTGCGAAATGGATTTCTCGTCGAGCAGCTTTTCACCCGAGAGTTTGTCGATCGCGACCAGGTGCAACGACCACACCGGGAGCCTGTTACGCTGTTTGTACTCGCGGTTCGAAAACAGCAGATACGGCGACGCCGTCAGACGCTCGAGCAACAGGTTCTGCTGCTGCACTGCCTGTTTCCAGCGTTGTTTGCCCGATTCGAGATCGAACGCCAGGATCGTACCGCTGGCGCGAATGAAGGGGACCTGATCGGAAAAGCTGCTGCTCGGAGGCCCTTTGTTGAGCAGCAGGAACAGGTTCGTGTGATCGGCAACGACAAAGGCGTCGGTCCGCGAGCCCAGATCGTCCGCCAGGATCGTCGCCAGTTCCCGCCGTTTTCCGGACTGCAGATCGACGAGGGCGAACTTGCCATCCGTATCGAGGATGGCTGCCCGGTCGTTGTCGAGGATCGAGATCTTGGCCTGGGCGTTCAGCTCGAACGACCACAAGTCGCGGCCGGCCACGGGATCAAACAGGCGCAGCCCGGGTTTCCCCCCGGCCAGGCCCGACATGACGAAATTGTCATTCACCTCGTGAACGAACCGGTTGAGCGTGTCAGCGAGTTGTTTGGCCAGGATGGGCGTGCCATCGACGGCACGCAGAGCCACCGGATTCTGGCCGTCTGGCGGACGCAGGTAGACGACGTGCTCGCCGCCGAGAACGATTGTCCCGGTGCGCAGACCGGAATGCGTCCACACGACTTCGCCGTTGAGAGCGTCGAGCACAGTGAGATTTCGGCGGCCGAGAGTCGCCACCACGGCGCCGTTGGCCAGGCACAGGGCTCCAGGCTGCGCGGCCCGGGCCTGCAGGCCGGCCTGACGGTTGGCGAGATTGGAAGCAGACTGCATGGCCGACTGCGCGTTCAGATTGCGCGCAATCAAATTGGGAATCGGAACGCGAGACTCGACCGGTTTCGTCCACAACACGCGGCGATCGACGGGCGAGAGCCCGTGCAGCACCCCCTGGTGCAGCAACGTCACCTGGTGACCGGCGGCGCGCGCAGCCGCCATGTTGCCATCGGCATTGCCTCCCCGGCTCCGAAGCGGCACTGTCCAGCGCAGCTCTTCGCTGAACGCGTCGACGACGTCCAGCCGCTGCAGCGATGCCTCGACCTCCAGGCGATAATTCGAAAAGAACGGTGCATTGGAACCCAGGGACGTCAGTTCCTGCGTCACGAAATTCGAGAACCCTGTCACGCCGTGCCGTTCGACGCGGATTGCTTCGGCATGCCAGTCGAGCGCCGCAGCCGGAGCATCCGGGAATTTCCCTGCATCGCGGAGGTCCTGAACCAGCTTTGCCGCCGTGATCCCGCCCTGCAGCGGGACGTCGCCAAATCGCCGTTCGAGGTCGAGATAGTGCGCGGCCGCATCGGCCGACAACTCGAATTTGAGCATCAGCCGGGCCAGCCGTTCGATCGCCGCGGCCGCGGTCGACCGATCGCCCTCATCCGCCAGTTGCAGCAGCAGGCGCTCGGCGGCGGCGAAATCACCACGCTCGGCCTCTTTTTCGGCAAGATCACGGCCGACAGCGGCCGCTTCAGGCCGGCCGCGAAACAGCGTGATGAATTTCATCCGGGACTTGTCCGAATCGGCGGCCATTGTCTGAAGGTCGGCAATGCGGCGATCGATCGCGGCGCGCTCGACGTCACTCAGGCGAAGCATCATCTCCGAGAATTTTCCGGCCGCCCAACGGTCGCTGCGCACCTCCACAGCGGGCGCGTCTTCGCGGGCCAGCAGCAGGTGCGACTCGTCGGCCATCGCGAGGTAGACGTCGAAGGCCCGCTCGAACTGCCCGCGAGCGAGGAACAGTCCCGCCTCGAGACGCCTCAGATTCTGCCGCTCAAGCGGCGTGGCCACGACAGAAGCCAGCTCGGCAAGGTCGGCATCGGCCGAGGCACGCGCGTAGTCGTCGCGAATCGTCGACGACAGCACCCGTGCGATCAGGCTGCGATACGTCTCCTGCAATTCGGGCGGCACCTTTTCGCGCGGAACCTGGCGAAGAGAGGCGAGCGCCGCCGGCAGGTTCTGACCCGAGACGTGAACCTGCGCCTCGCGGACGAGTGCCCGCGGATCGCGCGGGTCCTGCTGCTTGCGACGCTTGATCTCGTTGTGCACTGCGTCGCGCTGCTCGAAGGCGGTGAGCCCCGAGGGATCGGCCGACAGCAGCATGCCGTGGTACATGGCCAGGTTGCCTACCGTGGAGCCCCCGTCCGGCAGGCTCAACTTGGCGACGACCTCCCCCGTCTGCAGGTTGATCTGCCAGACTTCGTTTCCCGCCCCTGGGCCTCCCGCCACTGGGCCCCCTGCGACAGGCAAATAGAATCGACCGGCCGCCAGCACGCCCCGCCCCGCGGGAGCCGCCGTCTTCGTGGCCCAGACTTGCGTTCCATTCTCGAGCTGCAATGCGAAAACCTGGTCTTTGGCGACAATCACGGCGTGTTTGCCCGAGATTCCTGCGAAGTGACTGGCCGTACCGCGCGGTTTGCTCCACTGCTCTTTGCCCGTGATCTGATCGAGGCAGAACAGGGTTTGCGACTCAGGCGACGTGCAGATGACGTAGCCTCCGGCCACAACCGGCGGCGCCGGCCCCCAGGCATCTTTGAGCGGCCAGATCTGCAACAGCGCGGCCATTTCCCCTTCACCGCCGAAGGCCCCGGGATTCGGCCGCGCCGGCGTCGCCGACCGATGTCCCCACAACAGCGTGTGCGAGAGACGATCGACGGCCACGGTCCAGCCCACGGTCGTCGGGCAGATCAGCATGCCATCGGCGACGGCAACCTGTGCGGTCCACCAGCGTCGGCACAGGTCTTTTTCGATATCCGGGTCGGCGCTCGCGACCAACTGCGTCCATTTGACGGATCCGGTCTCCGGATCGAGACAGACGAGGCGAATCTGCTTGTTCGTGTCGCCTGACGTCGATTCGCCGATGACGAACAGCTCGTCGGCGTCGGCGACCGGGGCGCCAAAAAAGAAATAGCCCGCCAGCGGGGGATCGAACGCCTCGCCGTTCGAGGCCCCACCCACTTCCCATAACGGGCGGCCCGTTTCCAGATCGTACGCCGCCAGCCGCGCGCCTGAGCTGCCCGAGATGCCGGCCGACGCGTCCCAGTTCATGGGAAAGCCCGGCTGGCGCGTGGTAAAGAACATCGGGTCTTCGACGACGAACAGCCTGCGGCCGTCGCTGCTGGTCAGCCCAAAATTCGCATTGCGGAACAGAAGGTGGCAGAGGGGGCTGTTTTCGCCGCCCGATGCGTTATAGAAGCCGGCGTTGGCAAACCGCATGCCGCGGATCATGCGCCCCGGCATGAAGCCGTTGTCGAAAAACGTCTCGGCTTGCCCGCCGCTGGCGGCGATCAGGTTTTCCAGCGGCTGCAGCTCTTCCGTCTCCCACAGCAGGCGCCCCGATCCGGCATCGACCACCTGCACGCCGTGCAGCGTGCGGAACACGATCTTGCCCCCGACCATCACCGGGAAAATCAGCGGCAGCGGGTTCGTCCCCTGGTCCGAGAGGTCTTCCAGCAGGCGATCGATCTGGAATTGAACGGGCTGCCGATCGGTGAGGGGAATGTGCCAGCGCCTGAGCAGCAGGGGCTCGCCCCCTGCGGCGACTCCGGTGCGGCGCGGGGTGCCGAAGAACATCGGCCATTCGGCCAGCGGGGCCTCGAATGGGCCCGGGAGTTCGGGGGACGACGCCAGCCAGCGGGCGGCGGTGCGCGATCCTCCCCCGACGGCGCCGGCGGCCGTGGAGGCATCGGCCGCGGACACGTCGAAAATCGAGCGGGCCAGCTCGGCTTGCCCTGCCCGAGCGAGGGCCAGCGCCGCTTTGGCTCGCCACACCGGTGACTGCGTCAGTGCCGGGCGGGCGTTCCACAGAGCGCCAAACCACTGCGCCGCCAGTGCGGTCTCGCTCCGATCGAGGTGCCAGGAACCAATGCGGTTCGCCGCTTCGTAGCCGGACGCCGTGTGAAAATAGACGCGGGCAATGCGGGCGAAATCAGCCGGATCGCCACTGCGGCCGGCATCCGCCAGAAGTTGCTTGGACAGGCCGCCGAACTGCGCCCGGTAGCGCTCGAGCGACTCGGCCGGCGCCTGGCCGATCAATCGCTGCGCCACGTGATGCAGCGAAACCCATTTAATCACGCCTGTTTCATCGGCCAACCGGTAGAGCGTGTCTTCGGGCAGTTCGGCGATCCGCTGCAACAGTTCGAGGGCATCGGTCCAATTATCCTCGGCGATGGCAGCACGGGCCTTGCGAATCAAGTCGTCGGACCGCTTTTCCGAAGGGGCGCGGCCGTCGATCCCCGCGCGAGTCGCCTTTTTCACTGCCGTGCCGGCGACGGGGTTGCGTTTGAACATGTCCCTGATCGGCTGCAGGGCTTTGGGGGGTTCCTTCTTTTCCGCCGGCTGCTTTTTTTCTTTTTCGCCATCAGCCGCGGGGTCTTTCTTCTCGGCAGCTTTCGCGCCGTTCTTGACATCCGCAGCATCTTCGCCGTCCTTTTTTGACTGCTTTTTGCCGCGATCCGTCCCTTGTGGCGGCTCGTCGGCCGCACCGATCATGCCCACCGGCGGAGGCAGACCGGCAAATACGGCGACCGCGACCAGAACCAACCACGCGGCGGTCCGGGTCGAGTGCAGGATTTTGCGAAAAACTTGCATACGGACGAGATTTCTTTACCGTCGAAACAGCCGACGCCCCTTATTTTCGGATGCCTCCGCGGGAAACGCAAGGTGGGCTCGGAATGGCGGGGCTTGCTCGCCGGCGCGGCGGAACCAATAATACGGAAACGGGACTGGTTTCCCGCGGCGGGCCTGGGGAGGAGTTCGATCGTGGCAGGCGTGCAGAATTCTTCCGAAGTCCTGTCTCGGGCGATGGTTCCTCTGATCACGGTCGGAATCTTGATCGCCGTGCTGGCGGTAGGGATTTATCTGGTCCGGTCATGGTTGCGCGACAATGACGGCCCTGCGGCGTCCGCCCACGAATTGCTCGCCGAATACCGGGAAATGAATCTCAAGGGTGAGCTAAGCGATGAAGAATTCCGAATTATCAAAGGCCGAATGGCGCCTCGGATCGGCGGCGCTTCCGAACCGAAACGCAAAGAGAACTTGAAGGAATAGGAAAGCCTTGCCGGTTGGGCCGACTTTGCCCGATCGCCGTCTGCTTGAGAGCGCTGCCGTCCGTCCTGCGGAACGAACGTTGAACATCCTCGCCGTGCTGACCTAAGGTCTCCTAGGGAACGCTGATGCCAACTGGTAAAGACTTCACTCCGGGCAATCGGGGCGCGACCGGCAAGAAGAACGCGAACTGTTCGTTCTGCCGCAAGAGCTATCGCGAGGTCGGGCCGCTCGTGGAAGGGCCCGGCGACGTGTACATCTGCGGCGAGTGCATCGAGCTGTGCCAGTCGATCCTCGACCAGGAAAAACGGCGTCGCGGCGGACCGCAGAAACTGTTCACCAAGGTCCCCACGCCCCGCGAGATTGTCGAGCACCTCGATGCCTACGTCGTCGGCCAGAGGGTCACGAAGAAGATCCTGGCGGTCGCCGTTCACAACCACTACAAGCGGCTGATGCTCACGGCCGACGCCGAGAACAACGTCGAGATCGAAAAGTCGAACATCATGCTGATCGGGCCGACCGGCTGCGGCAAGACGCTGATGGCGCGGACGCTGGCGCGGGCCCTGCAGGTGCCGTTCGCGATCGGCGACGCGACGACCCTCACCGAGGCGGGTTACGTCGGCGAAGACGTCGAAAACCTGCTGCTGAAGCTCCTGCACGCGGCCGACTTCGACATCGAAGCCGCCCAGCGCGGGATCCTGTTCATCGACGAGATCGACAAGATCGGCAAGACGAGCCAGAACGTTTCGATTACGCGCGACGTGTCGGGCGAAGGCGTGCAGCAGGCGCTGCTGAAAATGCTGGAAGGCACTGTTGCCAACGTGCCGCCGCAGGGGGGACGCAAGCACCCCGAGCAGCAGTACATTCAT
>JACQFH010000144.1 GCA_016200145.1 Planctomycetia bacterium | reverse complement strand
GTTTCATGCGGGTCAGGGCGATCATCACCCCTCCGCCGACGGGGAGGCAGCCCCCCGCCAGGCTCGTCCCCGCCCCGCGTGGCACGAAGGGAACCTGATGTCGATTGCACAGCTTGACGACCGCCGCCACCTGCTCGGTCGAGGCCGGAAACACGACCACGTCAGGCACGTTCTTGGCGATCGTGAATCCGTCGCACTCGTAGACCAGCAACTCGTCACGGTCGGAAAGCAGGCCGTCATCGCCGACGATGGCGCGCAGTTCTGCCAGGAACTTGTCGCTGAGAATCGAGCGTGGTACGGCAGGCGCAGCGGCGGTCATCGATTGTCTTGTCAACAGCCCAGATACCGGCATGGATGCAGGGTCGTATACCCCACAGCATTGAGCACTGCCGAAGTCGGTCGAGTGCTCCATTTTAGGTGCCACGATCTCAGTTTGCCATGACCGGTTGCACGCGGCCGGTCGTTCGGACAGTTTCCGATTTTGAATTCTTGTAGTTCGCGACACTCGTGCAGCGAGTCCGCGCGGGAGTTGCGCGGATCCGAAGTTGTCTCATTTTCGCGACACGTCTTTCGGTGATATTTCGGGGTCAGACAGAATTTCTGAATACCTATAGAGTGAATAATCTCCCAAAACAGATGCTTTGTCCCGCGTCCAGGGTCGCTCCGCATCTGACGATTGCACTTCGACTTGCGTCGAAAACTGAAAGTGTCTCGTTCTCGCGGCGCGCGAGGCTCCATTGTGATTTTTCGCATCGGAATACGGCACAACCTGCTTTCAGCAAATAAGTTGTGAACCATACATTTCCTCAGCAGCGATCTGCGCAAAAAGGCCAGTTTGGATCGGGAATGCGCGGGTTCGCCGCGGGAATGCGCACCGCATGCGCGTTTTTTCGCGGGGCTGATGAATCGATTGCCCTGAATCGGCCTCAGCACTCACCAGAAATGCGCCGGGCAAGCCCGGCGGCTCAACGCGATTCCGACGACCTGATTTGCCGATCGACAATCCGCAACCTGCAGTGGAATTATTTCCAAAATGCAGCGGCTGACAATGGCGCTGGCGCGCAAAATCAAAACATCTCGCCTGTCTGGTCCACATTCGTGTTCCAGAGCGTCCTGCAGTATGATTACACGCGACGGCTGTATCGAAGTGGCCGCACGCCAAGTTGGGCTGAATTGTGGCAATCCTGGGCGACATCTTGGGGTCCGCCGAGGGCCAGGCCGCTCCCGCGGTCGATCAGGGCTCGCTGCCGACGACAGTGGTCGTCAATGAGGCCGTCCTCCAACGGGTCTTCGCTAAAGACGCCGCGGCGCTGCTGGCCGCGGTGGAGCGGTTTGCCAGAGATCGGCACGGTGAGGTCGTGCGGGTCGGCAGCGAAAACTCGCCCGGCGTCATCAAGGGCCGCATCGCGGCTCTCACGCTCCGTCCCGAACGGCTGGTCCTCCTGGGTGCCGGCGACTCCATTCCCGCTTTCAAAGTCAAAGCCCAGAAGCTGGAATTCGAGACCGACTATTTCTACGGGGATCTCGACGGCGACGGATTGGCCGAAGCGGCCGTCTCGCGCATTCTGGGAAGTCCACAGGCGATGATCGGCCAACTGGGTGCCGCCCCGGTTACTGGCGCGCAGCATGCGCTGTTGCTCGGCGATGAGCCGCGCCTGCACCTGGAAATGAACCGGGTGGCCGACGTCCTGGGAGAACTCGGCTGCTCGCTTGGCGTCCACCGCTGGGGCGATCCGACGATGTTGGCGCAGGCCGACGTGATCGTGCACGATTTGCAGGGAGATTCCAACCACTGGCACGGCGGTGTGAACAGCACAATCGTCACGGCGGCGACGGTTCCAGAGCTGAAGCGGCGCCCGGTCGTGCTGGCGTTCAATTGCCCAACCGGCGGCACCGGTTCGGCAATCGTCCGCGCATTTCTCGAAAAGGGATCGCGGGTTTACGTCGGCTCGGCGACAGAACCCAACCGAAGCATGCCCGCCCTGTACGCCAACGAACTGGTCCTGTATTTTTTCAATGCGCTCGAGGCCCGCCGCCAGGCGTCGGTTGCAGAGCTCGCGGCCGCCGCGCTGGGCCAATACATCCGCAACAAAGACCTCGCAGCGCTCCTGTTGCGCGTGGAAAAAGGGGAATCGCCGAAAATCAGCGATTCGCAGCAGATTCAGCTCGCGACGGGACTTCAGTACCAGGTATTCGGCGATGTGACGGCAGCGTTCCCGCATGCGCCGCCGCGCCCCGCGTTCAAGAAAAGTCCGCTGACGGCAGGCGCCCCGGCGAACCTGAAGGCGGGCGATTCATTGCGCGTGAAATTCGACATCGGTACCGGCGACGGGGTGCCCGTGCTCGCATTCACCTCCGTCTGGGACAAAGAAGTCTCGCCGGGGCTGGAAATTGAAATCGCACAGAACGGCAAGATGGTCCACAAGCTCGACTGGAAGAAACATCTCGAGCGGTCCGATTTCATCGATGCCACGACAGGAAGCTTCGGAGAGGGGAATCGCTTCCAGGGCCGGGCGCTCGCTCCGTTGTACCGGCGCGAGGGCGCCAACGAAGCGGTTGTCACGGTGACCAAGACGCCGAAACCGATTCTCGTCCAGGGTGATTCCGTTTTGCAGATCTGGCCAAAACGAAAGCCGCCGCGCGCGGCGCCTCCGCAAACGGTTCACCGCCAGGGAATCAATCTGCTGCTCCTGTCGAGAAACGATTCTCTCGATCCGTTGAGAGAGGCGCTGGTGACGGTCAATTCACTGCAATTCGATTTTCACAGCAGCCTGGGAGACCATCTCGATCCGTTCGAATTTCCCGATGAACGGGGCCGGTTTGTCGATCTGGCGCGGTACGACGTGATCCTGGTCGACGAACTTCCGCGCGGCTACAAGACTTTGCCGCGCGGGTTTGACGAGCGGATTCGCCAATACGTCGAGCACGGCGGCGGACTGATCATGTGCGGAGGCTGGTATGCTTTTGGCGGCCACACGGGTCTCGGAGGCTACGGGGGGACGCCGATTGAAGCCATCCTGCCCGTGCAGATCGTCAGCGCCGACGACGCCGTGAACGAAAAGACCGCGGCCGCACCCGTCACGATGCGGCACCCGATCGGCGCCGGCCTTGACTGGTCGCACCTGCCGTCGTTCAACGGGTACAACAAGGTCGCGGCCCGTCCCGGTGTGGATGTGCTGGTCCGCACGCAGGCCGGAGATCCGTTGCTGGTCGTCGGAGTGCACCGCGAGGGGAGAACAGCGGCATGGACGGCCGGATTCGGGCGCGGCTGGGGCTCGGAATTCGTCAAGTGGCCATACTATTCCCGCTTCTGGGGCAATCTGATCCGCTGGGTGGGCCGAAAAGAGGAGAAGTCGAAGTAGTCGCAGGTGCAAACCGACGTTGTGAATTTGTGTAGGGTGGGTCGAGCCGTGCGAGGCCCACCACGCCGCCGATGCCGGTGGGCCTCACTCCGTTCGACCCACCCTACGTCTGCTCCGTGTGCCCTCGCAAAGGGAACGAACCAATGTCCGTCAACAGCTCCTTTCCGCAGCTCACCCGTCGCGAGTTTGCCGCCGGCGCGCTCACGTCGCTTGTCGGCGGCGCCGCGACGCTGACTCTGCCTCGCTTCGCCGAGGCGCAATTGGGAGGCGCGCCGTCAACGGCGGTCCTCGTCAATGAAGCCGTCCTGCGGAAGCAGTATCCGCAGGAGGCCGCGGCGCTCATGCAGGCCGCGCGGCAGTTCGCGACCCGCAAT
>JACQFH010000143.1 GCA_016200145.1 Planctomycetia bacterium | reverse complement strand
GTTGGGAAATCACGGACCTGGCGAATGACCTGCTTGGCCCAATGAACACGTTGGCGCTTCCGAATGCACATCGGCGGCTCGGCAGGAGCCTCGCCCTCCCAATGTCATTGCGTCACCCGCGGGGTTCGGCGATATTCTGCGTACGCTGTGACGTGATGGCATCGACGAGGGGCGCGAAATTGTGACGATCGAGACTCAGGAAAAACTGCGCCGCATCGGGAAGTGGCTGGGGCCGATTCTCGTCCTGGGAGTTTTGGCCGGGGCGCTGTATCTGCTGCATCACGAGCTGCACAAATACAAGTACTCCGACGTCAAGGAGAGCCTGTCGGCCATTCCGGTCTGGAAGCTGGCGGCCTGCGCGGGGCTGACGACGCTCAATTACCTCATTCTAATCGGATACGACCTGGTCGGCGTGCGCTCGATCGGGCATCCGCTGCCGCTGCGGCGCGTGGCGCTGGCGTCGTTCACCGGCTTTGCGATGAGCTACAACTTCGGCGCGCTGTTCGGCGGAACGCCGGTGCGGATCCGGCTGTATTCGTCGTTCGGCATGTCGGCCGCCGAGATCGTGAAGATGATGGTCGCGATCGGGACCACGTTCTGGGTGGGGGTATTCGCGCTGGCGGGAGTCATGTTCATCGTCGACCCGATGCCGATCCCGGAGGCCCTGCACGTTGCCATTTCCAACGTGAGGCCGATCGGGATCGTGCTGCTCGTCCTGGCTATCGCGTACGTGTGCCTGCCGCTCGTCTGGAAGAAGCCGTTGCGGTGGGGCGAGCACGAGGTTTCCATTCCAGCGACGCCCACGCTGCTGATGCAACTCGTCGTTTCGGCGGCCGATCTGGCAGTTGCCGCCGGCAGCCTGTACGTCGTGCTCCCCAAGTCAATGGCGCTGTCGTATCCACAGTTTCTGGGGGTCTACCTGCTGGCGATTGTGGCGGTGGTCTTCACGCATGTTCCAGGAGGTGTCGGCATCCTGGAGCTGATCATCGTGACGTTCGCTGCGACCGAATCGAAGCAGGAGGTGCTGGCGGCGCTGCTGGCGTTTCGGGTGATCTATTACCTCATTCCTCTGGCGCTGGCGTTCGTGTGCCTTCTCGTCCACGAAGTGCGGCTGCGATCGGAGCAGGCGCAGAAGATTGCGCGGAGAGCCGGAATCGTTCTGGGAGGAGTCACCCCCACGGTCGTGTCGCTGGGGACGATGCTCACAGGCGCGGTGCTGTTGATCTCGGGGTCGACTCCCGCGCTGCCGGACCGGTTGAGCGTGCTGCGCTCGTTCCTGTCGCTGCCGGCCATCGAGGTTTCGCACTTCATGGCGAGCCTGATCGGGGGCGGGCTGCTGATTCTGGGCCGGGGCCTGCAGCGCCGGCTCGACGCCGCGTGGTGGGGGGCGGTCATCCTGCTGATTGCCAGCATGGTGTTTTCGCTGACGAAGGGGCTCGATTTCGAAGAGGCGATCGCCGCGGGACTGGTCCTGGCGGCCCTGATCGCCTCCCGCAAACGGTTCTATCGGCGGGGCTCGATTTTGCACCCGGCGTGGACGCGCGGCTGGATCGTGATGATCGGAATCACGCTGTTGTGTTCGATCTGGCTGGGCGTGTTCGTGCACAAGCACGTCGACTATCGGCGCGAGATGTGGTGGCAGTTTGCGGTGGATGAACACGCGCCACGCCTATTGCGGGGAACGGTGGGGGTGACGGTGCTGCTCCTGGGATTTGCTTCGCTGCACCTGATTGCCGGGCGGGCCAAGGTCAAAGTGTTGCCCGCTTTGCCGGCAGAAATTGACGAGGCGGCGGCGATCGTCGCGCGGTCTCCGCGCTCTTCGGCCAATCTCGCGCTGCTGGGGGGCAAGATTCTGCTGTTCAACGAGGCGCGGACAGCGCTGATCATGCACGGAATTCAGGGTCGCTCCTGGATTTCGATGGGAGACCCGATCGGGCCCGATGCGGAATGGAGCGAGCTGATCTGGCAGTTTCGCGAAGAGTGCGACCAGTGCGACTCGTGGCCCGTGTTCTATCAGGTCGAGGCAGATAACATCCCGCTGTACCTCGACCACGGGTTTTCGCTGCTGAAGCTGGGGGAAGAGGCCCGCATCAACGCCGCGAAATTTTCGCTTGACGGCGGGAGCCGCAAAGGTTTGCGGCAGAACCGCAACCGGCTGCAGAAAGAGGGGTACGCGCTGGAAATTGTGCCTCGCGAAAGCGTGCCGGAGCTGTTGCCGACGCTCAAGTCAATCTCGGACGCGTGGCTGGGCGAGAAGCAGGGTTCGGAGAAGGGGTTCTCGCTGGGGTATTTCGAGGAAGCCTACTTGCGGCGGTTTCCGTGCGCGGTCGTGCGCAAAGAGGGCGAGATGACGGCGTTCGCCAATCTCTGGCTGGGGGCCGGCAACGAGGAATTCTCGGTCGACCTGATGCGCCATCGCCCCGACTCGCAGCGCGGAATCATGGACTTTCTGTTTGTGGAGCTCCTGTTGTGGGGGCAGTCGCAGGGGTACCAGTGGTTCAACATGGGGATGGCGCCGCTTTCAGGAATCGAGGCGCGGCAGCTTTCGCCGCTTTGGAATAAGTTCGCGTCGCTGCTGTTCAAGCACGGCGACCAGTTCTACGGCTTCGAAGGCCTGCGCGATTATAAAGACAAGTTCGATCCGGTGTGGACGCCGAAATACCTCGCGGCCCGCGGAGGCCTGGCGTTGCCGCGGATTCTGGCGGACGTGACGGCGCTGATTGGCCGAAAGCGGTAGGTCAGGCTTTCCAGCATGACGTACTGTTACGGGAGCTCGCGGATGCGAAGGTTTTTGAATTCGACGGGGGAGCCTTCGGATTCGAGGCACAGGTAGCCGGTGCTGGGCTTACAGTCCGTGCCGCCCGAGACTTCTTCGCCATTCACCCACAACCGCACTTCGCCGTTAATGGCGCGCACATAGTAGTGGTTCCATTCGCCGACCCCCTTGCTCAGGTTTTTGCGCGGGAAGGCGCGGCTCCCTTTGGGGGCGGTCGGGGGGAACGGGGTCATCGTCGAGGTCCCTACGGGAAACACGTCGCCGTGCGTCGTGAACCAGTCGGGCTTCTTGCCGTTCTTCTTTTCATACTCTTCGGCATAGCCGTTATCGAGCACCTGCACTTCGATGCCACCCGGCGGCAGCTTGTTCGGAGGCAGGTCCTTGAGCGCCTCTTCGCTGGCCCACACGAAAATTCCCGAGTTGCCCGCCGACTTCAAGTGCCGCCACTCGGCAACGAGTTCAAAGTTGGTGATCGGCTTCTGCGAGCGGGTGACCCCCACCGGTTTGCCGGTGCAGTGAACGGCGCCGTCTTTCCAGGTCCAGGTGTCGGGATCGCCGTTGACCATCACGAAGTCGGCCTCGCCCAGCGTCCGCCAGCCGAGCCCCGTGCCGTCAATGAAAGCTTTGGGCGCTGGGGTGGCGGCGGCCTCGTCCGAGACGGCGGTATTCGCCAGGTGCGCCGCCAGGATGCCAGTAACCAGAATTGCCAGTCCGCAGAATGTCGTCTTCATGGTGGCAGCCTTTTGCGTCGGGGGATGATCTTGGGTTGTCGCCGGGATGATCTCGATCAGGCATCAAGTTGCGCCAGTTTGGCGTAGATCCGTGTCGCCTGCAAGCGCCATTGACGCGACCGCGGATTGCGCCGTATGTTCCGCGTCCCCCGGCGGCGAACCCGGATATTCCACATTCCGGGGAATCGGCGTCAGGGCGTCAACAGACCAACGCGAAGCGCTGGCGAGGGAGTGCGTTTTCACCGCCTCGCTTGCTCGACAAGGTGCCTCAATGTTCGACTCGCGCCGGATGTGCGTTGCCTGGGGACTAGCGCTGCTGGTCGCCGTAGCGCCCCGGTATGCTGCGGCCGACGACGATGACGCCCTGACGCTCGAGAAGCTGAACCGGACGATCGAGCAGAACCCGAGGCAGCCCGACGCGTATCTCTACCGCGGATTGATCTGGCAGGAGAGGGGTGAGCTCGAACGGGCGATCGCCGACTTCGGGGCAGCGATTCGGCTCGCGCCGAAGAGCGCAGATGGCTACGCGCATCGCGGAATTGCCTGGCAGGAACTGGGAAAGCTCGAAAACGCCGTCAGCGACTTCGGCGCGGCAATCAAACTCGATCCCGGTGACGATGGCACCTACGTTTTGAGAGGCATTGCCTGGAATCTGCGCAAGGGATACGACGAAGCGCAGCGCGATTTCGACGCCGCGATTCGGATCAATCCCAGGAACGCAGCCGCATACGCGTATCGGGGCAGCGTCCGTCAGAAACGGGGAGACCTGGAACAGGCCCTGCGCGACTGCAACGCGGCGATCAGGCTCGATCCACAGTCGGCCGAGGCGTACGTTGCGCGAGGCATGATCTGGAACTCGCGGGGCGAGCACGACAAGGCCCTGCGCGATTACGATACGGCGGTAAAGCTCGATCCGCGGAATGCCGAAGCGCTCACCAATCGCGGGATCGTACGGCAGAAGCGCGGCGAGCTTGATCTGGCGCTGGCCGATTACAACGCGGCCCTCGAGCTGAAGCCCAGCGCAGCCGGCACTCTGGCGTTGCGCGGCCAGATCAAACAGGCGCGGCACGAGACGTCGCAGGCGCTGCGCGATTACGACGCGGCCCTGAAGCTCGAACCCGAAAATGCCGAGTCGCGCCTGCAGCGCGGAATTCTGCGGCACTCGCAAGGGAAGGTCGACCTGGCGATCAAAGATTGGAGCGAAGCGATCCGTCTGGATCCGAAAAACGCGGCCGCGTACTCGCAGCGGGCCGCGGCCAGGGGCATGAAAAAGGATTTCGGCGGCGCCCTTCAGGATTGTACGGCCGCGCTGCGGATCAATCCGCAGTTGGGCTCGGTCTGGCACCTGCAGGGCTGGATCCTGGCGACGTGCCCCGAGGCGGCGCACCGCAACGGGGAGCGCGCGGTGAAATCGGCCCAGCGGGCGTGTGAACTGTCGGAATGGAAAGACGCGCTGGCCGTCGAAACCCTGGCGGCGGCGCACGCCGAGTCGGGCGATTTCGCGGCGGCCGTGCGCTTTCAGAAAAAGGCGATCGAGATCATCGGGAAGGACAAAGTGAATTCGCCCGATGCCCGCTCGCGGCTGGCGCTGTACGAAGCCCGCAAACCGTTCCGCGATGACTCGTAGGGGGGACTTCAGTCCCCGCGTCACGTTTGTTGTGTGGACTGAAGTCCACCCTACGAGAATATTTGATCCTCGCGGACGAATCACCCGTTATCATGGGCATATCTGTATCACGCTCTTATTCCGGGGGGAAACGTATGTCTTTGCGCCATCAATGGTTGGCTTTGTTGACTGCAGCTGCACTGGTCGCTCCGGCGGCCGCAGCCGAGCCGGTTGTCCTGAAACACAAATTCGCGAAGGGAGACCAGCTCGTCTATCGCAAGGCGGAAACCGAGAAGCAGCACCAGAAGATTTTCGACATGAAGCTCGATACGACGACCACACGCGAGGTCGTCAACTCGCTGGTCGTCGATGAGGTCGACAGCGCCGGGAGCGCGCTCCTCAAATCGAAAGCCGTCCGCCGCCTGATGAAATCCGAGGGGCCGACCGGAAAATTCGAGTTCGATTCGAAATCAACGGAGCGAGACACATCGAGCGAAACCGGCGCCGCGGTTACTCCCGTCCTCGAACGACTCACCGGGTCGGAATACCAGCTTAAAGTGACCGCGAGCGGCGCGGTTGTCGAGGTCCGCGGGTTCGCGGAGATGATTGCCGACCTGGTGAAGGCCAGCCCATTCGGCGTCTTGCAGGCGGGGTTCATGTCCGACAATGAGGGAGCGGCCTATTCCGAACAGGAGCAGTTCGTCGTCCTCAGCGACAAAGCCGTGGCGCCGGGGGACACGTGGGAGGTGCCGTTCGACGTGGAGCTCAAAGGTCTGGGAAAAATCAAGGGGACGCTGAAGTACACCTACGAGGCCGACGACAAAGTGGGCGACAGGAAAACCGTGCGGATCGGCGAAGTCATGGATTATTCGCTCGAAATGAAACTCGATGCGCCCGGCGCGAGGGTTTCGGGGACGGTGTCGTCGACGAATTCCACTGGCACCGTGCAGTTCGACCCGGTCGCCGGGCGCGTCGTTTCGTCCAAACGCACGTCGACCGCGTCCGGCCAGCTCACCGTCGAGGCGGGGGGCATGACGTTCATGCTCGATGACGAAGAAGAGCACACGGCGACCGTGGAACTGCTGGACAAGTTGCCGGAGTGAAGTGAGTCGCCGCAGGGCCCAATTTGCAGATCCAGTGCCCCGGTCGCTTGGAGCGGCCAGGGCACTTATCTTTCATGCGTCGGATACAAACCCGATGCGCACGCTATGGCTCGCGTCAGCAGCCGTCACGGTTTGCCGACGATCGGAAATTCCTTTACAGCAGCAGCCAGTTCCGCGACGGTCGTTTGCAGGAATGTCTGATCGGTAACGAGGTCGCAATCCAGCGTGTTGCCGATTCCCGGTTGATCCCGTACGACACATCGGATCGCCATGTGACCTCGGCCGTCACCCGTGACGCGGAAATGAAACGAGACCTCAAACTGCCTGGAATCGCTTCCAGCATTGCGAGCACCTGACATGCTGTGATTGCTCCCTTCCGCTTTGCGCCGATGTGCAATCGGCGGCACCTCAGTCTACAGCGACACTACCGCAATGTGCATTCCCCTCGCAATTGACCGGGCTGCTCTGCTCTTCACCGTACGGACTCTCCCTTCGGTGCAGGCCTGGCCCGGCGCACAACGGCGCGGCTCGCGAGGGGACGAGTGGTTCGTTAGACTGGGCCTGAGTATCAAGGGAATTCGCGCAGCATCGTCCGGGGTTCAGCATGAAAATTGTGAAGGTGAACGTGATCCCGCTGATCGGCGGGACGGTCGACGGCGGGTGGCCGCAGGGGCACGAGAAACGTGAAAACCTGCACACGCTGCTGGAAGTCGTCACCGACGAAGGGCTGACCGGCGTGGGGAGCGTCTATACGTCGGGCGCCCTGACTGAAGGGGCGATGGAGCTGCTCTGGCCGCTCTTGGAAAATGAATCGGCCGTCGAGCCCGAGCGGGTCACCGAGAAGCTGCGGCAATCGACGTTCTGGCAGGGGCGCGGCGGTTCGGTCGAGCATGCCATCAGCGGGCTCGACATCGCCCTGTGGGACATCATGGGCAAGGCGTGCCAGCAGCCCGTGTCGCGCCTGCTGGGAGGCAATTACCGCGACCGCATCAAGCCCTACGGGTCGATCCTGTTCGACGAGCCCGACGTCTTGCGCGAAAAACTCTACGACGTCGTCGGCCGCGGATTCAAGGCGATCAAAATGGGCTGGCGGCCGTTCGGCCGTCGCACCCGGCAGTTCGACGAGCTGCTGGTGCGAACGGCCCGCGACACCGTCGGGCCTCACGTCGAGCTGATGGTCGACGCCGGGGGCAGCGAACAGTTCTGGCCGCATGGGGTCAACTGGGCGCGGGAGACGGCCAAAATGCTGGCCGACTACGACGTTGTGTGGTTTGAAGAAGCGCTGCCTCCCGACGACATCGACGGCTTCGTCGAGTTGACGCGCCAATCGCCCGTGCCGATTGCGTCGGGCGAAGTGCTGACGCGCCGGCAGTCGTTCATTCCCTGGATCGAACGCCGCGCCGTCGACATCATTCAACCCGATTGCACGAAAAATGGCGGGATCAGTGAATCGCGCAAGATCGGCTGGTATGCATTCGACCACAACGTGCTGATGGTCTCGCACGGCTGGAATACGGCGGTGGGCCTGGCAGCCGACTTGCAGCTTGCCGCCGCAATGCCGGTCGCCCGCTACGTCGAATACCTGACACCGTGTGACTACATCGAAGGCATCACCACCGCGCCATTCGAGATCGACGCTGAAGGATTCCTGAAAATCCCGACGCGGCCGGGGCTGGGGATCGAGCTCGATCACGACAAGCTGAAGCGCTATCGGATGTGACCCCAAGCCATGCAGGTTTTCCGAGGAATCGACGAGCTGGCCTCGTGCCGGAACGGGTACGTGTCGATCGGCAATTTCGACGGTGTCCACCGCGCTCATCAGAGCATGATTGGCGTGCTCACGCGCCTGGCGGCCCAAGAGCCGGCGCCGGCGGTGATCTTCACATTCGACCCGCATCCGATTGCGCTGTTGCGTCCGGGGCAGTCGCCGCCCCCTCTGACGACCACGGAACGCAAGCTGGAGCTGCTGGACAAGGCCGGAGTCGACGCGGCAGTGGTCTATCCAACCGACCAGGCCCTTTTGAATTTATCGCCCCGTGAGTTCTTCGACCGGATCGTGCTTCAGGCCCTGAACGTACGGGGCCTCGTGGAAGGCCCGAACTTTTTTTTCGGACATGATCGCGCCGGCAACATCGACATGCTGCGCGAATTCTGCGCCGGGGCGGGAAGGCAACTGGAAATCGTTCCGCCGGTGACGGTTGGAGACCACCTCGTGTCGTCGACCGAAATCCGCCGGCTGATTGCCGACGGGCGCGTCCGCGAGGCGGGGGAACTCCTGGGCTATGCGTATCGCGTGTCGGGCACAGTCGTGCGCGGGGCCGAGCGGGGCCGCACGATCGGCTTTCCGACGGCCAATCTCGAGGGCATTCGCACGGTGCTTCCTCGCGACGGCGTGTATGCGGCGCGGGTTCGGGTTGGCGAACAATGGTACGCCGCCGGGGTGAACCTCGGCCCGAGCCCCACGTTCGTCGATCAGGAGCGGAAGTTCGAAGCGCACCTGGACGGTTACGCGGGGGACCTGTATGGCTCGCGGCTGATTGTCGAGCTGGTCGACCGCCTGCGCGACACGGTGCGGTTTGACGGAGTGGAGTCGCTGAAGCAACAACTGGTGATCGATCTCGAACGGGCGCGAGCCGTGGTGTCTCTGGCAAACCCCACAGGCCGCCGCTAGCATACGCCCATGAAAATCGACTGGGCGCCGCTGCGTGAAATTGTCGCGAATCATCAGCGGTTTGTGCTGACGACTCACGTGCGTCCGGATGCCGACGCGATCGGTTCCGAAGTGGCGATGGCGGGGCTGCTGGAACAACTGGGAAAAGAAGTGCGGATCGTCAACGCCTCGCCGGTCCCGCCGCGCCTGGCGTTTCTCGACCCCAACCACCGCTGCCTGCAACTGGGGCCGCAGGTGACCGACGCTGTCGCCAGCGACACCGACGTGCACATGATTCTCGACACCAGCGCCTGGAGCCAGTTGGCCGACGTGGGCCGGGTCTTCAAGAAAACGCAGGCGAAGAAAGTCGTCATCGACCATCACGTCTTCGCTGAAGACCTCGGGGCGCTGAACCTGAAAGACACCGACGCCGAGGCGACCGGGACGCTTGTCTTTCAGTTCGCGCGGGCGATGAACCTGGAGATTACTCCTGAGATCGGCACGGCGATGTTCGCGGCGATCGCCACCGACACCGGCTGGTTCCGGTTTCCATCGACCAACCGCGAAACGATGACCACGATCGCCGCATTGATTGACGCAGGTATCCGGCCGGATGTAGTTTATAGACAGTTGTATGAACAGTTTACCATGGCCCGAATCAAGCTTGTCGGCCGCGTGCTCAGCCGAATGATGCTCGATGCTGACGGCAGGCTGGCGTGGACGTACGTGACGCTGGTCGACTATCGCGAAACCGGAGCCGAACCTCCTGACACCGAAGACCTCGTCAATGAAGGCCTGACGGTGGGGGGGGTCGAAGCGGCGTTCATCCTGATCGAACAAAGCAACGGAAACATCAAAGCCAGTCTTCGCAGCCGCAGTCACCTGGATGTCTCGTGCATTGCCGGGAAATACGGGGGCGGTGGACACAAACAAGCCGCGGGAGCCATCCTGCCAGGTCCCTTGGCCGAGGCTCAAGCAAAGATCCTGCCTGCCATGAAAGCGTTGTTTGCGTAGAGTCTGGGCCTCAAACAAGCGAGGCCACCCGGAGACTGACGTCCCTGGTTCGCTGACTTTTGCAACGTGATCCCGAAGGCCATACGGCATTCGGCCCGCCTGAGAATTCCAAAACAATTCCCCAACCAGACGAGGTGACGTATGTCGCAACCTCCTGCCGGTGATCCGGGTCAATTTTCGCCCGATTATCTTGCGCCCCCGCAACCCCGGCGCGGGTTCTTCACTCAGGCGGCCGCTGTGGTCGTCGGCGCTGTGGCGGGGCTGGTGCCGTTGGCCGTGGGACTGGCGACGTTTATCAATCCGCTGCGCCGGTCGGTGAGGAGCAAGCAGCGGCCCAGCGGCAGCGATGCGCAGGGATTCTATAAGGTGACCACGCTCGACGCGCTGTCGGCGATTCCGCAGGCGTTCAAGATCATCGCCGACCGCAAAGACGCCTGGAACACGTTTCCGAAAGATGCGATCGGTACTGTCTATCTGTCGCGGCTGGAAAATGGCGACGTGCTGGCGTTCAACGTGACCTGCCCGCACGCCGGGTGCGCCGTGGATTGGCGGGCCGCGAAAAACGCGTATCATTGCCCGTGCCACAACAGCGCATTCGCGCCTGACGGAGTCCGCGACCCGAAAAGCCCCAGTGCCCGCGATCTCGATTCGCTCGAGGTCAAGTTCGAAAACGGCGCGGTCCTGGTGAAATACCAGGACTTCAAGTCCGGGGAGAAAGGGAAACATCCCACATGAACAGCCTC
>JACQFH010000130.1 GCA_016200145.1 Planctomycetia bacterium | reverse complement strand
GTGTCTTGCGCTGCGAAGATGCCCGTCGTGAGGGCCGTGCCCACGACGTTCGCCTGGTCGAGCGTGATGTCGCCTGCCGTGTCGTACACACCCAGCGTGCCGGCCGTGATAATCCCGATCGCAGCCTGCGTGATGTTGCCGGCGGCCTGCAACCGCACAGTCCCCACGTCGCCGGCCCCGGTGCTGACCGCCTGGTTCAGCGTCAGCTTGCCGGCTGTGGCAAGCGTCATGTCGCCTTTGTCCGTGACGACCCCCGTCACGGTATTGGTGAACTTGCCGGATGAAGCGACCGATCCGATCTTCAACTCACCTGTCGTCGTGTCGTTGAACACGACCGCGCCGGGGGTTGCGCTATCGGTGTTCTGCGCGGCAAAAGTACCCGCCGTGCCGGCCGTACCGATGACGTTCGACTGGTTCAGGTTAATAATGCCTGACGTGTTGTACACGCCCAGGTTGAGGCCGGTGATGATCCCCGCGGCCGCCTGCGTGATGTCTCCCGCTGCCTGCAAGCGGACGGTGCCGACGTCGCCGGCCCCCGTGCTGACAGCCTGATTCAGCGTCAGTTTCCCGCCCGTCACGATCGTGATGTCGCCCTTATTTGTCGTCGCGCCCGTGACCGTCGTCGCGCAACCGCCAGCGTCGGCCAGTACAGTGCTGATCGTGAGTGCGGTGGCGATTGAATCGAAGAACGAGACGTTTCCGGGCGTTACCGAGTCGGTATCTTCCGCGGCGAACGTCGACACGCTATTGCCTGCATTATTCAGCGTGATGTCCCCGGACGACGTAAAGGCGCTCAGCGAGCCGGCCGTGATCGCAGCGGATTGCGTCACATTGCCCGCCGCGTGCAGCCGGATCGTGCCGGTCGTCGTCAGGGCTTTGTTGACGTCCAGCGTCGTATCGGACACCAGCGTAATGTCGCCGGCCGCCGCCGCGGTGATCCCGTTGGCGCCGTTGAAGAGGCCGGCCACTGCCGTCACGGCGCCCAGTGTGA
The DNA here is from genome assembly GCA_016200145.1 of Planctomycetia bacterium. Lineage (GTDB taxonomy): Bacteria > Planctomycetota > Planctomycetia > Planctomycetales > Planctomycetaceae > JACQFH01. The sequence continues at coordinate 55,901 of JACQFH010000130.1, read as the reverse complement.
ACGTGACCGAATCGCGGAATCCGACGCTGCCCGTTGTCGCCGTCGCGCCGAACGTGCCGTTGACTTTGTTGGGGGCCGCGCACAAGTCGATGTCGCCGACGGCCGTGTTGACGCCCAGGTTTTTCCCGGTGATCACCGCCGTCGACGCCTGCGACACGTCGCCGTTGGCCTGTAATCGGATCGTGGCCGTCAAGGTGGCGTTCGTATCCTTGATGACCTCGTTGATCGTCAGCTTGCCGCCGGTCGAGAGTGTGATGTCTCCCTTGTCGGTCTGCACGCCGGTGACTGTATTCGTGAAGACTCCGGACGACGCCACAGCTCCAATCTTGAGCTCGCCAGTCGTCGTGTCTTTGAACACGATCGCGCCAGGAGTCGCGCTGTCGGTATCCTGGGCCGCGAACGTCCCGGCCGTGCCGGCCGTGCCCACCACGTTCGCCTGATCCAGAGTGATGTTGCCGGCCGTGTCGTACACACCCAGCGTGCCGGCCGTGACGATCCCGGCCGCCGCCTGTGTGATGTCCCCGTTGGCCTGCAATCGCACCGTCTTCGAATCGCCGGCGCTCGTGCTCACCGCTTTGTTCAGCGTCAGGGCGCCCCCCGTGGCGACCGTAATGTCTCCCTTGTTCGTGAGCACCCCGGTGACCGTGTTCGTGAAGATCCCGGACGACGTGACCTGGCCAATCTGCAGTTCACCCGTCGTCGAATCCTTGAACGTGATCGACTTGCCGGCCGTCGTCGTTTCCGCCGCGAACACGCCCGGCGTGCCTGCTGTCCCGACCACATTTGACTGGTCGAGGGTGATGTTCCCGGCCGTGTCGTACACGCCCAGTGTGCCGGCCGTGATGATCCCCGCCGCCGCCTGAGTCACGTCCCCGTTGGCCTGCAACCGCACCGTCTTCGAATCGCCGGCGCTCGTGCTCACCGCCTGGTTCAGGGTCAGCGCTCCGCCCGTCGCGACCGTGATGTCTCCTTTGTTCGTCAGCACTCCGGTGACTGTGTTCGTGAAGATGCCCGACGAAGTCACCTGGCCGACTTGCAGTTCACCCGTCGTTGTATCCTTAAACGTGATCGACTTGCCGGCCGTCGTCGTTTCCGCCGCGAAGACCCCCGGCGTGCCGACTGTCCCCACGACGTTGTCCTGATCGAGGGTTGTATTCCCTGCCGTGTTGTAGACGCCCAGCGTGCCGCCGGTAATCGTGCCGGCGGCCGTTTGCGTGATATCTCCCGCGGCCTGCAAGCGCACGATGCCGGCATCCGCGGCGCCGGTCGTGATTGCGGCGGCGATATTCAAGGCTCCCGCCGTGACGATCGTCACATCCGACGGATCAGTCGCAACGCCCGTGACGGTGTTCGTGAAGATTCCGGACGACGTAACGCTGTCGATCTTCAAGGTGCCGGTCGTCGTATCCTTGAACGTGATGTTGCCGCCGACTGCCGTGTCTTGGTGTCTTGCGCTGCGAAGATGCCCGTCGTGAGGGCCGTGCCCACGACGTTCGCCTGGTCGAGCGTGATGTCGCCTGCCGTGTCGTACACACCCAGCGTGCCGGCCGTGATAATCCCGATCGCAGCCTGCGTGATGTTGCCGTCCGCTTGCAAGCGGACGGTTCCCGTATCGGCCGCCCCTGTGGTCACCGCTTTGTTCAGCGCCAGCGTACCGGCGGAGGCGACGGTGATGTCTCCGCCGCTCGTCGAGATGCCAGTTGCGCTCCCCACCGTCAAAGCCACCGCCGTGTCGTTGAAAATCACCGTCCCTGATGCCGCCGTGTTCGACGCATCAAACTTTGTGACGACGTTTGCCTGGTCCAGCGTAACGTCTCCCCCCAGGGTGTTGCTCACCGTCAGGGTGCCGGTGGTGGAGATCGTCCCGGTCGCGGTTTCGCCGATCCCGCCTGCGGCCGTCAACGTGACGGCGCCCGCTCCCGCGGTCAGGGCGCCGGTCAGGGTAATACTCCCAAATCCGGTCGTAATTTCGATGTCGCCGCCGGCCGAGTCCATGGCTCCGATGGCGATCAAGCCGGGGGCCAACTTCGACGTGCTGGCGGAGATTGTGATTTTGCCCCCCGAGGTGCCGAACGCCACGGCGCTCGTCAGGTCGATGACCCCCAGTGCGAGATTATTTTTGGTCGTCAGCGACAGCGTGTTCGCACCGGTCAACGTCAGGTCGACGGCGCCGACAGTGCCAATGCTCACGTTGGCTTCCAGCAGAATACTCGAACCCGCCGCCAGGATCGCGCCGTCAGAGATCGTAAATGTCCCGGCACCATCGGCGAAATTGATCGTTCCGTCGACATCGACTTCGGCGTCATCGATGCCCGAGCCGTCGGCGCCGTGCGTAATCACGATCGCATCCGGGTCGAGCAGCAACAGTCCCGTGATGCCGTGTGCCGCGCCCAGATCGACACGCCCATTGTAGTCGAGATTGTGCCCACTCGAAACTTCGACAAACCCGCCGTCGCCGTCCAGGGCGCCGCCGCGCGCCGAAATGCTGCCGAAGTAACGTGTGACGTCGTCCGACCAGACAATGATCTTGCCGCCGTTGCCCTGGTGCAGCGCGTCTGCCGACAGAGTGACATTCTGCCCGACGTAGGTGCGCGCCGCGTTGTGTACCAACGGATTCGCGCCGTGCATGTCGCCGCCCACCAGGATCGTGCCGCCGCCGGCATTCCCCGAGGCGTCGACCCGCGCATCTCCCGCCAGCCCCACGTATTTCCCGAGCAACTGCACGGAACCGCCCGTTGCCCCCGCCGCGATGTTCGACACGTCGATCACGCCGTAATCGACCAACGTCCCCGCAGCGCCGGCGTCGGCCGTGACGAAGCCGCCGACCGACTGTATATTGGCCGTGGCGGCGATCGTCACTGCCTGCGAACCGGCCAGGTCGATTGCTCCCCCCGCCGATGTGATCGAGCCGCTGATCAGAATCGTGCCCGCCGAGCCCGTCAGGCTCGCCGCCCCCAGATCGACCGCACCCGAGATATTGAGCGTGTCGCCCGTGTCGCCATGGAAAAACAAATTGGCGCCGAAGGCATCGTGGAACGTCGAGACGGTAATCGTTTCAAACGACGCGCTGCCGGAGAGCGCCGTGTCGACCGTCAGCGACGACGTCGGATCGGCGAAATCTAGGACCATGCCGCTGGAGGTCGTCACCTCGCCCATCCCGGCGGCACGGCCATCTCCCAGTGTCAGCGAGCCCCCGCCGGCCGCGACGTAGATCGCGCGGCTCGAAGCGCTCAGAGTATCCGATACCGACTCGACGCCGCTGAACGAAATCGACATCGAATCGATAGTGATCACGCCCGAGTTCGCCGAGTCGAGCGTGTACGTCACTGCTCCGGCCGGTCCCCCTTCGATGACGATCTGATCGCCGCCGGGATTCAGTTCTTTTCCGCCGTTGAACTGGATTCCGCCGCCCGACAGCGGATTACCGCCCGAGTAGTCGATGACCAGTTTGTCGTTCCCGTCGGAGCCGTTGATGATCAACTGGCCGACGGCCGACAGGGGTTTGGAAACCGAGGGAGATCCGTTGATCGTGACGTCGACATTTTCGCCGTTGCGTTTCACAACGAAGATGTCGCCGCCATGCTGCTGGGCCTGCTGCGAGGCGTCGACGGTGAGGATGACCGACTGCTGCTGCGACTGGGCCGCGGCGGCCGCGTTGGCGGCCGCATCGGGCGGTGGAGTGGGCGGCGGCCCGACCGGAACCGCGGCGGCGTTCAGGACGCGGCGCGCTTCCAGGCGCATGACACCCAGATTCGCGGTGAACTCGTCGCGAATCGTGTGGTTTGTCGGGCTTTTCTTCCGCTTCTTCGTAAATGGGAATTGGTCGGCGATAAACCGCGCAATCGACCCAATGCTCGGCATCGGCATTTCCTTCGTGGAATGGCCTCTGACCTGCAAGCTTCGGCAGTAAAGTCTACGCCAACCGCAGGGGAACGTCTAAAACCCCTAAATTATCGGTGAGGCGTATAAGCAATGTCAACAATACATTAGAGTCGGTTCTGCGGATTCTGCGAAGCAATACGCTCTGGACGATCGCCGCGGAAATGCCCGCAATGCCGACGCAACACGCCGGATGTCCCCCGTTTTCCGATCGTTCGGGTCATGGCGCGCGCGCCGAAAGACACGAATGATTCGCATTTCCGCCCGGAGGCCGATCCGCCGCCGTGTTCGTATTGACCAAATGCTCGCGTTCCCTTACATGATCCCACTCTCTCTCCGACCCATCCATCATTTCCCAGTCCCACCTGGCTACAACCAAACGGATTCCCGGCGACGGGGACCCGCGCGGCGCGTGCGACCAGCCGTTTCTGCCGCAATGCGCCCGTTCTGGCACGACGGCACGGCGGCGACTACATCGATCCCCCATGTTCGAAAAGCAGCCCAAAACGTCGCCCCGTCCTGCCGGCGCCCAAGCGCGCCGCGAGGCGGATCAGGTTTCCGGGCCGCACTTTACAGCAGAGGCCATCCGCCAACCGGTGGCCGAGCCGCAAGTAATCTTCGTCGATCTCGACGGCACCTTGACGGCCTCCGACCTCCTGTACGAAGCCCTGACTCTTGCAGCCAAGCGCGGCCTGCGGCACCTGCCGGCGATCGCTTCTGCGGGGCTGCGCGGTCGGGCTGCCCTCAAAGAAGCGTTGTCGGAGCTGGAGCGGCCCAATGCCGCGCTGCTGCCCTATCGCGAAGAAGTGCTGAGCTTCCTGCGCGCGCAAAAGGCCGCCGGCCGATTGATCGTGCTGGCAACCGCCAGCCACGAAACGTGGGCCCGCGATGTCGCGAAACACCTGGGGCTGTTCGACTCCGTTCTGGCCAGCGTTGCCGGCTGCAACCTGAAAGGGCCGCGCAAACTGCAGGCGATCGAAGAGTTCTGTCGCCAGCGCGGATTTGAAGGATTCGCCTACATCGGCGATTCGCCGGCCGACTTGCCGATCTGGCGGAATTCCGCGCGGGCATTCGTCGTGGCCCCCTCGCGGGCCCTGGCGGCAAAAGTCGCGAAGCTCGGCACGCCGTCCAGCGTGATCGCTCGCCAAGCGCCCCCGTGGAAAGCGGTCTGCAAAGTGCTGCGTCCGCACCAATGGTCGAAGAACATGCTGTTGTTCGTCCCCATGTTTCTGTCACACGTGATCACGCTGGGCGGAATCGCGACGGCACTCCTGGCGTTCGTCGCGTTCTCGCTCGTGGCCTCGAGCGTCTACGTGGTGAACGACCTGCTGGATATCGAATCCGACCGCCGCCATCCCAAGAAGCGCCATCGGCCGTTTGCCTCGGGATCCCTGGGAGTGGCATGGGGGCCGCTGCTGGCGGCCGGGCTGGCAAGCACGTCATTTCTGCTGGCTTTCGCCACGCTGCCCATGAGGTTTGTGGGCCTGATGGCGGTTTATCTGGCGATTACCAGCCTGTATTCCTTCTGGCTCAAGCGCCTGGTTGTCGTCGACGTTATGGTGCTGGCCGGGCTCTACACCCTGCGCGTCGTGGGAGGGGCCCTCGCCACCGGCAGTCCCCTGTCGGAATGGATGCTCGGGCTCTCGATGTTTCTGTTCACTTCGCTGGCATTCGCCAAACGGTATGCGGAGCTCGCGCGGCTCGAAGACGAACAGCTCGGCGATTCGGCTGGCCGGGGATACCGGGTCGCCGACCTGGGAATTATCGAAAGCCTCGGCCCGGCAAGCGGCTACCTCTCGGTGCTGGTGCTGGCGCTGTACATCAACAGCAACGCCATGCGAAGCCTGTACGTCAATTCCTGGGCTCTGTGGATGATCTGCCCGCTCTTGATGTACTGGATTACCCGAGTCTGGTTCATGGCGAAGCGGCGCCAGCTATCGGAAGACCCCGTGGTCTTCGCGCTGAAGGACGGCGTGAGCCGCCTCGTCGGCGTGTGCGTGCTCGTTTTGGTCATTCTCGGATCCATCGCGACTTAGCGGTACGCCCCTCGCGCAGGAGAACGCAGTTTGTCAGCCAGCCTGGAATTGGAACGCGAGAGCGAACGGCGCGAGGAGACCGGTCTCGGCGGCGACGGGCGAACTGAGACGCAGCCGGCCGAGCACATCGTTTCAGCGATCTGTTATTCGATCGTCCGCGAACGCGACGCCGGTCGGATGCAGCCGACGGCCGTTTCCACGAACGCCATCGTGAATTTCGTTCTGGCACAGCAACAGCGCATGACCGACTGGCTGCGCGGGCCGCTGCGCGCCGTGACGCATCTCTTCGACTGGTCCGCCGTGACGAAATTCGGAAGTCGCTTTCACCGACTGGGGGCAGAGCAACGAGCCGCACACCTGGCGGCGTGGCGAGAAAGTCCCCTGGGGCCGCAACGCGATCTCGTCCGCTTCTATGAAAGCCTGGTCACCGTAGCGATGGAAAGTCGCGACCTGCTGCAGCCTTCACCCGCGATGGTTCCCACACCGAAACTCAGGTCTCGCGGATCTTCCGACGGCCGCGGCGTCGCGACGTGGACTGAGGTCGCCGTCATCGGCTCAGGTCCGGGGGGCGCCGTCACCGCGTGTCTGTTAAGCGAATCGGGACGTGAGGTCACGCTGATCGAAGAAGGTCGCGATCTCGCCGCCGATCGGCCGCGGCAGTTCTCGATCGGCGAAATGGCGGAAAAATATCGGAATGGAGGCGTCACGGCTCTGCTGGGAAATCCCAAGATCGCCTACGTGGAAGGTCGCTGCGTCGGAGGGGGCAGTGAAATCAACAGCGGCCTGTACCATCGGACGCCTCCCGAGGCGCTCGAGCGCTGGCGGACCGAATTCCTCGTACAAGACCTCGACGAGCAGACGCTGCGGCCCCATTTCGAACAGTGCGAGCGAGACGTCTGCGTTTCGCTTTTGCCCTGCGACGCCCCGGCCGCGTCGCGGAGGCTCGACGCCGGAGCGCGCCAGCTTGGCTGGAAATCGCTCGAAGTGCCGCGCTGGATTTCTTTCGGCGCCGCACGCGACGCAGGTGATAGATCGGCCGGCCCGGCCGGATTGCGGCAGACGATGTCGCGCACGTACATCCCCCGTGCCCTGGCGGCCGGGTGCCAACTCATCGCCGAAACTCGCGTCACGCGTCTCAGGCGTCTGCCGCGGGGGTGGGCGATCGAGATGATCGACTCCTCCGGCCGCGAGTCGCGCCTGAATGCAGAAACGGTCTTTGTCGCGTGCGGGGCGATCCACTCTCCGGCACTGCTGCAGCGCAGCGGCCTGGGTTCAAATGCCGGCCGGTCGCTGCACGTGCACCCGACGGTCAAGCTCGTCGCCGAGTTCGAGGAGCAGGTCAACGGGTGGAATTCGGGGGTCGGCGTCCACCAGGTCAAGGAATTCTCTCCTCGTCTCGGCTTTGGATGCTCGGTCGCTTCGCCGCCGCACCTGGGCCTGGCGATGCTCGATCATCCGCGCGAGACCCGCCGACTGGAAGACTCCTGGCCAAACATGGCGGTGTATTACGCGATGACGACGGGCGGCCGCGGTTCGGTCCGCGCACTGCCCGGGTTCCGCGATCCGCTGGTGCGCTTCCGACTGGCGGAGCCCGAGATGCGCGACCTGGCCGACGGCCTGTGGAAGCTCTCGGAAGCCCTGTTCGCTGCCGGGGCGACGACCCTCTTTCCGGCGGTGCGCGGCGCGGCGGCCGTTCGCGGCCGGCGGGAGCTCTCGCAGATTCCGGCGCTGCTGTCGCGCGGCGCCGCCAACCTGATGACGATTCACCTGTTCTCCACCTGCCCCATGGGAGAAGATCGCCGCCGCTGCACGGCTGATTCATACGGCAAGGTGCATGGCGAGCAGAACCTGTATCTGGCTGATGCGAGCCTGCTGTGCACGGCGCCCGGCGTCAACCCGCAGGGGTCGATCATGGCGATCGCCCGCAGAAACGCGCTGCATTTCCTGGCGAATTCATAGAGACAACGCATTTCCATTGGAACCTGACATGGAATTCGGCACGCAGGACGTACTTGTCACCGGCGGGGCGGGCTGGCTCGGCCTGGGGCTGCTGCATGCGCTGACGCACGGGCTGGCTGATTCTCCCGAGCTGGGTCGGCCGGCCCCCGATCTGCGGGTGCGGGCGCTTGTGCTCCCCGGCCAGAACGACGCCGCCATTCGCCGGATTTCCGATCGCATCGAAATCGTGCGCGGCGACGTGCGGCGGCCGGATGACTGCGACGCATTCTGCTCTGGTCGTGCCGGCGGCGTCGTGATCCATACTGCAGGCATCATCCACCCCAGGCGCGTCCGCGAGTTCTACGAAGTCAATCGCACGGGCACCGCCAATCTGCTCGCCGCCGCGCGACGGGCCGATTTGCGGCGGGCCGTCGTCGTTTCCAGCAACTCGCCCTGCGGCACGAACCCCCATGGCGACCACCGCTTCGACGAGCATTCGCCGTACGCCCCTTACATGAACTATGGCCGGTCGAAGATGCTCATGGAGCGCGACGTGAAGCGCGCCCACGCCGCGGGAGAAATCGAAACCGTCCTCGTCCGCGCCCCGTGGTTCTACGGCCCGTTCCAGCAGCCGCGCCAATCGCTGTTCTTTCGCATGGTCCGCGACGGCCAGGCGCCAATCGTCGGCGGTGGCCGGTCTCTCCGCTCGATGGCGTACATCGACAACCTGTGCCAGGGATTGATCCTGGCGGCGTCGGTCCCGCAGGCGGCAGGCCAGGTGTATTGGATCGCCGACGAGCGGCCGTACACGATGAATGAGGTCGTCGACACGATTGAACGCCTGCTCGAAAACGAATTCGACCAGAAATGCTCGCACAAACGGCTGCGGCTGCCGTCGATCGCCAGCTCAGTGGCGTGGCTGGCCGACTGGGTGATTCAGCGCCTCGGGTTTTATCACCAGAAGATTCACGTTCTGTCGGAAATGGACAAGGCGATCGCCTGTTCGATCGACAAGGCCGCGCGCGAGCTCGGATACCGCCCGCGGATTGCGCTCGAGGACGGCATGCGCCGCAGCCTCGCCTGGTGCTTTGCCGAGTCGACGGGCCTGGCCTGACGAAGTATGACGACCCGCCGCCCGGCGGGTCGTCGCGAGAGCATTCCAACGGGGAACTCATTCAACCGGAAAACACAGTCTCACAGGAACGCAGTCATGCACTTGATCACCGGAGGCTCCGGCTTCCTTGGAAACCTGATCGCCAACAGGCTTCACCAGCGGGGCGAACAGGTCCGCATTCTCGACGTCTGGGAAGATCACCGCCGGCCCCGGGCCATCGAATATGCCCAGTGCGACATTCTCGACCGCGACGGTGTCCGACGCGCCATGCAGGGAGCCGAGATCGTCCATCATAACGTGGCGCTGGTTCCGCTGACGAAGGCCAAGAAACAATTCTGGGCCGTGAACGTCGAAGGCTCGCGACTGGCGGCGGAAGAAGCCGTGCGGGCCGGCGTGCGGTGCTTCGTGCACATGAGCTCGAGCGCCATCTTCGGCCTGCCGCGCCAATGCCCGATCACCGACGACACGCCGACGGGACCGGTCGAAGAATACGGCCAGGCGAAGCTGGCCGGCGAACTGGCCGTCCGCGAAGTCTGCGAGCGGGCCGGTCTGCCGCTGATCGTCATCCGCCCGCGAACGATTCTGGGTGAAGGGCGGCTCGGGATCTTCCAGCTCCTGTTTCGCTGGATCAAGGACGGGCGCAACGTGTACGTTATCGGCCCAGGAACCGGAGGATTTCAGTTCGTCCATGCGCACGATCTGATGGATGCCTACATGCTGGCCCTCGATGCCGACCGCCCCGGCATCTACAACGTGGGAACCGACCGCTTCGGCAGCTTGCGCGAATCGCTCGAACGGCTGATCGCTCACGCCGGCACGAAGTCCAGAGTGAAGAGCCTGCCCGAGCGGCTCTCGATCGGCGCGCTCCGCACGCTCGATTTTCTGTGGTTGTGCCCGTTGGCCCCCTGGCACTACCTGACGTATCACAAGCCATTTCATTTCGACGTGAAAAAACTCCACGACCTCGGCTGGAAGCCGCGTTACTCGAACGATGAAATGCTCGCGGAAAGCTATAATTCGTTCCTGTCGCAGCGGATCGACCCCGCGGAAGCCGGCGCGCGATCGCCCCACCGCAAGGCCGTCAAAGAAGGCGTGCTGTGGCTGGTGCGGCAGTTTTCGTAGTGCCCGCTACCGGCTGCGAATGAGGTCTTCGCCGGCACGGGGCGATGCCGAAATCGCGCTCGCCGCCGGGCCAGGCCCAAATCGCGACTTGCTGCCGGCCAGCAGGTCGCGCTCGCCGGCCAGCATCGGCTGCACTACGCGCTCGTGAAATCGGCGGGCGAACGTCGACGACCCGGCATGCGTCAGGTGGCAGCCCTCGAAGAATTCTTCATCGGGAACCCAGTCGCTGGCGTCGATTAATGTGGCGCCGCAGCAGACCTCGAGATCTTTCAGATACGCCGTCTGCCGTGCCAGGGCTTCAGGCCGATACAGCCCACGGATCGGGCTGGCGGCCGGCGTGATGATAATCGCCACGGCGATCTGATTCCCCCGGCACGTGTCGATGATGTCGCGGAAGGCCCGGTCGGCGGTAGCCGGCAGTTGAAACTGCTCCAGAACGGGGCGGCTGACGTCCATCTCACCCTGCAGCCGTTGCGGGTCGACGCCCCGCGATTCGTACATCGGCTGGTTGACCCATCCCCAGTCATCCATCTGACGCCACTGGTGGTCCATCTGGTTCGCCGGCTCGAGCCAACTTGGCGCCAGGTGATTGAACAACAGGTAGCGGTGGTAATACCACGGCACGATCTGCGCCCGGCCCCAGCGCCTGTAGAAATCCCTGACTCGGGTGACGCCGCTCGCCAGACGGCCTATGTCGAGCCAGCGAAGCCGATTGATGTCGATCCCTTCGTTGAACCGGCTGTCGGCGACGACGAGCGTCGGCCAGTACTCGCAGACCACCAGGTGCGGACGAATTCCGTCGGCCAGCAGGCGCCTGAGATACACCAATTGGCCGGTCGGTGGAAATCCGGATGCTCCGAAATTGTAGACGAGGGGCCGCGCCGCCGAACCACCGCCCGCCGGCACGGTCGCCTGCTGCGGACTGTCCGCCTCGCCGGAGTCCCCATCGCCGCAGCGGAACCCGAACGACACACGCGAGCTGCCCAGCATCACGATGAGGGGATCGGCGCCGGGCTTCTCGGCAATCCGCGCCTTCAGGCGGTCGAGCTTGACGCCATATTCGGGATCGCGCAGAACCGGCCGCAATTCCATCGCCACGTACAGCCCCGCCTGGTACAAGGCAAAAAACGCCAGGCCCCACAGAATGGCCGCTCTCGGCCTGGCCTGACTCGGTTTGATCCGCCTGTCCATGATCGCCCCCGCGCCGGGTCGGCTTCTCGAATGCTAGAACTGGAAGTAAATAAACGCCTTGCCCGAATCGAGCGCCAGAAACAGTGCCGCCGTGGCTGCCGTCGCATAGCCCAGTCCGACGACGGGCGCCGGCATAAGCCGCTCGGCGCGCTTCCAGAGCTCGAAGTGTCCCGCGGCATGGGCGATGACGACTACGCCGACCAGCCACCACAGGCTGATCGTCGCCAGAGGCGGAGCGAGGCCCGCCTGCGGAACAAACATCCGCCCCAGCATCGTCGTGGCGGCCGAAAGGGTCGTCGCGCGGAAGAAAATCCATCCCACACAGACGGCCAGAAACGTCGCCGCGATCCGCACGGCCGTGCCGGGAATCCCCGTGAGCAGCCGGTCGAACCGCGGCCGTTGCGTTGCGAAATCCCGGAATTCGCGGTGCGCAATCAGCAGGACCCCATGGATCATGCCCCAGATGACGAACGTCCAGCTCGCACCGTGCCAGAGGCCTCCGAGTGTCATGGTGATCATCAGGTTCCATGCGGTGCGCCGCCGCTGGCGGGCGGGGTCGCCGCTGCTGCGGCTGCCGCCCAGCGGAATGAACAGATAATCGCGCAGCCACGTCGACAGCGAAATGTGCCAGCGGCGCCAGAACATCGAGATGTTCGGGGCCAGGTACGGCATGTCGAAGTTCTTCGCCAGCCGGTAACCCAGCAGATGGGCAGCCCCCAGAGCCATGTCCGTGTAGCCGGAGAAGTCGCAATAGATCTGTACCGCGTACGCGATGACCGCCGCCCACACGGCGCCGGTGCCGTAAGTTTGCGGGTCGGCGAAGACCGGGTCGGCGAACAGCGCCATGCGATCGGCAATCGCCAGCTTCTTGAACAGCCCCAGCATGAAATAGCCGGTTCCCCATTGCATTTGCGCCCAGTTCCAGCGCTTGGGTCGGCGGATCTGAGGCAGGAAGTCGCGCGCCCGCACGATCGGCCCGGCCACCAGGTGCGGAAAGAACGTGATGAACAGCATGAAATGCGCCAGGTTCCGCTCGGCCGGAACCTGGCGGCGATAGACGTCAACCGTGTAATTGATCGCTTCGAAGGTGTAAAACGAAATTCCGATCGGCAGCATCACCTGCAGCACGGGCAGCGTCGCGGTCGAGCCCGCCGCATGCAGCGCCTGCTCAATCGACTGCAGAAAGAAATTCGCATACTTGAAGTACGCCAGCAGTCCCACGTTCGAGATGATGCTCGTCAGCAACAGCAGTCGCCGCACGCGCGGCGACGGGCTCGAATCCATGCCGCGCGCCACCCAGTAGTCGAGGGCCGTAGAAACGCAGATCAGCCCCGCCAGCCATTGATTCCAGCTCGCATAAAAGTAAAAGCTGGCCAGAAGCAGAAGCCACACGCGAAGGCGATGCCAGGGCATCGACCAGTACGCGGCGAACACCACGAGAAAGAATAGAAAGAACCGTTCGGAACAGAAGAGCATGAGAATGGCGCCCGTTTTGTAGAGCGTTCGGTCGAGTGGCTGACCTCAAATCAGGCGGCCAGCGGCAGATGTGATTCCGTCACCCCGGCTGGCGGTTTTTCGGCGCCACCGGCCGATTGAGCTGCCTGCTGTTCCAGCGCACGTTCCGCCAGGCTGACCCCCATCGCCAGGAGTCCGGCGATTTTTACCAGGATCAGCAGCCGGCCGTTGATCGGCAGCCCGATCGGCTGCCACCACAGCACGAGCGCGTACATCGTCAATTGAATCAACAGCGGATCCCGACGGGACCAGACCGCCAGCGCCGTCAGCGGCAGAAAGAACAGCGAATAGTCGTTGGAGACCGGCGGCACAAACGTGGCCAGCGCGACGACCCACATCAGATAGGGGAATGCCAGCTTTTCCCGCCGCGTGCAGCGGAAAACATGCCACGAGACCCACACGAGGGGTGGGCCCAGAATGAGCGCGGCGGCAATCCGCCCGTCGATCCGCCGCAAGGGACGCAGCGGGGTTCTGGCCCAGATGCGTTTCCAGTGATCGGTCAGCGAGTGGTTCCAGGGGCAGATGGCCCCTTCGGGGGAACCGTCCGAAATGTACTTGGTGATGGCCAAGTGCAGGTCGTTGTTCACCAGGAACCGCTTGTTCTCTTCGAGAGTCACCAGCCCGATCGCGGCCCCGCAGGCGACGAAGCTGGCCAGCGCCCCCCAGCGGCGCAGGCCCACGAGTCCCACTCCCAGCAGCCCCGGATAGATCTTCGCCCACGGAGCGATCGCCAGGATCGCGCCGCCAAGCACGTCGGCCCACCACGTCTTTTTCTTCATCACCGCCAGTGCCGCGATGACCAGCGGCACCGTAACCAGGTCATAATTCCCGCGCTCCATCGCAAATACCACCGGCGTGCTGAAGCCGATGGCGGCGATCGCCGTCGTCACGGGGATCGGAGACAGCCCCAGCCGACGGCGGGCCACACAGGCCGCCCACGCGCCTCCCGCGGCCATCAGCCCCAGCGCCACGATCCAGATCACGAGCGATTGCTCGGGCGTAAAATACTTGCACCAGGCGAACATCCTGGTGACCGGCGGCGGATAGACGAACAGATGCGACTTGTCTTCGTAGGGGTCTTTCCCCGAGAGCCAGACGCGCGTTGGATAGTCGACGTTGTACAGGTAATCGATTCCGAAGTACGGCGGGGCAAACCAGGCCCGTTTGGCCCCGATGAGCGTGTTCTGGTGAATGCTCGCGCCCCACCACACGCACCACGCGACGATTGCACCCCACGAAACGACTTTCAGGACTCGAGCCCGATCGGGGTTCAAAAATGTCCCGATGCGTGTCAGTGGCGCCCGATCCGCGCCGCCGCCGTCCCCCGGGCTGCAAGAATTCTCACTGTCTGTGTTCGCGGCAGCCATACATCAATTCCCGGTCTCGGAGAGATTCAATACGGGCGCGCCAGGCGCCCGGCCTGTGAAGATGCGCTGTACTTTCCATCGGCGCAGGTTGTTCGGTCCTTGAGGATTTTTCCGGGTATTTTGCCGGGGCAGGATGGGCAATTTCACGCTGCCCTGGCGGAAATCGCGTCGTCGCCGGTCCAGGCGGGCTCGCTGCTGACCGTCCAGGCGCCGGCTGCCGCCTTGCGCACGATGGCCAGCGTCTGGCGCGTGGTTTCTGCCCACGACTGAACGGGGCGCTCCAGCACCGTGCGGCCAGGGTGCGCGAGAGCCCCCTGCAATTCCCGCGCGTCGTCGAAGTTGATTCGAAACGCCGCAGGCACCCCCAGCTCGCGAAAGACCTCGATATCCGACGTGATCACTTTCTTCCCCAGCGTCGCGGCTTCGACGACGGGTATACCGAAACCCTCGTAGCTCGACGGAAAGACCACTGCGCTCGCGGCCCGGTACAGCGCCTGCACGCGGCTGTACGGCAGGAAACCCAGATGCTCCACCACGCGGCGCAGTCCGAGCCGCCGGATTTCGTGTTCCAGCTTCGGCCAATGCCGGGTTTTCGCGCCCGACAGCAGAACGCGGTACGGGAACTCGCCCACAGCATTCAGCCGGGAAATTGCCCGAAAGAGCTGCAAATGGTTTTTGTGCGGGTGGCTGACGGCCGGATAGTAAATGAACGGGTGTGCCGACGTGCTCTCATCAGTCGCTTGAGCCGCAGAGCCCGGCTCGAATAATCGGAAACCGTGGTGCACCGTCTCGATCTGTGCGGCACGATCGTCCAGAGAGTAATGCGCGATCAGGCTGCGACGAGTGTAATCCGAGACGGTGATAATTCGATCGGCGGAATTCAGCGAATGCTGATAGATCGACTTCCGATACCAGCGCTGCAGCACCGTCAGATTTTCCGGAAGTTGCAGGTGGTACAGGTCGTGAACCACGACGACCGCGGGGCAGGGGACCTGCTTGGGAAAAATCACCTGCTGGGGAAACAGCGCCACGTCGGGCGCAAGGTCTTCGAAGACGCGAGAGATCCCGCGCGCCTGGTACGGTGTCGTCGCTTCCAGAAATCTCTGGCACACGACCGACCGCGCCCCGGCGTCGACGACCGCCAGCCCGACCCCTGGTGTCCGAAATTCCGGCGCAATGTCGCGGTCGACGACGAGGACGATTTCGTCGCGACCCGCTGCGGCCGACAGGTTGGCGACCAGCTCGCGCAGGTACGTTTCGGTGCCGCCAATGCAGCCCGGTCGGAAGTTCAGCAAGCTGACGACGATCCGCACGTGAAATTCTCCGTTGGCCCTACGCCGCGACGGCAGCGGGGCGGCGTGTTTCAAAAAACTCCTGGTACTGTCGCAGTACGTCGTCCGCCCGGCCGAAGGCCCGCACCTGCCCCTGATCGAGCCACAACAGCAGGTCGCACAACTGCCGCAAAACGTCGAGCTCGTGACTGACGGCGACCACGATGCTGGCCCGGCGCATGACGTCGTTCAGCCGCCTCCGCGCCTTCGAGCGAAAGGCAATGTCACCCGCATTGAACGCCTCGTCGACGAGCAGAATATCAGGCTCGATGGCCGTCGCAATCGAAAACGCCAGCCGCACCCGCATGCCGTCGGAATAGTATCGCACCGGCAATTCGAGCGCGCGACCCAACTCGCTGAATTCGGCGACTTCCGCCTGTTTGCGGCGCACGCCGCGCCGTGTCTGCCCCTGCAGGTAGCCGCGGTAGCGGATGTTCTCCCACCCCGTCGCATCGAGTTCAAACCCCAGCGCGATGTCGAACAGCGCGCTGACGCGTCCTTCGACCCGGCGTGTTCCCTGCGTCAGCGGATAGATGTCGGCCAGAATTTTCAGCAGCGTGCTCTTGCCGGCCCCGTTATGACCGACGATCCCCACCCGGTCCCCGTCCGACAGCCGGAAATCGATCTCGCGCAGCGCCTGCACCTTCTGGATCCGCGCCTCGCCGCTGCGGCGCAGCCGGTCGGCGACCAGATCGCGCCAGCGGACCGGCCCGTGCGGCGTGACCTGAAAGGTGAGCGATGCCTGTTCGAGTACGACCGATGCCACGCTTGGCGCTCCTGTTTTTTGAATGATTACAACCTGAAGATGATCGTTCGCTCGCACGCGGCGATCAGCGCGGCGGCGAGACCCCAGACGACGATTGTGGAAAACGCGACCAGCCCGCAGGCCTCCCAGCCTGGCGCGGCCCCAGTCAGCACGGGGCTGCGGATCATCTCGATCGCCCCTGCAATCGGGTTCAGGTCGACGACCCAGCCGTGGCCGCGGTCTCGCAAGAATTCGGGACGGTAAATGATGGGAGTGGCGTAGAAGGCCAGTTGCAGCCCGACCTCGAGAAACTGGGCCGTGTCGGTGACGTAGACGTTGACGATTCCCGCCACGGTGGCCAGTCCCCACGCCAGCAGCAACAACAGGGCAAACGACGCAGGCAAGGCAAGGAGCCCCGGCAGCGTCGCCGTCCGGCTGACGGCTGTCGTCCAGATCACGATGGGCGCCAGTGCGACAAGCAGGTGCATGGCGGCCGACAACACGACCCGCAACGGGTAGATCGCCAGCGGCGCCCGCTGCTGCCGCAGGTACGTTTCGCTCCAGAACAGGCACCCCGCACCGTCACGCAACGCGGTCGCCAGAAAATTCCACAGGCACATGCCGATCAGCACGTACAGAAAGTGTGACGCAAAATCGGTGCGGAACGCCCCGACAAACACGCCGCACACGACGGCCGCCATCGCCATCGGCTGAATCAGTCCCCAGCCCATTCCCAGCGCCGAACGGTGGTAACGCTTCCGCAAATCGAGCACCGCCAGCGACGACCAGAAACGGCGCGTCGCCCAGATTTCCGACAAATAACTGGAAACAGCTTGCATGACGTTGATCAACCTTGCTGATAGCTTCTCTGTCACAGACCCAACATCGCTTCAGGCGGCGGCCCGCCGCGGCTCGAACGCCGGCGCCGGCACAGTCTGTGCGAGGGCCGCCGCCAGGTGCGGCAGCACGCGCGTCGGGTGGTGCCGGTCCCACGACATTTCGCGCGCCGCCGCCGCCATTGCGCGCATCCGCGCCCGGTCGAACCGTGCCACCCGGTAACTCTCGCGAAACGCCTCCACCAGCGAGGGCCACACGAGCCGGTGCCACGTCGTCCGGCTGCGCAGTCGCGTATCGTGCGGCCAGGCGCACGGTTCGGCGTGCGATTCCACGACGAAACCCATCCGGTTCGAGAAATAGTCGCCGATCGCCGTGTGACTCGGCGAAATCGAGGGGCGCCCGGCCGCGAGGTAGTTCATGAGCGGCAGGCAATTGCCTTCGGCCCGAGTCGACGTCACGTAGTAGGTCGAGCCACGCGTCAGCTCGAGCATTTCGTCGTCCGACAGGTAGTCGGTGACGATCACCAGCCGGCAGCGATGGCTGAGATTCAATCCGCGGTATCGCGCCAGAATTTCGTTCGCCCGGCGCCGGTCGCGCCCGATCAGCTTGAGGACCAGTGTGGCGTCGGAACGATCCCGCAGCCCGATCAGAAACGCCGTCAGCAGGTCGTCCCAGTTCTTGCGACCATCGCGAGGATTGAAGATGCTCGTGTAAACGACTCCCGAAAGATCAATCGCCGACGCCGTGTCGTTTTCGATGATTCCGTTGCTGAAGAGTTCCCGCAGCGCCGTGCTCCCCCCTTCGGTCAGGCCGCGATCCAGCCAATGCGGCAGCAGCGGGCGCGCGATGCGCGTGTAGGCCTGCCGCAGCAGGCTGCGGATCAGGGCTCGCAAGTCGCGGCGAGGCGAGGCCGGCGCCGCCGCCAGTGCGCGGTCAGCCGCTGAATCGATGCGCACGCTCGCGGTGGGCGAATTCCCCCCCAGCACAATGGCCGGGCGCTCGATGCGGACCTGCTCTTGCGGTTCCCATTCAGCCACCCCGAAGTACTCTGTCGGAGTCGGGACGGGGACCACCGAGATCGGCGAACGCACGCCGCATCGCGCGAATGCCTCCCGCGTGAATTCTCCGTGCACGATGACCCGGGCGCTTTCATTGGCGACCCGCACCCAGTCGTTGCGCCAGTTTCCGTCGAAGGCATGATCGGGAACGTCGGGGAATTCCCAGGCGGGCACGACAATGGTCGGGGCGCCTTCGGCGGCCACCACGTCGTGCAGGCCGCGAAAGCACAGGAACAACGGTTCGAGGCCGTTTCTGCGCGCAGCCGCAATCCGTTCCCCCAATTCACTTTCCGGCGCATCGACTAACTGGAACTCGCCGCACTGTCGGAACAGCGGCTCGAATAGTTTCACGACGAAATCGTAGGAATAGCCCGGACTGCCCAGATTTCGGCCGCTGGTCGCACCGCTGCCGTACCCGGACACGAGAATCGCACACCGCTGGCTCATGTCGTCACGCCCCCCGACGTCTGCTCGTGAATACAAATTGCCGTCCAACTCCGCAGGAATTCATTCGCAGCCTGCTGCGCAATGCTTTCCGAATTGTCAGTTGAATCGGTTGGAGTCAGTTTGAGGGTTAAGCCGATTATTTGGGTATGACGCGACTTTTTCGTTTTTTCCGAAGAATCCGCCAATTCGCAAGTTTGCGCAGACTGGAGAAGCTGGCAGCATGATCCGCAAGTTCCAGGCTCTGTTGCAGAACATCGCGTGGCTGCTGCGCTCAGGTGGATTGCGGCGACACCTCGTCGAACAGCAGGACCGATTTGAAAAGTTCGAAGCCAGAATCGTCTCGCTCTGCGAGCCGATTCCATTTCTGGCTCGCCGCGCGCGGTCGCACGGATGGGTGTATGGGCATCACATGGCGCTGGATCCCGACGACACCGTCGTATCGCCCCGCCTCTGCGTCGAGGGCTCGTTCGAACATCTCGAAACCGAACTGGTGCTGAACGAAGTTCGCGCGGGAGACATCGTCGTCGACGTAGGAGCCAATATTGGCTACTACACGCTGCTGTTCGCGCGCCGAGTCGGCCCCGCGGGGCACGTTTATGCGTTCGAGCCTGATCCCCGTAATTTCAGCCTGCTCAAGCGCAACGTTCTGCAGAATGGCTATGACAATGTCACCTGCGTTCCCTGCGCCGTGTCGGAACGGTCCGGATCGCTGCGGCTTTTCCGCAACGACGGCAATCGCGGCGACCACCGCATCTACGATTCCCACGACGGTCGCCAGGTGATTGAAACGGCGTGCCTGGCACTCGACGACTTTTTCGCCGACGTCGCCCGTCCCGTTAATTTCATCAAAATGGACATCCAGGGGGCAGAGGCCCGCGCCTGGCGCGGCATGCAACGCCTGATCGCGAACAGCGCCCCGAACCTGCGGATCGTCACCGAGTTCTGGCCGCGCGGCCTGACCCTGTGCGGCGACGACCCCAGACAATTCCTGAACCAGCTCTTGGCCCTGGGCTTCGACGTCGACGTCATCGACGAAGCGACACACCGGATCCTGCCGGCCGATCCGGAGTCGTTGTTGCTGCGGTTGCCCGTCGAGCCCGACCACGATCTACTGTTCACGAACTTGCTCTGCCGGCGCCGGCCGATCGCCCAAGTTGCGTAACAGCCGATCTGGCTGGAGTTCGGGCGTTCGCAAGCGTACCGACCTACGCAATCTTATAGACGAAGTTCCCGTCCCCGCCGACGCTGACCTCGACCGACGAAATCGGCAGCCCCTGCGCCAGGCGCGACAGGAACTCGGCCGACATTTCCGGCAAGAGCGTCTTGCTGAGGATGTGATCCACGTTGCGGGCCCCCGTGTCGACTTCGGTGCACCGCTTGGCGACGCTGTCGATCAGCTCGGGGGTACATTTGAACTCGGCCTTGTAGTGCTCTTTCACGCGCCTTCCGATCTTCCCCAGCTTGAGCTGGATGATCTTCCGCATGATTTCGTCCGACAGCGGATAGTAAGGCACAACCGTGAGGCGGCCGAGAAACGCGGGCTTGAAGCTCTTGAGGAGCTCGGGAAAGATCGCCTGCGCGAAGGCTTCGGGCTCGGGACGGGTTTCGGGGTCGGCACACAGCTTCTTGATGAGGTCGGTCCCCGCGTTCGACGTCATCAGGATGATCGTATTGCGGAAGTTGATGTCGCGCCCTTCGCCGTCTTTCATCTGCCCCTTGTCGAACACCTGGTAGAAGATGTCCTGCACGCCGGGGTGGGCCTTTTCCATTTCGTCGAGCAGCACGACGCTGTAGGGCTTGCGGCGGACTGCCTCGGTGAGCACGCCCCCTTCGCCGTACCCGACGTAGCCCGGAGGCGAACCCATCAGCAGCGAGACTTTGTGCTCTTCTTTGAACTCCGACATGTTGATCGTCGTCATGTTTTGTTCGCCGCCGTAGAACAGATCGGCCAGCGTGATCGCCGTTTCGGTCTTGCCGACGCCACTGGTGCCGGCCAGCAGGAACACGCCGATCGGCCGGTTGGGATCGGTCAGGTTGGCGCGCGACGTGCGAATGCTCTGCGCGATCAGATCGAGGCCGTGCGACTGACCTACGACTGATTGCTCGAGCAGGTCTTTCAGGTGCAGCACCGTCTTGATCTCGTCGGCCACCATGCGGCCCAGGGGAATGCCGGTCCACGACGAAACTGTCTCGGCAATCGCCTGCGGATTGACGCACACGTGGACGAGGGGCTCGTGCCCCTGCATGACTTTGAGTTCCGATTCGGCAGCCGCGAGGTCTGCCAGAATTCGATTGCGCTCTTCGCCGGTGGGAATCGCCGGCGGCGGGGGCGCGGGTTGACCGGCCGGCGGCGGCGACGCCGGCTCGCCGTTCAGTTGCCGCTGCATCCCGTGAATTTTGACGACCAGCTCTTTCTCTTTCTTCCAGCGGTCTTCGAGCCCGGCCAGTTCCTTTTCGAGGCTGGCCTTCTCGGTGCGCAACTCGGCGACGCGCTCGTCGTGTTTTGCCCCGGCCGACATTTCGCGCTCGAGAATGCCAATCGACACGGCCGTCTGTTCGATGCGCCGCCGGCAGTCTTCAATCATCGGCGGCGTCGACGACTGCGACAGGCCGATCCGGGCGCAGGCCGTATCGAGCAGGCTGACCGCCTTGTCGGGTAGCTGCCGCCCGCTGATATACCGGTGCGACAAGCGCACGGCGTCTTCGACCGCCTCGCTCAGGATCCGCACCTTGTGGTGCTTTTCGAGCGTGCCCACCAGGCCGCGCATCATCTCGATCGCCGTCTTCTCAGTCGGCTCTTCGACCTTGACCACCTGGAAGCGGCGGGCGAGAGCGGCATCTTTCTCGAAGTACTTCTTATATTCAGCCCAGGTCGTGGCGGCGATCGTGCGCAGCTCGCCGCGCGCGAGAGCGGGCTTCAGCAGGTTGGCCGCGTCCCCCTGGCCCGACTGGCCCCCCGCGCCGATCAGCGTGTGCGCCTCGTCGATGAACATGATGATGGGGGTCGCCGACGATTTGGCTTCCGAGATCACCGACTTGAGGCGGTTCTCGAACTCCCCTTTGACTCCCGCGCCGGCCTGCAGCAACCCCAGGTCGAGCGACCGCACCGAGACGTTCAGCAGGGCAGGGGGGACGTCGCCGGCAGCCACCCGCAGCGCGAACCCCTCGGCCACCGCCGTTTTGCCGACGCCCGCCTCGCCGGTCAGAATCGGATTGTTCTGCCGGCGGCGGCAGAGAATGTCCATGATCTGGCGGATCTCGGAATCGCGCCCCAGCACCGGGTCGAGCGTCCCGCTTTTCGCGCGGCCTGTCAGATCGATCGTGTACTGATCGAGGGCCGGCGTCTTCGTCGGTCCCTTAGGACGCCCCGGCTCGCCGGGCGCGGCCGATTCTGAAGACCGTGCCGAGGCGGCCGCCGATTCGCCTTCTTCGTCTGAGCCCGCCACGAGTTGCGGCAGCGATTTGCGCAGAGATTCGGCCGAGATGCGGTCGAACAGCGGCGACATCGTGGCCGCCTGACGGGCCAGCGACTCGTGGGCCAGCAGGGCGCACAGCAGATGGCCCGAGCGCACGGCGTGCTCGTTGAAATCAATCGTGGCGATCAGCCACGCTTCGCGGATCAGGTCGACGATGTTGGCACTCAGGGCCGGCGGGCGCGCGTTTCCCGTCTTCAGACGATCGACGCACTTTGTGAGATCGGTCGTCAGGCGACCCGAGTCGACTTCGAAGCCCCGCAGGATCGACGTCAGGTCGGTGTTCGGCGTTTCGAGCAGCTTGATCAGCCAGTGCTCGATCTCGACATTGTAGTTGGTCCGCGACAGGCACAGCCCCGCAGCCGCTTCCAGCGTGCGCCGGCACGTGTCGTTGAGCTTCCCGACCAGTTCCTTGAGATTGACCTGCGCCATGATCCGCTCCGCGATGGTGTCAGAGATTCGAGTCGACGGCCCACGTGCCTAACAAACTACCTGCGCCCAACTGGTCTGACAACCAGCCGCCACGGTTTCCGGTTCGCCCCGCAGCAGGGCAGGTTTTCCAACCGGCCTGTTAACCGCCTCCAGACAACACGAGCAGGTCAGCGACCTGCTCCACGTGGGGCAGGTCTCTGACCTGCCACGTTGCCGTTTTTCAATTCACGCGCTCGAATATCACAATTACTGCAGTGCGTCCCACACTTCTTTGCGGTGAACGCCGGTGCAAGCCGGCGCCTCGATTCCCAACCGAACGCGGGAATTGCGAGATTCAACGAAGCAAAGTTGCGAATCATAGCATGCGTCGATCATTTTTCCGCGCGGCAGGGTCACGACCAGTCGCTTTCCACCGGAGACTTTTTGCAATGACACTTCGGCTGAATCGGCGTGAATTCGCAGCACTTCGACAACAACGTCTTCAATGACAATTGCCTGCCCTTCTTCTCTGCTCAAAACTAACATGGATCTCTGAGCCACAGCCGTCGTGCTGATTCAATGCCTTCTTATAGTTTAGCAGGCCCGAAGTCTGGCGACTTCGGCTACGCAACAGACGTAACCGAAGTCCATATTGAATTTCATTGCCCCACAAGTCATGCTCGATACCGTCCGTGGCGGTGCCGCGACCTTAAGCGACCGGATGGCCCCATGCTCCGAATCGTTCGATCCTTCGCCTTCATCTTCGCCCTCGGCGCCGGAACCGTTGCTCCAGAGGCGGTTCGCAGCGGCGAGCAGGCGGGCGCACCCGCCGTGACATGCACGGCAGCCGCAAGCGAATTCGAAAATGAGGTCTGGGTTAAAGTCGGTTCGCAGAAGTGCCTGACCTGCCATCAGAAGGGGGGCGACGCTGAAGAGAGCAAGTTCATCCTGCTCGATCCCCGCAAGGTCGAAGGGGCCGCTCGTGACGAGGCCATGCGACACAACCGCGTCGCCTTCACCCGGATGGCGGCAGAAAAGGAAAACGGCCAGTCGCGGATGCTCCTGAAAGTGGCCGGCGAGCTCGACCACGGCGGGTCGCTCGTGCTCCCGCCCGATTCGCCGGGATACCGCGTGCTGGCGGACTTCGTCCGGCGGGTTCACGGCGCCGGCGGCGGTCCGGCCCCCTTGAGCGCGACAGATTCCGGCGCGACACCGTTTTTCGAGGGCGTCGTGATGCTCGACAACCGCCGGCTGCTGCGCCGCGTCACCCTGTCGCTCGCCGGCCGGCTCCCTTCAGACGACGAGCTCGCCGCGATCGCCGGCGAAGGCCCCAAAGCCCTGCCGGCCATCCTCGACGCGGTCATGAAAGAGGACGCCTTCTACAATCGGCTCCGCGAGGGATTCAACGACATCTTCCTCACGCTCGGCATCGACGGGAACGCCGACCAGACGGTGCTGTCGTACGAGCACTTCGAAAAGACACGGCACTGGTACCAGCATTACGATCTGAGCCACATTGCCGACAAGAACGAGCGCCAGCGGACCGAGTGGAAAATCGCTGACGAGTACCGCAAGGCGATCCTGGGCGAGCCGCTCAAACTGATCGAGCACATTGTCCGCAACGACAAGCCGTTCACGGAAATCGTCACGGCCGACTACATCATGGTCTCGCCGTATTCGGCCCGTGGATACGGCGTGTTCGACGAGCTCAAGGCGACGTTCAAGAACCCGGATGATCCATACGAGTACGTTCCAGTGAAACTGAAGTCGCTCGTCGGCCGCAGCCCGTCGGAGAACCAGGACTCCCAGACTGGTTCCTACCCGCATGCAGGCCTCCTCAGCACGTTCCAGTATCTGACCCGGTATCCGACAACCGAAACGAACCGCAACCGACTGCGGGCGCGGATGTATTACCAGCACTTCCTGGGAGTTGACGTGCTCGAGTTGGCCGCCCGCGTGTCGGACGCCGCCGCCGTCACAGCGAAATTCAAGGTCCCTACGATGGAAGCTGCCGAATGCGTCGTCTGTCACAAGACCCTCGACCCCGTCGCCGGGATGTTCCAGGATTACTGGCGCTTCGCGGACCAGGGAGTGTACGGCAAGCGCAAAGATGGCTGGTTCGCCGACATGTTCGGCGCCGGTTTCGAGGGAGAGGACCTGCCGACCGATCAGAGGTGGCGGTCCCTCCAGTGGCTCGGGGAGCGCACAGCGAAGGATCCGCGGTTCGCGATCGCCATGACCGAGCACGTCTATTACATCCTCACCGGCCGCAAAGTGCTGCTGCCGCCGAAGGATTTTGAGGACCCGCGATATCCCGCGAAGGCGCGGGCTTATTCTGAGCAGCGCCGCCAGACCGAGGCGATCGCCGGGCAGTTCGCGAAATCCGGGTTTAACCTGAAGACGGCGTTCAAAGACTGGATTGCCTCCGATTTCTACCGGGCCGATGGCCTGGCCGTGGCGGTCGACGATCCGTGCCGGCGCATGGAGCTCGACGACGTGGGACTGGTGCGGATGCTCTCCCCCGAGCAACTCGAGCGGAAAGTGGGCGCGGTGTTCGGCGAAAAATGGAACAGGCTGGTCGACCAGCTTGCGACGCTGTACGGCGGCATCGATTCGAAAGAAGTAACCGACCGCGCCGCAGACCCCAGCGGCGCAATGGGGGCCATTCAACGGACGCTGTCGAACGACGTGTCCTGCAAGCACGTTGCGCGTGACTTCAGGCTGCCGGCGGCAGAGCGAAAGCTGTTCCCCGGCATCGAGCCCGATGTATTACCGGGCGTATCCGTCGAGGGGGACCAGGCGATCCGCCAGACAATCGTCCGGCTCCATGAGAATATTCTGGGCCGCTACGACGCGCCGGATTCCGCGGAAGTCGCGCGAACGTTCAAGCTCCTGGCCGATATTGTCAAGGACGCAAGCGAGCAGAAGGGGCTGGAAAAGCAGGAGAGCTACTACTGCCGGCCGGGCAACAAAGACGCCCCGGGAGCGTCCGTGGCCGACCCGCACTACACGATTCGCGCCTGGCGCGGCGTCGTGACGTATCTGTTGCGACGACCGGAGTTCCTTTATGAGTAACCGCCGCCACTTCCTGAAACTCTGCGGCCTGGCCGGCCTCGGCCTGGCGATGCCCGTTCTCCGGCCGGACGCTCTCCGCGCCGCAGAGAAACAGGACGAGACTTATCCCGGCCCGTATTATGTCGTGTTCAACGCGTCCGGCGGCTGGGACACCACGTACCTCATGGACCCCAAGGGGGTCAACGAGATCAACCGCCTCTACAAGGAAGGTGATATTCTGACGAGAGGCGCGCATAAATACGCACCGATCAAACAGCACGCCCAGGGGGGAATGTGCAACGAAGATTTCTACGCCGAGTTCGGCACCGAGCTGCTCACGCTGAATGGTCTCGACTACTCGGTCAACAACCATTCGCCCGGCGCGCGGTACATGGCGACGGGCAAGCTCGACAGCCTGGCCTTTCCTACATTCGCCGCGCTCGTGGCCGCGTGCCGCGGGTCGAGCTGCCCGCTGGCGTTCCTGACGTTCGGCAACTACTCGGCGACGGGAAACCTCGTGGCCATGTCGCGCGTGCCGTACCTGCCGTCGCTCCAGAAAATCGCCGGCGCCGATGCGGTGGAGGGGAACGAGCGGGCCCCCTATCACGACAGCTTCGCGCTCGACCGCATCGAGCAGGCGCTGCGCGACCGGCACGAGGCAAACGCCGCCGGGCCGCGCCTGCCGCGGGCGGAGCGGGGCGAGAACATGCTGTACGCGGCCCAGGTGAACTCGAAGGCTTTGCAGCGCGTCTCGCAGTACATTCCCAAGACGAGTCCGAAAGAGCGCTTGTCGCAGCAGGCCGAAATCGCGTTGGCCTCGTTCAAGGCGGGCGTCTGCGTTTCCGCAAATCTCGACATCGGCCAGTTCGACAGCCACGCCAACAACGACCCCGACCAGATGAAGCTGATCCCCGAGTTCCTCGCCGGGATTGCGTACCTGGTCCGGCGCGCGGGCGAGTTGCAGATCCGCGACCAGCTCGTCGTCGTGATCCAGAGCGAGATGGGGCGCACGCCGAATTACAACACCGGGAACGGCAAAGACCACTGGTCGATCGGCTCGGCCATGTTCCTGGGGCGCGGCATCAAGGGGAATCGGGTGATCGGCGCCACGGACGAGAAGCAGTTCGCGGTTCCTCTCGACCCACAGACGCTCACGACCGACAAAGACAAGGGCATTCGTGTGCGCCCCGAGCACATCCACGAATCGCTCCGCGAGCTCGCCGGCATTGCCGACCATCCCTTGAGCCGGAAATTCCCTCTGGGACTTGCCGAGCACGAGAAGCTCAAAGCGTTTTGGGGATAGATCCTGTTAACACCCAGAGCCCGCGGCGCGGATGAGCAGGTCAGAGACCTGCTCCACGTGGGGCAGGTCTCTGACCTGCCCGTCACCAGACTTCGGCCACGCTGGACCGGGCAGGCACCGTGAATCGACAGTTCAAATACTTTGCCTCAGCGGGCGAGGGACCGAGATTGAGGTGCTAGCGTGCTCAAGAAATTCCTCACTTCTCTGTTTGGCCCGCCACCTCCACCGCGCGTAGAATTCACCGACCCGCTCTTGGGGATTCTAGTGCCGGAGGAGACAGGCTGGTCCGCCAGCGTTGTCAAAGGGGACGACACATTTCGGTGCACGATTGGCGGCGATCGTCAACCTGATGACGCCCTCCTCGCGCACGCACACGACATCTTCAATGACTACACGTCATTCAAGAAGCGCGTGAAAGACTTCATGGCGTCGGCTTCTGCCGAGTACCCCGCTGACGTCCGCGCGGAAATTGCCGGGCTCGCAATTGACAAC
Organism: Planctomycetia bacterium; assembly: GCA_016200145.1. GTDB lineage: Bacteria > Planctomycetota > Planctomycetia > Planctomycetales > Planctomycetaceae > JACQFH01. The sequence continues at coordinate 28,588 of JACQFH010000130.1, read as the reverse complement.
ATCGCGTTGTTCTGGCCCGACCGGCCGAACGACGGCATGATCTTCTTCCGGGGTCCTCAGGATGATTCCAGGCTTTGGCGCTGTGACTACATCGCCCGCACGCCAACCGGCCTGGGGTGCGATACGTAAGTCATGCGGCATAGTAATTGCTGAAAAGTGCTGATGGAGATTCCTCGGCACATGTCGCAACTCGAAATTCGAGGAGAAACATCATGCCCTCTCAAAGCGCACTGAATGCCGCCCACAAGATTCAGGCCAGGCAAACCGAGAATTCAGAAGTCGCTGCGACTGATATGGCCGCGATCATCGAGCAGGAAGTGGGTTTTGAGGACGCCATCACGGCCCTGATCCGGTGCGATCGTCAGCTCGAACAGTTGGGCGTCTCGGTTAACGAACGGGACTTCCTGCTGAAGGCGATCGCCAAACTGGAAGGATCGGAATCGGCTCCGAGTGCAAATGCCGTAATTGGGACCGTCCCGTAATTCGCGGGCTGACCAAGGTCGCCTGGTTGTTTTGCAACCAGCGTACACTTCATGTGGTCGTCAGACTGCCAGCAGCAGCGAAACTTCTCCATTTCAATCTCGGGCTGGAGAATTATCCACTCGCTGCCTGCAGCGTTTTGCAATTTGCCGCGAGACGGCACGCACTTTGCGAAACGCATCAGCATGTCACGAATTCCTCTCACTCACCAAGGGTCGAATTATGCTTCGCAATGAGGATGAATTCAGACGAGCCGTGGCGTCGCTGACGGAAAAGCACCTCAAACTCGTTGACCGGCGCTATCAATTGCGATATGCCGGCTTGCCGGACGAGCAGATCGACGAACTGGTCGCTGACCTGACGTCGGGCTGTCGCAGGCTCGAGGAAGAGATCGAGCTGTATGAACGCCGCACGACCCGCACCTGGGTTCCGGCCGAGTGAATCGACTGACGGACCGCGGGCTGGATCGCCCCCTGGAGATCGCATGAGAAACGGACTCTCAATCATTGTGGTCGATGACCAGCCCGCAGTTGCAGAGAGTACGGCCCTGGTGCTTCGAGAGGACGGCCATCAAGTCCAGGTCTTCAATTCGGGAAAGGAAACCCTGGCAGCGCTGGACCGAATCTCACCGGATCTGGTTCTTTCCGACCTGGGGATGCCAGAGATGGACGGTTGCGAACTGGCGGTCCGCATCCGACAACGGCTGGATTGCGAGAGCTTGTTGCTGGCAGCCATCACGGGATTTCAAGACGACGAACATCTGAAGGCGGCGATCGACGCCGGCTTTGATTTTTGGTTCGTGAAACCGATGTCGCCGGCCGATCTAAAGGAATTTATTGCCCAACTCGAGCGCCGCTCAAGATGACGGAAACGCAGCTCGCCGACGTTGCGACCACAAACTGGTCCCGCGAACCGCAAGGACAAATCTGTGCACACCACAATCGCTGATCCACGAATCGACGGTCGCTACACGTCGCGGCACACTGCGCTCGGTGTAAAGAGCTTCGGCCTGACCGACCGCGGCCTGCGCCGTAATGCGAACGAAGATCAGTTCGCGATTGTCGAGCTGCTGAAAACGTTGCACGTTCAGTCCACGAGTCTCCCTGAATCCGAAATCAAAAGGTGTCACGACCGCAGACACCTGTTCATCGTTGCCGACGGCATGGGCGGCCGGGCCGCGGGCGAAACCGCCAGTGCGCTCGCCGTCGACTCGGTGGAGGCGTTTGTTCTGGATTCATTGAACTGGTTCGCGCGCTGCAAGGGAGAAGAACACGACCTGGTTCTGATCGAATTCAAGAAGGCGTTGCGCCAGGCCAGCGACCGGGTCGATGCCGAGGCGGCAGCTCACCCCGAACTGGAGGGAATGGGGACCACGCTCACGCTGGCGTACAGCCTGAACGACGAACTGTTTGTGGCCCACGCCGGCGACAGCCGTTGTTACCTGTTTCGAGAGAAGTCACTGCACCGGCTGACGCGCGACCATACGCTGGTGAACGATCTGGTCCGTCTCGGCCACATTTCTCCCGAGGCGGCCGAACAGCACAAATTGCGCCACGTCATCACCAATGTCCTGGGCGGGGGATGTCCGAAAACGGAAGTCGAGGTCCACAAGCTCGACCTGGAATCCGGCGATCTCGTGCTGCTGTGCACCGACGGCCTCACGGAAATGTTGTCCGACGATCAGATCTCGCAGATCCTGCAAGACGCGGCTGACGCCGAACAAGCCTGCCGGCAACTCGTGGACGACGCCAACACCGCCGGCGGCAAAGACAACGTCACCGTCGTCGTCGCACAATTCGAAGCCCCCAGCGACCCCGCGTAGCCGAACTCGTCAGAGTTCGGGCCAATTGCCGGGTGGCTTCAACGGAATTCGCACGAATTCCGCTACAGCGCGCCAGGTAGCGGAATTCGTGAGAATTCCGCCACAACGCGGGTGGCCGGGTCTGGACCAACGGGAAGACCCGGCGAATGGCGAGTGCGGGTCATCCTCCACGATCGACACGAACCTGTCGTTGTCTCGTGCACCCCAACGAAGCCATCAAAGCCTGGCAGATGCGCTGATAATGTCCGCCCTGCCGCAGGGCAAGTTTTCCGACCTGCCAGTCGACATCCTCAATATTTAGACGAGCAGGTCAGCGACCTGCTCCGCGTGGGGCAGGTCGCTGACCTGCCAGGCCTCGTATTGGTCTCTTCACCATGTCATTCCTGGCGTTCCACCGGCAATCCCTCATCCACAAACACGGCGTCCTCGGCGTCGCGAGGGGGGGGGGTGGTGACGAGCCAACTGTTCCAGCCCAGGCAGGTGGGGGCGCCGTCGCCGCCTAGCTGCGACGGGGGGACTTCTTCTTTCCGCAGGATGACCTGCACGTCGAAGTCGAGCTCGCGGCCGGCGTAGCGGCGGACAAACTGGCACACTGCGCGCAAGCTCCGGCTGCCGGGCATCAGGTCGTGGAACTCGCGGTAGCCGACCGGCCCCAGCCGGACGCGGAACTTCGATTCCACCGTCCACACGCGGTCGCCGACGATCGTGTCGAGGCCCAGGCGCGCGTTGATCCCCTGCGGCAGGCCCGGCGCCGGCATCCGGCTCTGGTCGGCCGGCCGCAGGTACAGCCATTGCCCCTGGAACTGGCGGATGTTCACCGGCATTCTGAAATAATGCGCCAGCATCGTTTCCAGGACGACGGCCGACTGCGGGCGATGCGAGAAATGCCCCGCATAATAGAGAAACGTCTCGTCATCGATTTCGAGCCGGTTGCGCAGGGCCGTCGCGCCCTGGCCCACCAGGCAGTGCAGATACCACGTGAAGTCGAGGTGTTCCTGCTCGAGCGGAGCAGGCTTGCCCGAGCGGGCCAACCGCTCGTACATCACCGGGAACCGGTACTTCTCCCACGCCCGGTAGAACAGCGAAATGACGCGGTGGTGAAACAGGTCGAGGAAATCCTGCAGCCCCGTATCCTTGAAGCGCCTGAGCCGCTGGATTACCAGCTCGTTGTAATGCTGCGGCATCACTCCCGAGGGGCCGATCAGCCCCAGGAAGTTGACGTCCATCTCAGCCGGTGCGACGGCCGTACCGGCTTTGAGCGCAGAGATTTCCGACGCCGCGAAGCTCCGCGTGGGCGGCACGCGAAACCGCACGCATTCACGGTCGGGGCGCTCGTCGTGCCCCACCGGCTTGTGGGGCGCGGCGCCGTCGCCCTCTGCCTGCGACGCGATCAGCTCCAGGAGCCGAACGGCCTGGAAGAAATCGAACCGCCACGGTTCGCGAAACAGCACGGCGCTTACAGCAGCGCCTGATTTCCGGCCCGGCGCGGCCATTCGTAAAAGACTCCTTCGCGTTGTTTGCTGCGGGCGACCGTCCGCACGAACGAATTGATCGAACAATACAGCCCCAGGAACCGCTCCAGAACGCCGGCGAACACCAAAGCGCTGCCGTCGGTGAATTTGTCTTCGTCGAGCTCGAGCGTGACCTCAAGCCCCCGGCAGATGAACGTCGAATCGCGTCCATTGACCCGGTCGACGACGCGCCCCGCGACGCGCTCGGCCTTCACATTCGTCAAACCGTCGATCAGCATCCGGCTGCCAGCGTCGTTCTTGATGTCGTACAGCGCGACCAACTCGCGCAGCGCATCGGCCCCCTCGCCCCCTGCCACGAGCGACAGGTAATTGAGCGCCAGGTGCGAAATCAGACGCCAGCGCTGCCCGTGCCCCAGGTCCGGACGCATCGTGGCGGTGGGCAGCGTCAGGCACTTCACCCGCGCCAGGGCCGCCGCCGATTGCGCGCTCAGGCGCGGCAGTCCGCTGGCCTTGAGCCGCGCCGGCAAGTCACGGCTGACGCAGGTCGTGTCGATCTTTAATGTCCACTCGGGCAGCGAACTGGGATCAAAATCGAGATCGACCAGCGACAGGTAGATCTCTGTCCCCCGGTCGTTGTCCTGGGCGGTCGGAGGGGCTGGACGCCGCACGGAATGCCAGAACGTCGCCCGCCGCTCGGTCTCGAGCGAATGCTTGACTTCGTAGAACGGCAGAAACGTCACGCTCTTTCCCGCCGCCGACGTCCCCACGACGCGATCGACGCGGTACACCTCGTGCGCCAGCGGGCGCCGCGAATCGGGTACCACGCGGTATTCGCTCTGTTCCTGCGTCAGGCGCACCGGCTCGGCGGGCTGGCGATAGATATTGACGATCGGCGTGCAGCCGATGCGAATCGATTCGGCGCTGACGCTTTTCTCGAGTTCGGGACGTTCCTGCTTCAGATAGAAGTACAGCTCAAGTTTGCCCTCGATCCGCAGCAGGGCCCGCGTGGGAATCTCGAGGTCGAAAAACAGGAACTTTTCGGGAAACGCGAAATATTCGCTGAGCAGCCGAAAGCCCACGAACGTCCGCGGGTCGTCGTCGTACAGTCCTTCGTCGGTGGCAAACCCCGCCGCCTTGATCGATTCAGGCCCCAGAATCGTACACTCAGCATCGGCCGGCGAGCCGGCGACTGCAACGCCCAGCGTTTCGGTCATCAGCATCTCGAACAGCCGGAAGTTGAACGGCGTGTCTTCCTTGATGAAAAACCGCAACCGCCGGATCGGAAGCTGCCCAAACGACACCGTCGGCACCAGGGTCTGCAGCGAGACATTGAGCACGGCCCGCGGCTCAGACACGAATTTCGCCGGTGGGGCGCGATAGGGCCGGCGCGACAGCGCAGCGGACGTCAACTGAATCGGCCAGAGTTGCACCGCGAAGCAGGTGCGGTAGCGGATCGGCAATCCGTCGATGGGTTCCGATTCGATGGCTTCGTGCCGGGGGATGTGGAGTCCTTCGAGGTTTTCGGCCTGCGACGAATCGAGCGCAAATTCGACGATCGCCGACGACGGAATCGGCGCCAGGTAATGCGGGTACAGAATTCCCAAAAACGCTTCGGTGATCTCGGGGAAGTCGTCGTCGAGCTTGTGGCGGATGCGGGCGTTGAGGTAGGCGAATGCCTCGATCAGTCGCTCGACGTGGGGATCGTCGGGCCGGTCGGTCTGCAGGCCCAGTCGCCCGGCTACCTTGGCGTGCGCTGCCGCGAACGCGCTGCTCGTCGCGCGAAAAAACCGGCGCTCTTCCTCAAAATAGGGGAGCAGCTCGTCGCTCATGTGCCTTCCGCCTTCACGGCGATCGTCCCGTTCACCGGTTCGAGCTCGGAATCGAAAACAAGCGGCTCGGGCGCGGGCTCGGCATAGAGCAGGGCGTCGATGCGGAATCGCAGCGTCCGGTCGGTGCGGCTGGCGGGGTTCAGCAAGCGCACGCGCACCTGCTTGAAGCGCGGCTCGTAACGGCGGATCACTTCTTCGACGAGCGCGCGAAATTCGTCGGGATGGGCGTTGGCGAAATCGGGCAGGCCGTAGTTGGCCAGCGAGTCGTCCAGCCCATCGCACTTCGGCGGCCAGATGCCGCAGCGCGACCGCGTGTTCAACAGGTCGCGCAGATCGCGACAGACGTTTTTCTTGAGGTCGCTCAAGACCCGGTTCTGGTGCCGCGGCGGATCGCGACTGATCTGCGGCTCGTCGTCGAGCAGCCGGTCGAGCACGCTCGTCACCAGCAGTTGATCGCGATTCGGTTCAGGCATCTTTGACAGTAATGATCAGTTTGAAAATCAGCGTATCAATCAATCGGCAATTTGTATTCTAGCCACGGATGAAACACGGATAAAACACGGATACGAAAGGTTGAGCTGCGACATATTTGATGAGAACCCACGGATGGCGTGGGCTTATCGGTGTTCTACATTTCCAGAAATTCCTTGGTCACGGCGCCGGCTGTGCCGTGGCTTCGCCGATATTTCGGCTGTTGGTGAAATCGACCTTGGTGATCTCCAGGATCGACTTGTCGGCCTCGCCCACGAGCAGCATCCGCTGGCCGACGCCGCGGACGGGGCCGTCGCCGACCCAGTCGGTAGCCCGGCCCAGCCGGATCTGGTCGTCGGCGTGGGTCGCCGCGCCGGCATAGAGACACGGAATGAACACTTCGCCGTTCGGACCGCCGTTGACGGAAATCTCCGTCTGCCTCCAGATCAGGTCGCGGGGCCGCTTCGGCGGACGGAATTCCAGGTTCTCGATGGTTGAGAACGGCACCCAGTAATACTTACCCGTGCTGGTGAGCACTTCCAGAAACGGTCCGCACAGGTCGTCGAGATCGCGCAGGTCGTCGAACGGGGCCCCGTCGCAAGTCCCCGGGGCAGGCGGGGCGGCGTCGCGGGCCTGGGCCAATAGCTCCGCAGCGCGCGACTGGTTGCCCGAGCGCAGCTCGATCGACGCCGCGATATGGGCCTTTAAGATCGGGTCGGGCGCGCCCAAGAGCTCCGGAACGCGGCCGTCGCGGAAAAATTCCTGCCGCGCCGTTTCGGCCCGCACAAGCTGGCGGAACAGCGCCACACCGGCGACCGCCTGCGGGTCCTGCGTGCCGATCAGGTCGAGCTGCTTGTCGGCCCGTTCGAGGTCGCCGGCGAAACACAGCAGCTCGCACAAGAGCCAGCGGCACGAGGCGTCGAGCGGTTTCTTCTTGACTTCGTCGTTGGCGGCGCTCACCGCGTCGGCGAGCTTGCCCGATTCAAACAATTGTTTGGCCGTCATAGTCTAGAGTTGCCTCCGTCAGGCGCCCCGCACCGGCGCCATCTCGACCTTGTCGAACTGCACCAGCGCATTGAGCTGATCGAATTGGAAATGGGGACGCAGATGTATTGTCGCGAGGTAGCTGCCCGGCCGGCTGGGGTCGGCCCGCACCGAAACCTGGGCTTCCCGCAGCGGATACCGGGCCTTGACCTCGGGCGAGGCCTCGTCATCGCTCGTGACGTACTGGTGCAGCCAGTTGTTCAGGTACGTTTCGAGTTCGGCCGGCTCGATCGACGAGCCCACACGGTCGCGAATCATCACCTTCAGATAGCGCGCGAATTGCGAGGCGCACAGAATGTAGTTCAGCATCGCCGAAAGCTGGGCGTTGATGTTGGCCTCGGGGCGGTCGTACTTCGCCGGCTTCTGCATCGACCGGCAACTGTAGAACGCCGCGTACTCGCTGTCGTGGCACTGGCACAGCGGGATGAATCCCAGGTCGGCCAGCTCCTTCGCCTGCGAGTCGGTGACGACGACGTCGGTCAGCGACTTGGGGGCGATTCCCCGTCGGTCGGTGCGGAAGCTGTCCACCGAGAACCGGGTTACCAGTCCGCCCCCCTCTTCGCCGCGGCGGACCCCGCACACGTCCGACAGCCAGCCCGTCTCGCCGAACGCGCGGATCGCCGTCACCGCGAAGGCGAACGACGCATTCCCCCACAGGTACTTGCCGTGATCGGGCCCGGAAACGTCTTCAACAAAGCGGAAGCCGTCGGTGCGGCTGCCGTCGTCCTGGTAGGGGCCCCGCAGCAGGATCCGCGGCAGCACGAGCCCCGCGAACCGGGAATCGGCGTCGCCACGCCGCGATCGCCAGGGAATGTACTTGGGCTGGCCAAACGTCCGTTCGAGGTCGACCGACCGTTCCAGCTCGGAAAACGACCCCAGCTCCAATAGCGCCGGACTGGCCGCGACAACGAGCGGGCAGAACGCGGCCGCCGCCACCTGCGTCAGCGAGCGGAGCACGTCGAGATCGTTGATCGGCGTGCCGAGCGACTGGCCGATCCCGATTTCGTAATCGCCGATCAACAGGCCGTACGGCTTTCCGCCGGGCGTGCCGAATTCCTCTTCGTAGATTTTATGAAACAGGCGGCTCTGGTCGAATTCGGGGGCCCGTTCGAAATCGCGCCCGGCCTCCTGCCAGGTGACGTTGAGCACGCGCACGGCAATGCGAGCGTCGGCCTCTTCATCGGCGGCGGCAACGACGTGGGCCAGCCCGCGCCAGGCCGATTCGAGCCGCTGGAACCGGGGATTGTGAAGAACAGCGTTGAGCTGCCGGTTGAGAATGTCGTCGATCGCCGCGACGTCGTGGTTCAGGCGTTCGAGGACGGCATCGCGCGTCCAGCCGGTGGTGGCCCCCCCCAGCCAGTGCAAGAGCGCCTCGCCGACGGTCTGCGACGCCAGAAACGACTGCAGAAACCCACCCCCCGCGGCGGGCGCCGCACGCTGCTGAAGCACCGCCGACAGAAGTTTGGCGCCGGTTTCACCCGGCGCGCCGGCAGGCGCCGCGGTCGCGGAGCCTGCGACCGCCCCTCCGCCGGCCTGTGCCGGAACGCCCTGGGCGGTCTGGAGACGCGTCATCGGTCAGCCTCGTAGAGTGGACGAGAGCCCACCCAAAACACCCCGCCGCGGAACACACTCCGCGGCGGCAATCCATTCGGTGATTCGCGCCGCGTCATCCCTTCTTCTGCGGCAGGCTGGCGACGAGTCGCAGCGACGTCGTCAGTTCTTCGAGTTGCAGCCACGGACGCAGCCAGGCGATCGCGTTGTAAGAACCCGGCTTGCCCGGGATCTCTTTGACTTCGACCTTGGCTTCGGCCAGCGGGTAGCGGGCCTTCACGTCGTCTGGCGGATGGGCGTCGGTCGTCACGTAGTTGTGAATCCACCGGTCGAGGAACGCCTCCATGTCTTCACGTTCCTTGAACGAGCCGATCTTGTCTCGAACGATCACTTTCAGGTAATGGGCGAACCGCGCGGTGGCCATGATGTACGGCAGCCGGGCGGAAATGGCCGCGTTCGCCGTCGCTTGCGGGCGGTCGTACTTCTTTGGTTTCTGAACCGTCTGGGCCCCGAAGAACACGGCGTAGTCGGTGTCTTTATAATGGCACAGCGACAGGAAGCCGAGGTCGCTCAACTCTTTCTCGCGGCGGTCGGTGATCAGAATTTCGGTGGGGCACTTGATGTCGTCGTCCCCTTCCTTACTCTTGAACACGTGCACCGGCAGGTTTTCGACCTTGCCGCCGTTCTCGGCCCCGCGAATCGCCGTGCAGAAACCGGTCTTGGAAAAGGCGTCAGTGAGCCGCGCTCCCATCACGTAGGCGGCGTTCATCCAGCAGTACTGGTCGTGCGGAACTTCAATCGATTCGCCCGCTTTACCCAGGTTGACTTCCTCGAACTGAAACTCCTCGACGGTCTTCGTCTTAGCCCCGTAGGGAAGGCGCGACAGCACGCGCGGCATGGCCATCACCACAAACCGCGAGTCTTCGCTGTCGCGGAACGACCGCCACGACGTGTACTGCGCCGTCTCGAACGTCTTTGCCAGGTCACGCGGGTTGGGAAGCTCGGTCCACGAATCCATTCCCAGCAGTTGCGGGGCCGGGGCCGTGATGAACGGGCAGAACGCGGCGGCCGCCACGTTCGAAATCTTCCCCAGCATCGAGACGTCTTCCGGATGCTGGCTGAATTCGTAATCGCCGATCAGCGCCCCGTACGGCTGCCCGCCGGGCGTGCCAAATTCGTTTTCGTACAGCTTCTTGAACGTCTGGCTCTGATCGAACTCGATGGCCTTTTCGAGGTCTTTCTTCAGGTCGTCCTTATTGATGTTCATCACCCGAATCTTGAGCTGCGTGCCCGTCTCGCTGTTCATCACCAGGTAATTCAGGCCCCGCCAGGTGCCTTCCAGCTTCTGAAATCTCGGCGAGTGCATGACGGCGGCAAGCTGCTTCGAGACGACGGCGTCGATGGCCGCGATCCCCGACTTGATCGTGCGCGTCACATCTTTGCCGACCGAGATCGTGCCCTTATTTACTTCCTCGACGAGCGCCCGGATCATGTCTTCGGCTTCATTTCGCGGCGTCTGCCGCGTCGCCCCGATGGCCTGGTCGAGCAAACTGGTCGTGGTGGTTTCGGCCTGTGCCTGCGCCTTTGCAGCTTTTTCAGCAGCCATGGTTATTTATCCTCCTTGTTGCCGTCGGTCTTGATGCCCAGCTCGGACGCCAGCTTCGCGAGGTCGTCGGTATTGTGCAGAACCTGCTCGAGAATGTTTTCGAGCTTGTCGCTGTGATCGACTTTGGTGAGCAGGTCGCGCAGCTTGTCTCTGGTTTCGAGCAGCTTCTTGAGCGGCTCGATCTGTTGCGCCACCTTGGCCGGCTCGAAGTCCTCCATCGAGTTGAACTTGAGCTGCACGGGCAGTTCGCTGCCGTCCCCCGTCATGGTGTTTTCGACCCGGAAGTTCAGTCCCGGCGTCGAGCGCTGCATGACTTCGTTGAAGTTGTCGCGGTCGATGCCGACGAATTTGCGGTCCTTCAGGGGCTGCAGCTTCGAAGTCGGGTCGCCCGAAAAATCTCCCATGACGCCCACCACGAACGGCAGATCCTTGACCTCTTCGGCCCCTTCGGTTTCGACTTCGTAAGTGATGTGGACTCGCGGCTTACGGACGCGAGTGAGCTTCTGATGCACACTTTCGGAACCCATGTGTCAGCTCCCTTGAAGAACCAGGAATCGCGCGAGACCCGCGCCTTCCAGAAGTTGATTACCCGACAATCTACCATCGCCCGCCGCGACAATCCACCCTTTCGCCTATGAGCTCGCCGGCTCGTTCGATTCGGGCCGCGGAATGCCCGTCCGTTTGAACAGCGTGTCGCGCACGCCCGGTTCTTCGATCAACTCGGCGAGCAATTCGGGCAGCGACATCCGCCCCCACGACACCACTTGCCTGAGCGCATACGAGACCGGCGAATGCGGTTCCGTCCGGCTGAAAAAGTCGGCGATTTTCAGCAGCTCGCGAAATGCCGCTTCACGATTCCCCACGGTTCCTGACGCCGCGCCGGCGCCGCAGGCCGCCGCGTCTTCGCCTGCCCCTTCCTCGTCGGTCGCCAGCACGTTCCGCGAGACGTATTTGATCCGTTCCCGGCACTCGTCGAGCAGGCGTTCTGTCTGCGAAACCGTGGGAGCCAACTGGTTGCCGTCGGCATCGACGCATTTCTCGACCAGCAGGTCGCCCATCTTGCGGTACTCATCAATGCACTCCGAAACGTCTTCGAGCAGGTTTTGATAGAACTCGGCCGGCGTCTCGTCGGCAGCGGGCTCGAACTGGGCGAGGGTCACGGCGCCGGCGTCGATCCGGTTCTGTCGTGCCACCGGGTCGGTCATTTGTTCCAGGTCTTCCGCCAGCAGATAGTCGGCACTCGAATATTCACCGTGCTTGCTGCTGCTGACGATCGGAATCTGCAGGATCGGCCCGACCAGCGTCCCTTCCGTCTCGCCCCCCACCAGACGCGAAAGCTGAATCGTCGCAGTGTACTCCCCTTCAGCCACGTCGTCTTCATCGAGCGGCGGGTGCAGGCCCTCCCAGTAGCGTTCCGACAGTTCCCGCACGAGCCGAAATCCGTCGCGCAGGCCGGCAAACCCGTCCTGCCGCGCCAACCCCTCGATCAGCCACGCCGTGATCCACAGGTCTTTCGACGTTTCGGTGAGCACGCGGATCGACTGTTCGACGACCGACGGCCAGACCGGCGGGTCGATCTTGTCTTTGACCGACCCGTCTTCGTTGCGCTCGGCGACCCGCAGCAGGCGTTCCGAGGTGCGCGATAAGTCAGCCTCGCGCTTGATCTTGTGATACAGCTCGCCCGATTTCGGGTCGGTCTTCAGATTGACGCCGGTCGGTTGATCGTCCGAAATCGGCGCCAGCAGAGCGTCAAAATCGAGAACAGGGGGCGTCGGCATTTCAGTTCAGTATCGCGCGGTACTGCCGGCCGGGAAACGTCCGTGTTCGACCCGTCGCAGGGCAGGCAGGTTCATGGATGGGTCTTCGTGACGGCTCGCCAGGCACGTGACACCGTCCCTGGCGCACGCGGTCGCTTGCCTAAAACTCCTCGACGTGACACTCGCCCGATAATACCGGTGACCTGTGCAATTGTCCAATCACCGTCCGCGCACGCAGGCCTGCTTTCCAGGCTGGTTACGGATCGAGCTCGCCGGCAGCCGGCAAGTAGAGCTCACCGGCAACCGGCACGACGTCCGCCTTGTCGTCGTCGAAGAACCCGGGAGGCAGGCGACTGGCAATTGCTCGCACGGCAAGTCCTCGCAGTGTCGCCGAAAGCTCCGTGCGCAAGACGTCGAGCCACAACCTGTCGAGCGCTGCCGACAAGGCCCGCACGATCGGCGTGCGGGGATCGGCCTTCAGCTCCAGCAGGGCTGTGGCAATTTGCTCGCGAGGTGCCGTGGCGGGCAACAGGCGGCACAGCGCGCGAATCTCAGACTCGTCGAGTGACCGCACAGCCTCGGCCAGCGAGACAAACCAACGCCCGAGCCACGAATCCTGCGCCAGGAGCGGCTCGTAGTCACGGCGAAAAGCCGCTGTCGACAGTCGCCGCAAGCCGGCCAATCCTGCCGATTCGCCGACATCCTTGCCGACGTACGGCGACAGCGTCGCCAGCAGGCATTCACCGAGCGGCCCGATTTCCGCAGAATCGGCAACGTCCGCCAGATTGACGCTGAAATTCGTGCTTTGACCGGGCCACATGAGCACCAGATCGCGCCCGACAAGCTGCCACCACCCTCTGGCAGGCAGAAATTCCTGCAGCAACGGCAGTGCGAGTTGCCCAATCAGATTCCGCCGCAGCCGGGAATCTCCGGACTGCCAGTCCGCCAGGCCGAACCCCACAATGTGCGTCGGAATCCAGAACGGGTCATCGCGGTCATGCACAGGCCCTTCAGCCGCCGCCAGCAACTCAGAGAGCGCCGGAGGCGACCAGCGCTCGATCAGTTTCCGCAGCACCCGCAGCGACTCAAGATCGCCGGGACGGGCATCGCCGCCGATACCGTCGAGCCATTCCTCGACCGCGAACTCGGCCAGCGATTTCCAGGGCGAATTCCGGTCATATTCTCTGGACGCGCGAGAGAAAGACGCCTCCAGTCGGGCAACCTCCTGTTGAAACGCATCTTTCGACGTTGTTACCACGAACGCGACGCCATCGTATTCCACCTCGTCGCGCCGCAGCTCGATTAACCTTCCTGTGTCGGCTTCGAATTTCAGGTGCAGGTTCTCGTCCGTGAATTCGCAAATCCCGTCATGAATCGTCCCTCGCGATTCGCCGGAATGGGCGAGCGAGAGCATAAAAACCGGCGCAAAATCCGTCACGACTTTGACCGCAGGCGATCGCTTGTCGCGATGCGATCTCAAATTCCATCCGAGGTTGATTCGGAATTTCTGGGCATCTCCTCGCTCGAGTGTTTTCTCACTGGCTGCATCGCCTCCCACCGTAAACCGTAGTTGATCTTCACCTGAATTGGGAAACTCGACTGTTGCACCGCGCAGCAGATTGCCGATCAGGATCCGACGTTCGTCCGAGAAGGCCGCCAGGTCGATCAGCCGCCGGCCGTCGCGCCCCGTCGCCACGCACGTCAGCGACTGGCCGTTCCGGGGCGAAATGACCATGCGGCCGGAATAATGTACGCCCGGCCGCGTGAAATCCTCCGAGCGGTACGAATAGGTCAACACCACGTCTTTCTCGGTCGTTCCCTGCGACCATCGGTCGAGCCAGGCGCGGAGTTTCAGCAGGGCACGCTCGACGGCAGAGACGTCATCCGCCAGGGAGGGCGCATCGGTGTATTCGCGCACTGTGATGTGTACGTTGTAGACTTCACGACTTACATCTCTGAAAGGCAATTCGGGCTCGGCGACGACGACCCGGTTTGACAGATACCTTCCGGAGTCTCGAAGTCTTGCCTTGATCCGATTTACAAACCGGTTCTCGCAGGTCATTCCAGGGCGCAATTCAAGGTATTTCAAGAATTCTTCCCGGCTGTCTCGCTGCAGTCCGTCGATTTCAATTCTCCCCACGACGGATTGGGGGCCCTCTGAACCGATTTTCACTGCCAGAGTCGCCGTGTGATTTCCCTCGCGCTTGACGGCGACGTCGAATTGCGGTCGGTCATAGCCGTTCTCGGCGAAGGCCACTTCAATGCGTTCGCGTAGCTGCGACTTCGTAGCGTCGTCGAACGGCGCCGATTCGCCCAACTTCCATCGCAGGCGGAATCGTCTGCTGAATTCGGTGACCGCTTTTACAATCGCCTCGCGAGAGACATGCGCCACCCCGACGACCGCGACATCGCCGCACTTATAACGCAGTCCTTCGTCGACTCGCACCTCGATCGTCTTTGCCGCCGCCTGCACAGCCGCACGTACTTTGACATCGGGAAAGCCCGCGTGCCGGAATCCCTCTCGAATCTGCCGCTCAATCGTCGCCAGAAACTCAGGCAATTCGGTTCCCGGCCGCCCCGCGACGGCAATTTCGTAGTCCCTCTTCAATTCGGCGCGGAGTTCGCGCTCGTCGAATGACTTGACCCCTGCAAACGTCAACGCGTCTAAAGAGCGCAAGCTCTCCATTTCAACGGCGGGCTGCTTCCCCTTGAGAATGCCCGTGCGATTTGCCGTGACAGGTCCTGTCGTTGGCTGGTTCGCACCCGGCGGTTCGTCCCGGGCGCCTGCCGGAATCTTTTTTCCTTCGCGAATTGAAAACCTCACATCGCATTGGTTTTTACCCTCGACGCAGGTCACGTGCGGCTCGATCTGGGCGAAGGCATGACCAGCCAGGGCATACTGTGCCAGCATTTTCTCGAGATCAAGATTGACCAGCCGCTTTTCATAGCGCGCATTCTCACGAAGCCGCATTCCCAATTCCAGCTCTGCTTCTTCGAGTGCCAACTCTCCATCAATCGAGATGAAACGCACGTCAAATGGTTTTCCCTCGTCAATTTCAAACGTTAATTCGACTTGCGTCCCATCCTCAGTGAATCGCTCACGACAATCAACCTGCGCATCGCAGAACCCCAGGTCGTGATAGAAGAATTTGAGCTGCGCGACACTAATGTTTATGCAAACGCGACGATACGGATTGCCGTCCCCGAGACCCGACTCGGACGATCTCAAATGGGTCCGCAGAACGTTTTCGTCGACCGCCTTGTTACCTGAAATGGCAATCTTGTTGACGGAAACAAACGCTCCCTCGTCGATCCTGAACGCGACTTCGCGGTCCTCTTGCGATCCACCGGATTCGAGCTTGACGGTCGCGTGGGGGTATCCACTGAACTGATAGTATTGGACGATTTGAATTACCGCTTCGCGATTCGTTTTCACAGCATAGCCGCCGCCGACTTTCAATCCGGAGTCTTCGGCCGTCTCAAGTAAGTTCTGATCGGTAAGCACACGATTGCCCGAAAACGAAATTCGCTTCACAAGTGGCCGTTCCCGGACGCGAATGATGAGGACCGGCCCCTGTTCGTTGCGGACGATTCGCGGTTCGATATCCAGGAACAGCCGCTGCTCCAGCAAGCGGCGAACGTCGGATTTTAACTGCTGGCGGCTCAGCGGCTCGCCGACCTGCGTCTCGATCCATTGCAGAATGCGTTCACTCGGAACCTGGTCGTTCCCCTCGATCCGAATCGCCGCCAGAGGTTCGCCGGAAAACTGCAGCGACTGATCATCCTGCAGACGCGGCGCGGGTGGGTTGCCATCATCTGCCGGAACGTCTTGCGGAAGGCCCGACGCCGTGATGACGAGCGCAACGGTGATAACGATATTGACCACTCGCATAAGATTGGCTCCTCGACCAATCGACGAACAGGCGACATCTGGCCGAATACTGCCGCGTCAACAGCAGCCAAATCACAGGAGCCACGGGGGAATAACAAATCCGGGATCGCCGAGAAAGGCCAATTTGCCCGTGGCCGACGCTGCCAGCGTCGGCAACTCGACGCGAGCGCTTGCCGTCCCAGAGCTCGCCGGCAAGCTTGTGGCGAGCGGTGAATCAGTGCGAATCTCGCCGCGTCACGCTGGACTGTGAAATTCGCCGACGCGGGCAGCGTCGGCCACGATGGCACGTCCCGAAGTCTGGCGACTTCGGCTACAGCGGTCACTCAGGCGAATCGAGATATGGGTCCTGGCCCATTTCGCGGTGCATGCGGTGGCGGCGGGCTTCATAGTGCTGCAATTGCACGCGGTCGCGGCGCTGGCGGCGTTCGACCAGGCGCTGCGCTTTGGCGAAATGCCTCGCGATCCGCGGCGCGGCGCCCTTGGGATCGCTCCGCAGCGCGGCCGCTTCCCGTGCCGCCAGCGCGACCGCGGATTCTTCGCCGAATGCTGTCCGCAAGAGATCATCTTCCAGCGACAGGAACTGCTGAAACGACCCGGGGTCTCCCTGCCGGCCGCAGCGTCCGGCGAGCTGCCGGTCGATCCGCGCCGAATCGTGCATTTCGGTGCCGATTACGCACAGGCCCCCCAACTCGGCCACGCCATCGCCGAGCTCGATGTCGGTGCCGCGCCCGGCCATATTGGTCGCCACGGTCACTTTGCCGATCGTCCCCGCGTGGGCCACGATTTCCGCCTCGCCGGCGGGGTCGCGCGCGTTGAGCACGGCATGCTCGACGCCGGCACGCGTCAGCAGGCGCGACAGGTGCTCCGAAAGCTCGATCGACCGCGTCCCGATCAGCAGCGGTCGTCCGCGGGCCTGCAGGGCCGCTGCCTCGGCCACGACGGCGCCCCATTTGTCGTCTGCGGATTCGAACACGCGATCAGGAAGCCGCTCGCGCCGCGACGGCCGGTGCGTCGGAATCGGAACGACGCGCAGGCGATAAAGCTGTTTCAGCTCGCGCGCCGCCGGCAGGGCCGTGCCGGTCATACCCGCCAAGTGGGGAAATCGCAGGAAAAAGTCCTGGACGGTAATGCGCGCCATGGCCTGCGTCTCGTGGGTGATCTTGACCCCTTCACGGGCCTCGATCGCCTGGTGGATCCCCGCCTGCCAGCGGCGCCCCTCGCTGATGCGCCCGGTGAACTCGTCGACGATCACGACTTCGCCGTCGCGGACGACGTACTGCCGGTCGCGGTGAAATTTGTGCGTCACCAGGATCGCCCGCTCGACGAACTCGTACAGCGCGAACATCTTCAGCCCGTCGAGCTCGCGCGGAGCGGGAATGGATCGCAGCTTGTCGCGACCGGCGGCAGTCAGCGCCAGGCGCAACCGTTCTTCGTTGAACTCGAAATGTTCGCGTTCGACGAACTGATCGGCAATCAGCGCGCCCCAGCGGCAGCCGGCGGCGGTGACCGGCGCCGTTTCGGGCGCTCCGCCGCTCAGAATCAGCGGCGTCCGGGCCTCGTCGATGAGCAGGCTGTCGGCCTCGTCGACGAGAATGAAATGCGGCGGCCGCTGCACCGTGTTGGCCGTCGAATGGCGAGAGCCCACCAGCGACTGCTCCGCATCACCGCCGCCGGCGTCCGATTCGGCGGGGGTCCACCCGCCCAGCCAGGCCAGCGGGCTCTCGCCCGATTCGCGCTGCGCCAGCCGGTCGCGCAGAAAATCAAACCCGAATTCGCGGGCCGTGCCGTACGTGATGTCGCAGGCGTACGCCTCGCGGCGTTTGTCGCGCGGCACGCCCGCCGTAACAACGCCGACCGTGAGCCCTAACTGCCGGTAAACCGGCCCCATCCACTCGGCATCGCGGGCGGCGAGATAATCATTGGCCGTCGCCAGAAGCGCCCCTTTGCGCCCCAGGGCCCGCAGCGCGAGGGGCAGCGTCGCCACGAGCGTCTTGCCTTCGCCGGTCTGCATCTCGGCGATTCCGCCGTTGAACAGAGCCAGCCCCCCCAGGATCTGCACGTCGTAGTGCCGTAAGCCGATCGTCCGCCGCGCCGCCTCGCGAACAAGCGCGTACGTTTCGACGACGAGCTTTTCAAGAGGCTCGCGGCACTGGGCACGATACCGCAGCGCCAGCGCGCGCTCGGTGAGCTGCGCGTCGGATTCCGCCGCCAGCGCCCCTTCCATCGCGCCGATCCGCGGCACGAGGCGGCGATAGTGTGCAAGGCGGATCGCGCCTGGGCGCACCACGACCGCGACAAGTCCGCGCAAGAGGTTCATGATCTCGTAGCTGCCGGCACGTCCATCTCACAGCGGGGCATGGTCGGATTAATGCGGGCCGGATTTCGCGGCGGCGCGAACAACATCCGCTGACATCACGAATACGACTTCGTCGGTGGCAACGTCAATCGCAACGACCGACGTCACTTTGTTGTTCTGAATCATGATATCAGTGATCACGTCAAATTCGCCGGACAGGAAGGGAAGCTTCTTGGCCCAGAATTCGTTGACGATCTTCGCTCCGGCTTCACCCGCAAGGTTGAGTGGAGGAATCGCTTCACCGGTCCCCGCCTTGGCGATGGCCGCGTTGAACTTGGCCTTATCAATGAAAACCGTGACGCGCCCCTCGAGATTGGATGCGTACTTCGCAGAGAGACTCTGCCAGATTTTGAATGTTGCTTCTTTGTCGGCTTTCGTAAACTGGGAATCATAGATTGCCTGGAATTCAGTGCGGTCCAACAGCGTTTCCAGGCACTCGAGGTTGTGCTGCTGCGCCAATTTTCTCGCCATTGCGGGCGCCGCGTCACCCGTCGCCAGCTTTGACCAGAGCATTCCGCGATCGCGCGGTGCCCGCAATTCCAGCTTATTCATGTAATCAAACCACCATTCGATTTGCACTTTCAAAGGCGCTTCGGTTGTCGGCGACGCTTCGCCGGCGACGACGGTCTCGTTCGTGGAACTGGAGTACTTTTTGCTTAATCGTGGCAGATTCTTTGCAATCCACGCGTCAACGCTCGCCGACTGTTGAATGAATTTCGAATTCTTGAGCGTTTTCAAGGCTGCCCCGAACGATTCCTCGGCAATCGCCGCGGTCAGGAACATGACGAACCCCTGAATGACGGCAGCGTAAAAGATGCCGATGGCCTTCGCCATTTCTTTCGCGGCAATGTCGATGGCCCCGCCGCCGCGCGAATCCCACGCAATCCTCGCGCCGGTCCATAATTGCAGGCCGATGTCAGCAACGTGCTCTGCGAGATAAACCAGTAGAAATCCCAGGCCGACTCCCCGAAAGATCGCCAGCCCAACAACGAGTCCGATGGTCGCGCCGGCGACGAAGTTGCCTCCTATCGCAAGGCCAATCAGCCCACCGATGACGGTCGTGCTGATGATGGCGGCGAATGCGACGACGACGCCCGGCAGCGTCCCCCGAATCAGTTCGTAAAACTCTCGTTCCGTCTGATCGATGATCGCGCCAGCAGCATATCGAGATTTGGCCAGTTCCCAGGCATCCCAGACGTAGCCTGCCCTATCGAGCGTGTTCGGATCGCGCGTCGCGCAGATCGGGCCAGTCGTCCACGAACGGTTAATGCAATTTGTCTCTTCGTCGATGATCGGCGAATTTGACGTCGATCCCAACGCTCCCGCATATGTTGCGCTCATGATTGTTTTGCAGCCCAGTTAGTTCCAGAGAACCGCCAGCACCTAATGCCCATTCACCGACCAGTGCGGGGGGTCTTTCAGCAGTTTTTTCACGCCGTAACCCGCGCCCACCGTGTGCAGGTGCGCGTTGTGCGCGCCGTCGAACGGGGCGCCGATTTCCACCACGTGCCCGGCCTTGTTCTTGATCTTCATCTTCCCGACCCACGTGATCGTCATGTCGATCGCATTCCCGGCGATGTGGTTCGAATTCAGCGCTGCATCATACGCCATGTGGAACAGGTTCACCATCTGCTGGGCCGCCGTTCGCGACGCGGCCAGGTTGCCATGGTCCCAGACGATATTCACCCCCGGCTCGGCGGAAACCTTTGCCGGGCTGATCTGGCCGTGCGCGATCCCCCAACTGGAGTGCATCAGGTAGGCCCGCTGCTTGTTCCGCCGCGTTGTATCGATTGTCACTCGCGCGCCGGCCACAGCCAGCGCGGCGAGGAACTGCCTGACCGATTCGCGAAACGGCATGGCCAGGTCGTCGACCGACTCGCTGTTGGGAAACTTCGCTTGGTTCGCCTGCCACCACGCCGCGCCGCTCAAATTGGCCGCGGTCGTAGCGCCGGCCGGATGGACTGCGGGAATCATGGGCCCCTCCCGTCGCGTTTGGATGTCGTGTCGTCCAGCGCAGCACGTGCTGCGCATTTCAGCCCCCGATCATCACCGTCGGCAATCCCAGCACTATGGTCCCCCCGTGCGCCGTCGTATCCCCCATGCGGGCGGCCGGCATGTAGCTGATCAGAACACTGGTCGACCCCTTCACGATCGCGTCGGGCGGACCGACGCAGAATGCAGTATCGCCGACGCGGGCGGCCGGCAAAAACCCGATCAAGACCGTCGGGTCGCCTTTCAAAACCGGCCCCCCCACATGGGGGATCGGCGGGACCCCCGGCGTGACCATGGGGCAAACGTGCATATCGGTGATTCGTGCAGCGGGAGGCATCGGCATTCAGCTCATTCAGATTTCATGGCATCAACCGCAATTCCATTCTCGTGCCGTTCCAGCAACAGTTGACCGGAAAATGGAATGAAATTCAAGAAGTCAATTTCCCGAAAGCAGGCGTACTGAGTACTCACTTCTTCGAGCTCGAACTCCCCGAAGCCGGCGTCCCCGGCGCCGCGGTCCCCGGCAGGTTCACCGGCTCTGTGCCCGGCGTGCCGGGAGGCAACGGGGGAGTAAAACCGAACTTGTTAAGCGCCTGGGCCAGCATCGCGTCGCCAAACAGTTGCCATGTTTCCGGCAGATCCGGGAACTCAACCAGGACGCACTCGATTCCGGTCATCAGCTTCGAGACCTGGCTGGCTGGCGAGTGCGTCAGCACCGGCGCCAACACCGACGGCCAGCAATAACCATACACCGCCGGGTGCCCACCCGACTTGCCGCGGCAGATTGTGCGCCAGTGCGCCACCAGATCGGCCGTCGGAAGCTTCGAGAACAGGCACACGACGGCATCCTGCCCCCAGCCTTCGTCGACAAGCGGTTTCCAGGCGTCGTTGTCGGCTGCGGGCGAAATCAGGATAGGAGAGGCCGCCTTCGCCGCCAGCGGATCGAGCCAGTCGAACAGGTACTGCGGCTCCCCCAGGCCCTCTGGTAACGGCATTCCCAGGCGTTTGAGATCGACGATGATGTGCAAGGGATGCATGAGCCGCATCACCAGCGCGAGCTTGGCCGGCGAAAGCGCGGCAATTTCCCCGCGATACAGCGTCAAATGCGAATCGCACGGCTCGATTGTGTAGTGTACGTTCAATCGCTGCTGCGTCGATTTCTGCAACACCGAATCGACGTCCTTCGGCACCCACGACGTCCCCGTCATCGTCCGGGCCTGTTCGGGGGAATCCCCTTCGATTTCGACGACGAAATCGGTCATCCCGGCGTTGATCCGGTCACCGTCGCGGAGCATGCAGTCGGTGACCCGCATGCCGTTAACGAACGTCCCATTGCGGCTGGAAGGGTCGATCAGGTAGCAGCCCATTTCGTCGCTGCGCAACTTGAAGTGCACGCGCGACATGCGATCGTCATAGGTGCAGACCAACTGGGCCCAGTCTGAGCGACCGATCGAAAGACTGTCGTTGGTTCCCAGAACCGTTTTGCGACCCTTGAACGGTCCCGACACGACTTCCAGTACGACGCGCATTGGAGTTCTGGATGGTTCTCGCGGTGTGCGTTGAACTCGACGAAACGGCCGAACGGCTACCGTAGCGGGTTTACCGTAACGGATAATCAGCCTTTACTCAAGCGCCGTCTTTTCCAACGACGTCGCCATTCACAACACGCGCACCCGGGGACTCACGTCCCCGGCTCACAACGCTTGCGCTTGCGCGCTACCAGTGCCGTTGATCATCACCATCGGCCCGGTGATGCAGACCCCTAACGGGCTGATGTCGACAAAACTCCCCCCCACCTTCAGCGAAAGCTGCACACCCGCTTCCAGCACCAGCGTCATACCCGACTTGATGTGAACCGTCTGCCCCGCCTCGAGGGCGCTGATCATGCCCACTTTGGTGTTCTGACTCATCCCCACGTCCATGGAGACGCTGCCGTCGACCTTCTCATTCAGACTCAGTTTCACGTGCCGGTTGTCGTTGCCGGAAACCATCTCGGCCCGATTCTTGTCGACCACCAGGTCGAGGTTGCCTCCCTTGCCGCCGCCGATCGTCAGTTGCATGTCGCCTTCGATTTTCTCGGCGTGGTTCCCCTTGATGTGCAAGTGCTTATCTTTGTGCACCAGTTCGTACTGGTTGCCCCCTTCTTTTCCTTCGTCTTCCCAACCGATGATCTGGTGCCTGTTGCCGTAGATTCGTTCTTTCGAATCGTTGCGGACGCGCACATCCATGTTCTTCTGCGCGTGCACGAACACCTGCTCGTGGTCGGCCTTGTCGTCGAACATCAGCTCGTTGAAGCCCTTGCCCCCCGGCGAACTGTTGGTAATGAGGTACGTCTTCGTCTTGTTCTTGTCGCGGTCGGCCCCTTCGGCCAGGGAATAGTGCAACTTCTGCTCTTTGTTATAGACGCTCCCCACGATCAAGGGCCGATCGGGATCCCCTTCCAGAAATTCGACGACGACTTCCTGCCCGACGCGGGGAACGGCCACAAACCCCCATTGCTTGCCGGCCAGGTTGTTGGCCACGCGGATCCAGCACGATCGGACTTCCGGGCGCTCCCCCTGGAACCCCGCGCGGTCCCAGAAGAACTCGACCTTCACACGGCCGAATTCGTCGCAGTAGATCTCTTCGCCGTCGGGGCCCACCACGCGCGCCGTCTGCGATCCATGCACCACCGGCTTGGGAGTGAGGCGTGCCGGACGGAATTTTTCTTTGGCCGGCATGCAGGTGAACGAATTGTGATAGTCCTGGCCGCCGCCCCCCTCCGAACCTGATCCATAATGCGTCGTTTCGGTGGCGATGTGCTGGATCGAGGTGACGACGAACTGTTTCTGGGCCTCGCTGTCGTGGGCCCGGTGCTTGGGCCCGATCTTGAACCGCGCGCCCGGTCCCAGCGAGCGGTATTCGCTCGCCCCATGCACGACGTTGTGCCCCGCTTCTTCTTCTTCCATGCGGAGCGTCGTGAGGCGGTTGCCGGCTTCGATCTTGTCTTCGCCGTCGTGAACGTCCACAAAACCCGGGTAGTCGTACAGCTCGAACTTCTGGTTGTTGATCTCGCCGGCGCTGACCTGGAAATGCGTGGGCACGGGAACGCCCAGCAGCTTCGACGGCGTTTTGAAATCGTAGTCGGTCTGCGCCCAGCTCCCCGACCGAAATTCGCAGGTGTGTTCCCACTGCGAAAAGTATTCGTAGCTGGTGACCTTGTGCCCGCCGGAATGGTCGGTGTAGACGTCTTCGGCGTCCGACCAGGGTTTGTCGCTGTCGCCCAGCACCAGCGTGTGCTTGCCATCTTTGCTGTGCTGGAAGAAATAGAAGATCCCCTCTTCTTCCATCAGCCTCGACACGAAATTGAAATCGGTCTCACGGTACTGCACGCAATACTCGCGCTTCGGGTACTTGCCGTCGAGCTTGCTGTCGTCGTAGTGCCCGTTGAACCCGGCGTCGTCAAAGACCTTTTTGATGATTTCCTTGACGGTTTTCTGAAAAAAGATCCGGCAATTCGATTTGCGGGTCAGGAACCACAGCCACGGCACGACCCGCGCATGGTAATGCCGCCAGGTGCGATCGTCCTGCGGGCCATCTTTGTCGTCGACGATCGGCCCGGCCGAAAACTGGCTGATGTAGCCGCTGAAGACGCGCGGCGAGTCGTCGTGGTACTTCACATGAAACGTCACGGTGTGCCCGACGAGAGACTTCGGATCGGTCTTCAGGTCGTGCGATCGCAGGTCGAGATCGAACCAGGACAGCCGCGAGATCTCTTCGTGCCCCTGAAATCCGTGCAGGACGAGATCGTTTTCTTTCTTCGACGTCACGGCGAAGTTCAGCCGGCGCGTCTTCTGGGCAACTGCAATGGCCATGATCGAGACCTCGTTCGAAGAGCGGCGGCAGACATCGTTGCGGGCGGGCCGCCGCCCGGACGACGTTTCGGGACCGGAGCCCGCGAGCCCCGGTCCCGAGACGGGACAAGCACGAAGAAACCGGCGATTGCCGGTTCCGGCGGCACGGCCCCCGCCCCTCTCCGGCGCGGAGAGGGGAAACGGGGGACGCCGTTTCGGCTACTTCTTGCCTTCCATGTTGTTCCACGTCATCTCGACGTTCCCCTTCTTCTTGCCCTTCTCGTCGTTCTCGGTGTAGGTCACCTTGAACTTCTCGAAGTTCAGGGACAACTGTTCGCCCGGAACCTGTTCCGATTGCGCGTGGCCGTTGATGTTGTAAGAGGTGACCTGCACGTGCTCCAGCTCGTAAGCCAGGTACGTAACGCGGCCGCCATCGGTGTAGGACGCCGTGCAATGGATCGTCACCTTCGGAAAGACCTTGCCGTTACAGCAGGCTTCTTCGAGTTTCGGGCTCGTCTTATCGACGAGTTTCGTGACCGACATGTCGGAAACTTCCTCGTCGCCGCGGCGCCGGGACGAGCCGGTCGCACCGGAAACCGTGGGCTTGTGGATCCCGAGCGAAAACGATTCGATCTCGGTCCAGTTCTTGTGGTCCTTGTCTTGAACTTCTCCGTCGATTCCGTCGAACTTGATGTAACCAGCCATGAGATCCTCCGAGTGAAAAGAGATTTTTCCGAACGCCTTGATGAGTATGGAACTTACGGCGATTTTGGCCGGTTGCCGCCGCCCTGCCGAGGGGCTTGTCCCGTGTGTCTCAATCCCTTCCGGCCGCCTGTTCGTCGTGGCTTGTCTGCCGCGGACATCACAGTTGTCGCGGCGGCAGAGAAATTGTTGCGTGAATTTTCTTTTTTTTCAGCGCCGACACCGTGTCCGGTCCTGATCCGATCAATTCGGGGCGGGGTCGCCCGCCGAAGGCGGAGTCACCGGCACCGGCCGGATTTCGTCTTCGTCGGACGGAATTTGCAACGCGTTGTCTTTCAGCACGGCCGCCGGCGTCACCAGCAATTCCAGCTCGCCCGGGTCGGGCCTTTTTCCATCCTGGAATTCGAACACGTGGTCGGCCCGGCGTTCCCCCAGAAAGTAGCGCCGCGTCACCGCGTCTGCCCGGGCCGAAAGCTCGATGCGGCACCAGTCGCGCGGCCGGCCGTCGTCGAGCTGCTGTTCGGCAACGGTGATCAGCACGCGTCCATTCCCCAGACCGGCTTCTGAAACACGCAATGCGACGGGGAAATCGGCCAGCTTGTAGCCTCCGTCCACCGCCGCCGATGATTTCTGCACGTCGCGATATTTCAGCCGCTGCGGATCGACCGGCGATCGCCCGCGCGCGTCCGGAAACCTGATCCACAGTTTCACGCGGGCTGCATTGGCCTGCGCCGGCCAACGCGGAAACTTGAACTGCAGCACAGGCATTCGCTGGGCCGGCGCAAATGAACGATCGAAGAACACCGCCGGCTCGTGGCCGCCGTCATGCGACGTGCCGTCTTCATCCTGGCGGACCGGCGTGACCTCGGCCCAGAAATCGATGGGGCGCGGCGTGAATCGCGAGTTTTCGACAAACTGCACTCCGTATTTGAACAGCACGTCGTCGCTGCCGCTGGCAGGCACGAACGGGTGCACGTACACCCGTGATCGTCCCGAGCCGGCGGTCAGGCGCTTGAGCAGGCCTTTCTCGGGCGGCTGCGGCTCGAATTCCAGCTTGTCTTTCTTGAACAGCAGCCGCAGCGCCTCGCCCCCCTCCAGCCGCACGTCCTGAAATGTTTCGGGCGATCCCTCGATCTGGACCGTGAACGAATCAGGCAGCGCGCCCTGCGCCGGCGCCGTCCAGGTGGAGTTGGCCGGCTGGAAGCCGTCTGCCGCGGGCGGCGTGCCCGCGCGAACCACGCGATATTTGAGGCGGCTGCGCTCGACGGCCATTCTCACGCTGTAAATCAAGTTCTCGGGGCTGGCGGCCATGTGCATGTGGTCGATTTTTTCGCCCGGCCGCGAGGCAGCCAGGTCGTTGGCCTCGTTGACGAAATTCTTCAGCCCCGGGATCGCATTCCGTTCACCCTCGCCGACGAGACCGAAATACACCACGTCGACCGTGATCGCTGAGTTCTGGTGCGTCTGCTTGAAAGTCCGCAGCGCGGCCTGCAGGGCGCCCGGCACGACGTCGACGCCGCCAGGGGGGGGCATGGGGTTGTTCACCCCGTCGGTCACGAGAATGATGTGCCGGCTGGGCTGCTCGCCCGGGTTGGGCGGTACCCTCTCGAAGACTTTCACGGCCTCGCGCAGCGAATAATACAGCGGCGTGGGGCCGCAGGGACTGGCCCGATTGAGCGCCGTGTTGATCCGCTCGCCCAGATCCGCATCGAACCGCTTGAGATCGACCAAGAGCTCCACGTCGGTGTGCGGCAGGACCTGGTTCGCCGCCCATTGCTGCCGTTCTTCTTCGGTCGCGCGCACATTGTATTGCGGGTTACCGATCCGGTTCAGCCACACGACGCGGTGGCCGTACACCATCAGACCGGCACGCCACTCTTCGTCGTTGGCGTCCCATTCGCTCTGGCGCGCCACCAGCTCGCTCATAATCGTGCGCATGGCGCTTTTCGCCAGCGTCCATTTCTGCTCGGCGACGTTCTTTGTCTCTTTGCCCGCCAGGTTTTCGGTCATCGAGCCCGACGCGTCGACGATAAACATCAGCTCGGTCACCGCGTGCCGGCTGCCTTTCAGCCGGATTTCGGGCGGCAGGGCGTTCACGGCGACCGGTTCGATCGGCCGCACGAATCGCATCTGCGCATCGAACGACGCGGCCGCGTCGGCGTCGCTCGACATGTGCCCGCGATACAGGGCGCGGGCCGCCAGTTTCCGCGGTTCGCGGCCGCCGGCCGTCACCTCTTTGAGGATCGTGAACTCCGCCGGTTTCTGCGCCGCGTCGGCCGGAAGCAGTACACCCTGCCGCCACACGTCGCGGTGCTCTCGGTCCTGGTACCACAGCCCGCGCTCCAGCTCGCGGCCGCTGCGCCGCACGACGAACACTGCCGCCGTCCCCGCGGGTGCGCCGGCCGAACCGGTGACGGCCGCCGTCTGCTTGCGCTCGGCCACCTGTGCCTCGAACACGACGGCTTTCTCGTCGACTCTGGCCGTCAGCCGCGTCGACTTCTCGCGCAGATCGAGCTTGGCTTCGAGCGCCTGTCTGCGATCGGCAAAATACGCGTCACGGCGCACGGCTTCGTCACCGTCGAGGCCCGTGAGAAAATCGCGGGCGGCGCGCGCGAAATACGGTTCTTTTTCGGGGGCGCCGGGAACGGGGCCCCAGAAATCATCCAGCGCCCGATTGGCGTGCCACAGTGCCAGCGCCGCCAGGTCGAACTGCATCAGCCGCCGCGAAGGCGATTGCCACGTGCGGTCGTCGCGCGTCGCCGGCGATTCCAGGCGCGGGACGAACCACGCCCGCCGTCGCCCGGCCAGGTCCGCCGCGCTCAAACCCGCGCGGTGCGCCAGGTCGTCTTTCAGCCACAACTCGTCGCCGGCCGTCGCCGGATCGGACGGGGCGCGATCGGCATCTGCCGTTTTCTCGCTGTTCGCAGCGGCGTCCCGAATCTTTGCAAACGTACCAGTGAGCGCCTTGCGGATTGCCGTCTCGGTGCGCGTCAGCCGCTCGTCGGCCGAGGTCGCCTCTTCGTCGGTCGGCGCGGGAATCGCCAGCATGTTCTCGACGACCTGCCGCGCGCGCTGCGCTTCGCCGACGGCGTTCACGTCCGATTTTTTTTGCGGTTCACCCGCCTGCTGGGCCTTGAGCAGCTCGTGCCGCGATTCGTGCAGCTTGCCCACGATACGGTCGTATTTCTCGCGGAGCAATTCACGATCGGCCCCTGTCAGCAGGGGCGACCGCAACAGGCCGCTCAGGATCCCAAACGAGGCTGTTTTCTCCAGTTCCACGGTCTCTTCGCGGCTGCGCTGCGCGCCCTTCTGCAACTTGTTGAATTCGTCGAGCAGGTGGTCGAGCGACTGTCCCGCCGCGGCCGACGTTTCAGCGAGCGACGGTGCTTCGCCCGAATGGATCGCTTCCAGCTTCGTGGTGAGCGTGTCGACGTCTGTAATCAGTTTGTCCAACTGATCGGCCAGCGCGACGGCCCCGACGACTTGCCTGTGCTCGGCAGCGTCCAGCCACATCGCCAGCGACCACAAGCGGGCCCAGACTTCGTCGCGGCGGTGCAGGGCGTCGGCCACGGCTTTGCTCTGCGCCCGGACGTGGGCCAGAGATCCGGCGGCGTCCTCGGGCCCCAGCAGCTTTTTCCAGGCCCCGTCGGCGGTGCCCAGGGCCTGCGCATTGCCCACGAACAGCAGGTCTTCGGCCTGGCGTCGCTGTTCGTCGACCGGCTTCAGCAGCGGACGCAGCCAGTACAGCACGCGCGGGTCGGCCGGCGCCGCCAGCTCTTCC
>JACQFH010000120.1 GCA_016200145.1 Planctomycetia bacterium | reverse complement strand
GTCGCAGTGCGGGCAGCGGAATTCGATGGTCAAGGACGTCTCCAAAGTCGCTCAAGACTACGATGAAAGACTGGCCGTGACCGCCTCCAGCAACTCATCCGGAATACTGTAGTTGGCCGTCACGCTCTGCACGTCTTCGTGTTCTTCGAGCGCACCGACGAGGCCCAGCACGCGGCGGGCGTCTTCTTCGCCCAGCTCGACGGTGTTTGCGGCCAGGCGGGTGATTTCGGCCACGTCGGCGGGGATTCGGGCCGCTTTGAGCGCCGCATCGACCGCGTCGAACTTCGTCGGATCGCAGACGACCTCGAAGGATTTTCCGGCCGCCTGGACATCATCGGCGCCGGCTTCGAGTGCAACCTCGATCAGCCGGTCTTCGGTCACGTGCTGCGCGGGAACGACGAACAGTCCCTTGCGTTCGAACATCCACGCCACGCAGTTGGTCGCGCCCAGGTTGCCGCCGTGCACCTCGAAAATCTTGCGGATTTCCCCGGCCGTGCGGTTCCGGTTCTCGGTGAGGATGTCGCACATCACGGCGACGCCCGCCGGCGCGTAGCCCTCGTAGACGACTTCGGCAAGATCGTCGCCTTCGAGCTCGCCGCAGCCCTTCTTGACGGCGCGCTCGATGTTGTCCTTGGGCATGCTGTACTGGCGGGCCTTGTCGATGGCGTAGCGCAGCTTGAGATTGATATCAGGGTCGCCGCCGCCGTGCCGCGCCGCCACCATGATCGCCCGGCTCAACTTGCCGAACAGCGCCCCGCGCTTTTTGTCGTTGGCCCCCTTGCGGATGGCGATGTTTGCAGAATGAGAATGTCCGGCCATGAGCAATTCCGAAATGACGCAATCCGAATGTCTAAAGAATTCCGAAATCCGAAATTCGATTTCCCTGAGATTACTTCTTTTGTTTTTCGATTTTTTCTTTGACGCGCTCGATCAGCTTCTGGTCGGGATGCAGGGCTTTTTCCGCCATTTCGAGCGATTTCTTCCAGGCGTCCAGCGCCTTGTCGTGCTGATTCAATCGGTCGTACACGTCGGCCAGGTGGTCCCACAGGGTTTCATCCCCCGATCCCTGCAGGTTCTTGACCGCCTTTTCCAGCCAGGGGAGGGCCTCTTCGAACTTTTCCCGCTTGAACAACACCCAGCCCATGCTGTCGAGATAAGCGCCGTTCTCGGGCTTGGCCGTGACCGCTTTGCGGATCATGCTCTCGGCCTGTTCGAGGTTCTTGCCCTGGTCGGCGTAGAGGTAACCCAGGTCGTTGTTCACCTGTTCGTCGTCGGGGTCCTCTTTGTAGATCTCTTCCAGAATCTCTTCGCCCTTGCGATTGTCGCCTCGTTGCACGTGAACGTTCGACAGCGTGTGCTGCGCCTGGCGGACGATTTCGCGGACCTGCGGGATCGGCTGTGGAAAGTCGGCGATGACTTTCTCCAGCTTCTCGATGGCTTCGTCGTACTGGTGGCTGTACGAGTACACCCAGGCCTCCTGATACCGGAGCATCGGATTATTGGGAATGATGGCCTGCGCGGCATTGATCGCCTCGAGCGCCTCTTTCGTCTTGCCGGCGAGCGCCAGCGGCTGTGTGGCCATCAGCAGGTTTTGCGGGCGGCTGTCCGACAGGTCGTCGTCGTCGGCCGCTTCCAGATAGATCCTGCCTGCGTCGGCGAACTGGCGGTTCTTGACGAAATGCATGCCCAGCTCGCGATAGATCAGCTCGGCTTTTTCCTTTCGCGCAGCCAGCAGCAGGCGATAGAGTTTTTCTGCGATTTCGGTTTGTTTTGCTTCGCCTGCCACGTTGGCCAGGATGTACGCGCTCGCGAACTCGACCTTCGGGGGCTGCTCCGCCAGCACCCCTGCGGCGAGCTTCAGCAGGCTCTCGACGAGTTTCGGATCGGCGGAAATCGCCTTGAGCTCGGCGGCAAAGTGCGTGAGCTCGCCGGCCTCGGTCCATGCTTTGGCGAGCGCTTCGAGCAGCGATTCGACTCGCCCCTGGCGACGATAGACGGCCGCCAGGCCCAGATAGCCCTGCACGTCGACGGCCGATTCGAGCGTCTTCTTATACAGCGTCTCGGCGTCGTCGAGCCGGCCCGCGGCGGCGTACTGGTCGGCCAGAAAGTATTGCAGGTCGGTGTTGCGAGAGTCGTTTTCGGCCGCCGATTCGAGGCGCGGGACGAGGTCCGACGACTTGTCGAGCTTGGCCAGGATTTCCGCCAGCAGCTCGTAGGCCGCCCGGCCCTTGGATTGCCTCTGAGCGCTGATGTATTTCTGCAGCTCGTCGAGCGCCTCGGCGGGCTGCCCCGCCTGCAGGTAAACCTGCGCCAGGTTGTAACTCAGATTGGTTTGAGGTTTGCCCTTCTTCAATTCGGCCGCCGTCCGGAATGCGGACAGCGCCAGGTCGGTCTTCTTCGCTTTCAGGAAGACCTGACCGAATTTCTCGAAGTCGAGGTCTTTGGCCAGGTTGGCAAGCTGTTTTGCGTCGAGATGATACGCCTCGGGGTTCTTGAGAGCGTCGAGCAGCACTTCGAGTCCGGCGACGGCATCGTCGGGTCGCTCGAGTTCGAGGTACAAGAGCGACAGCGTTCGTGTGATGTCGAGGAAGCGTGGCGAATGCCGGTCGATTCCCGGGACCGCAGCCGCCCGTTCGAGAATCTTCACGGCGCCTTTCGCGTTGTTGGTCTCGACGAGAATCTGCACGGCTTTCAGTACGAATTGCAATTCTTCAGGATTCGATTCGGCCGCCCTGGTCAGCCACTTGATGACGAGATCTCCGCGCCGCAGATTGCCGGCCAGCCCGATCAATGCGCGGTAGACCGGGATCGCCGTGGGATCGAACTCGACGGCCTGCTCGTAGGCGGCGATGGCGCCGCGGTAGTCTTCCCGCTCTTCGAGAATGCGGCCGCGCGCGAAGGCCGCCATCGAGTCCAGGCGGGCTTCATCGGCTTTCGTGCGTTTGCGTTTCGGTTCGAACGGCTCGACGGGGTCTTCGAGCTCCTGGAACTGGACCCTTCCGGCGGACGCAGGCGGCGTTTCCTCAGCGGCGGCGACCGCGACGGCGTTGTCCCCGTTTCGTGACGGATCGGCGGGGGCAGCCCTCCCTGCGGAGACCGACGCGAACCACGCCACTCCTGCCAACCACAAGATCATGAAGCCCTTCATGACGGCACCTCTCATC
>JACQFH010000133.1 GCA_016200145.1 Planctomycetia bacterium | reverse complement strand
CCGGCTCACGAGAGCTTTTGAAATCCGAAATCCGAAATGCCGTTCAGTCGCCATCCTCGAGCAGCGAAGGCAGCACGCGGGCCATTTCATTGAGAAACATTCGGCGGAGCGCGTCGTAACCGCGGTCGTTGGGGTCTTCCAGGTTCTCCCAGTACCAGTAGTGCGGATCGCGTTTGTCGTACGACTTTCGCCAGAACTGCACACAATGGATCCCGTGCCCCAGAAAACCGGCGTGCATGTCGACGAGTTCGACGTTCTTGCGATTCTCGGCAGTGTGCGCGATGACTTCGTTGTAGGCACGAATGATCTTCAGGGCGTCGGGCCAGGCGGGAAACCCGGCGGTCGTCGCGTCTCCCACGTCGTCGGTGGGGTCGTAGATGTTCGCGATGAAGAACACGCACCCTGCTGGAAACTTGGCCTGAATTCCGTCGATGATTGCGTCGAGTCGGGTCTTGAAGTTGGCGATCCAGGGCTGGGCCTGCTCGAACGTCGCTCCGTACATCGCTCCCTCGCGCGGTGGAGTGCGCCCGTAGTCGTGGATGATGTCATTCCCACCCGTCGTCATCACGATAATGCCAAACGTATCTTCGTCCTGTTTCTTGAGCTCGGGGATTTGTCGTTCCAGACATTCCAGCGAATTGGTGGCTGGCTTTGAAAGGTTCAGATCCGTCAGGTTCGGAAACACGTGCGACAGCGACTTCTCGCGCATGTCGGCGAATTCATCGGGCGGGTTCTTGACGAGCCGTGCGAAGAACCCCTTGCCAGGCGAAGAGCCGTAGCCGTGCGTCACGCTGTCGCCGATCCCGACCAGGAGGACGGGGCGGTCGGTCCAGTTGTATTCGAATTTTTCGGCCGAGACTGCCGGGCCGGCGGGCCCCTCCCCCACCGGCCGCGAATACCAGAAGTAGACGTAAAACAGTGTCGACCCGATCGCCGCCAGCCCCAGGGCCAAGAGCCACACGAGGCGTGGGATCTTCCTCCGAGCCGGTTTCGTCGAAGGCTCGGGCTGGACGATGATCGGAGTCGCGGGCTGAGGATTGTCTGACACTGGACTTCGAATTCGTGGCGCGACACACTACGGGACTGTGATTCGGGCGGCGAACGCCGCCTGGTGCAGCGTGCGGGACAAGACATTCATTCTACACAACAACCGGAGAGAGACCACTGTGGATACGATCAAGCAGCGGCTGGCACGGGGCGAGGTTTTGAAAGTCGCGGCGGCCGGGCGCATTGTCCACCATAACCTGATCCAGATGGTGGGGGTTCACGGGGGGTTCCAGGCGGTCTGGTTCGACCAGGAACACATGGATTATCCCACCGAAAAGCTGGAAGTGGGCACATTGGCCTGCCGGAGCATGGGGATGGACAGTTTCGTGCGGATTCCTCCTACCGACTACGCCATCGTCACCCGCGCCATCGAGGCCGGGGCGGGGGGCGTGATGGCGGCCCAGGTGCGATCCGCGGCCGAGGCCGAACAGTTCGTCAAATGGGCGAAATTCGCACCGCGCGGCTTCCGCGGCCTGAACACGGCCGGGTGGGACGCCCGCTTCGCCACGATCCCCGCGGCCCGGTTCGCCGAGCAGTCGAACCGCGAATCGTTCGTCGCCATTCAGATCGAAACGGCCGAAGCGCTTGCCGAGTGCGATCAAATCGCGGCGATCGACGGGGTGGACCTCCTGTTCCTGGGTCCGGCCGACATGAGCCAGAACCTGGGCGTGATCGGCGAATTCATGCACCCGAAGTGCCTGGCGGCGATCGACAGCATCTCGGCAGCCTGTGCGAAACACAAAAAGCCCTGGGGGGTCGTGCCGGTGAATCCCGAATACGCCGGTATGTGCGTCGAGAAGGGATGCCGGATGCTGTCCGTCGCCGCCGATGTCCGCATCATCAACGCCGGCATCGAGAGCATTAAGAAAGCCTACGCGAAGTTTTTTGAGTAGCCACATGGGAGGGCGAAGCTCCTGCCGAGCTGCCGCTACGCCATCGGTTATCAAGAACCGCACCGTTGGGAAACGTGTCACCGTAGCCGATGTCAATCACAGCCCATTGAACGCCTTTGAATTTGCGAGCGCGTATTGGCGGCTCGGCAGGAGCCTCGGCCTCCCGGATTGTCCGCACTACCGAAATTGGTTCCGTCGCAGCTCGTCGAGCGGGTACAGCGTGTCGCGCCAGCGGACGCCCCCTTGTTTCAGCGTGACGACAGCCGATCGCCACATGACATAGATGAACATCAGCAGCATTGCCGGCAGGACGGGTGCAACCCGTGCCCCCACGTTCGCCCGCACCGCGAGGAACGCATACGTGGCGTGCAACACAACCAACGACCCGACGTAACCCCACGCCGCCTGGCCAGGCAAAAGTGCCAGGCCGGCATACGGCGTCAGAAACACGACCAGCAGAATCGCCGTGGTGGTGACCAGCTCGCGAACGGAATAGTGTAGCGCGGCAAAGCTGTTTTTCTCGAGCCCGCGCACGACCCCCCAGAACGAGTGCTGCCAGCGGACGCGGATCAGATCTTCACCGACGAGCAACTGCTGGCGGAACCCCGAGTGCTTGATCAGTTTGCCAAGCTTCACGTCGTCGAGCACGTCGAGGCGCAGCCGCTCGAATCCGCCCACTTCGCGATAGACTGATGTCCGCACCAGGTTGAACGCGCCGATCCCGCAATACGCCCCTTTCCAGCGCGTCGGCACAAGCCAGGCGAGAAATCCGGCGAAGAAAATCAGTCCGAAACAGACTGTCAGCGCGTTTTCCCAGTAGGTGCCGGGAACGAGGCCGGGATTCATACAGAGGTGATCGAGGCGGCGCGCGGCCACGCACTTCATAGCGAGCCGCACGGTCTCGGGGGCGAACACGACGTCTCCGTCGGTGAACAGCAGCCACGGTGCGCGGGCGACCGCTGCCCCCCGGTGCATGGCGTAGTTCTTTCCCAACCAGCCGGCAGGCAGTTCGGTGACGTGCACGACTTTCAGCCGGGCGTCCTCCGCGGCCAGGCGGTCCATGACGGCGCCGGTCGCATCCTGGGATCGATCGTCGACGGCGATGATTTCGAGCTGCGGGTAATCGAGAGACAGCAGCGATCGCAGCGCTTCCTCGATCATCGCCGCTTCATCGCGCGCGGGGACGACGATCGCCACGGCAGGCCATTCCGCCGGTGCCGGCAACCGCAATGCCAGAGATTTCAGCCGCCACCGGCCGACGATGATCCACAGCGGCAGCAGCAGGAACGTCCAGAAGGCAAACAGCACCCAGCCGCACACGAGCGGCAACCAGTCAGGAATGATCGGTCCCTTTCAAGATCGAGAGTTTTGGCGAAAGCCAACGACGATCGGCCGGCGATTGTCGCGGCCAAACGCCAATTCCGCAATCGGCCGAGTGCCAGCACTTGATTTTCGCGCCTGAGTTCCCATCATTCCGCATAGGAACACGACGCACAGGATTCGCAGCAACGATTTCAGGAGGAACACGTGGCAGAGCATGTCGTCATTATCGGATCAGGCCCCGCGGGCTGGGCCGCCGCCATCTACACCGCCCGGGCCACGCTGCATCCCCTCGTGTTCGAAGGGGCCGTCACCGAAGAAAACCGCCTGCAGGGAACGCTTCCCCTCGGGCAGCTCGCCCTCACGACTGAAGTCGAGAACTATCCCGGCTTTCCTGTCGCCGATCTGGGGGGCTACCTTGAAAAGGCCATCCCGCACGAGCGCCGGCAGTACATGGCCGACCATCGCGGCCACGGAGTCAGCGGCCCCGAGCTGATGGAGCTGATGCGCCAGCAGGCGGTGAACTTCGACACGCGCATCGTCACCGACGACATCGTCTCAGTTGATTTCTCGAAGCACCCCTTCCAATTGAAAACGCTCGAAGGCAAAGAGGTCGAGGCCCTGGCCGTGATCGTGGCCACCGGCGCCCGCGCCAATTATCTGGGCCTGCCATCGGAAGACCGCTTCAAAAACAACGGCGTCTCGGCATGCGCCGTCTGCGATGGGGCGCTTCCGCGCTTTCGCAATAAGCCGCTCGTGGTCGTGGGCGGCGGCGACAGCGCCATGGAGGAGGCCGGCTATCTGACAAAATTCGCCAGCAAGGTCTATATCGTCCACCGCCGTGACAAATTCCGCGCGAGCAAGATCATGGCCGACCGGGCCCTTAAGAATCCCAAGATCGAGCCCAAGTGGACCAGCGCCATCGATGAAGTGCTGGGGAACGACAAAGACGGAGTGACCGGCGTGCGGATCAAGGCGGCCGACGGTTCGAACCGCACCGAAGAGCTGGCGGCGGGCGGCTATTTCGCCGCCATCGGCCATACGCCCAATACGGATTTCCTGGGGGGCCAGCTCAAGCTGAATGAGAAGGGCTACATTGCGTGGACGACGCCGCAGCGCACGTACACGACCGTGGAGGGGGTGTTTGCCGCCGGTGATGTCGCCGACGATTACTATCGCCAGGCGATCACCGCCGCCGGCTCAGGCTGCATGGCTGCCCTCGATGCCGAACGCTGGCTCGCAAGCAAGGGATTCGAATGAGGCGCGTCTGAGATCGTTTGAGTCGCGAAAATGAGGTCGCGAAGAGGCAAGCAGACGGCAGCTTGACGATGCAATGGCACGGTGGCTCGCTGACATCGATCGTTTAACCGCGACCCGAAGGGGAGCGCGTATCGCAGGCCGGAGGGCAACGCGTAGTTTTGTGCCGGGCAGAAAGACCTGCAGCAGCGATCCGAGACGTTCGCTACGCGCTTCCCTTCGGGTCGCGGTTAAACGACGAATCTGAAATCCCACGTCCGAAATCACACATCCAAAAT
>JACQFH010000142.1 GCA_016200145.1 Planctomycetia bacterium | reverse complement strand
AAGCGGGACACGCACCCACCCGTCCTTGAGGACATCGACCGTGAGCGCGGCGCGGCCCGACGCCAGGTCGCCGTCGACTCGCAATTCATAATCCACTCGAGTCAGCGTGGCGTCGACGGGCGGTCCGGCGGGCGGCTCGGGTGTGATCGGAGCAGACTTGGCGCGCAACGCGCCGTATTCGCCGACAGGTATGACAACCCATCCGGCGGTTCGGGAATCCTGTGCGAACATCAGGCCGGCGAGAGCCGGCAGACACACGAAGAGTAACCTCATATCTCACCCCTTCCATCCGGCTAACTGCAACCGGCCTCGCGGCCGGCAAGACCCACTAACGTTGCCGGGTGTGACGCGGGTCGGGTGAGGCTGGTTTCAAAATCGCGGAAATATTGAGAGACCGGGCTGGCCGCCCGGTGCCCAGTAGGGTTCGCGGGTCTTTCAGACGGCCGCGAGCTGGGTCCGGTAACGGAGGCCGCGCGTTGCTTCCGCCTCGTCGAGCGAGGGAAGCCGGATGCCGCCTTGGCCTTACTCGCCTTGCTCTTCGAGGTGCGAGAGCCGGCGCTCGTGGATTTCGGCGATGCGGACGAGGGCGCGGATGTTCTCGGCGTCCTGCTGGACCGCCGACTTGAGCTCGTGGACCTCGTGGCTGAGGAGTTCGAGGCTCACGACGATGGTTTCCAGGCGTTCATCGATGGTGGGTTTCGGCTGCTCTGGCATAGCGGGCCCCTTTCAGTGTAGTTGAGTGCCCCACGGCTCGCCAAGAGGACCGAAGAAGAAGTCGGGCGGCTCCCCGCTGCTCACAAGACGCACCAATCCTGGACAGGCTCGTGGCGCAGCCTCTTAGGCTGCCGTCTCGACACTCGTGTCGAGACATGCCGTCGCGGCGGGTCGCAGAGCATGCGTCGGCTTGAGAGCCGACGCGGCCGGCTGAAGCCTGCGCCACGAAAGCAGTACGAACATTTCCGATAAGAAATCCAGTCTAAGCTGGCTAGGCGCCCTTGCGCGCGCGGCGCCGCGACACCATCAGTTGACCTGCGAGTCCGAGCGCAACCAGCAGGCCCGCCGAGGGTTCGGGCACAATGTCGAGTTCGGCGATCTGGGTTCCCCACACGTTCGGATAACCGGCCCCGGAGCCGTTGATCGCGACTTCTCCCGCGATCCAGAAAGCGTACGAGTGGTTGGGATCGACGCTGACGGCGCTGTAGTCGCCCCACCGGTTTTCACCGCCCCCCGAGATGTAGTAATTGCCGCTGCCGTTCTTCAGCATCGTGGCCGTGCCGAAGGTCGTAATGCCGCCGGACGTCGTGCCGGTCACGTACCAGAGGCCGGGGTAATCCGTCGTGGTGGAATCGCCGCTCCCGGTGAAGCCAATCACCACATCGCCGTTGGCATTGGCGGCAATCGCGGGATCGATGAAATCGTGGTGAGCCAGGCTGATCGTGCCCGATTGCAGGAGCGTATTCGTGCTCTGCTGGATCTCATACCAGCGGATCGCGTCGAACGCGCTGCCCCCGGTGGCGGCGCTGGTCAGAATCGACTGCGCAATCCAGATGTAATCGCCGACCTGGTAAACGTTATTCTGCCCGACGCGAAAATCGACGGCGTCCAGGTTCCGAGTTGCATCCGGTTGATGCGCCGCCTGGTTATTCCAGTAGCTCGGGACGGCGATGGCGCTGTCGCTCGAGAGCGTTGCGCTATTCGTGCTGCCGTTGCTGACCAGATAGGAATGGATCACGGCTGCGGGAGTGAAGCCATCGGTGGCCAGAATGACGCCCTGGGACCGGCTGCCGAAGTCGGATACCGGTGCGAAAGTGAAGGGCTGCGTGCCCGAACTGGAGCCGCCGACAATATTCTCGAAGTGACTGCGGTTGCTCACGACCGGGCCCCCTGCATTGAGCAGGTCGGTCTTGGGAATTGTGGTCAGCGAGACCCCGTCGAAGGTGGCGCCGTTCGCGAAGTTGTTGGTCGCGATATAGAAGGCGCCGGAGTCGACGGCGATGGTCGGATAATCGGCAAAGTTGTTCGCGGTGGTGTTGCCCACGAACGACGTCGCCTTCCACGTCCCGGTGGGATTGGACGTCTGGGAAACGGCCAGGACAACGCTGTTGCTGTTCGACCCGGTAGTGATCGCGGCCGCGATCCACCGGCCGGAACTCGGATCGTACACGATTCGCGGGTCTGAATACGTGTTGCCGAAAGTGCTCACCCCGGCGTTGGAGAAGAAAGTGTTGAGGCTCTGGGGGCCGACCGTCAGGTGGCCCGTCGTGTCGTAGACGGCGTAGGCCTGGTTGACCATCTGCACGTAATATCCGGGGCCGACGGCTGACCCTTGATCCGGCGGAATGTAGAAGATGCCGCTCAGGACAGTCTTGTCGTCGAAGGCGCTCAACCCCGAGAAGTTGACTGGAATGTTGACGTTAGCGGCGCAGGCGAGCGCTGCTCCTGCGATAGCGAGAACAGCCGGGCGAAATTGAGGCATCGCACTTTATCGTACGATTTCACGAATTGTTCCGCAACGCACGGCAGTTCTAAGGGGTACCGGTTTCTCAACGCATGCCTCAGGCACGCCGCCTCTTCAGAGCAAGCCCGATCAGGCCTATGGCCGCCAGTAGTATCGCCGATGGCTCGGGGGTGACGAATTCGACCTGCGCGATCTGGGTGCCCCATACATTGCTGAAGCTGGTGCCGGTGCCGTCGATCGCCACCTCTCCGGAGATCCAGAACGAATATGGATCGTTCGGGTCGAGACTGATGGCGCTAAAGTCGCCCCATCGGTTGCGGCTATTCGATACGATACTGTAAGCGCCGTGGCCGTTCTT
>JACQFH010000141.1 GCA_016200145.1 Planctomycetia bacterium | reverse complement strand
GTACGGGTTTCCGGGCGACGAAGTGCCCATCATCCGCGGCAATGCCAAGGCGGCCCTGGAAGGGCGCGGCAAGGATGAAAAGGCGGCCCAGTGCATCTGGAACCTGCTCGAGAAGCTCGACGAGTACATTCCCGATCCGGTCCGCATCGTCGACAAACCGATGATCATGGCGGTCGAAGACGTGTTCTCGATCAAGGGGCGCGGCACGGTCGCCACCGGGCGTATCGAGCAGGGAATCGTGCACGTGGGCGACAAGCTCGAGATCGTCGGCTTGCGTCCCACGCGCGACACCGTCTGTACCGGTGTCGAAATGTTCAACAAGACGCTCGACGAAGGCCAGGCCGGCGACAATGTGGGACTCTTGCTGCGAGGCATCGAACGCGAAGACATCGAACGCGGCCAGGTGCTCGCCAAGCCCGGCGCCATCAAGCCGCACAAGAATTTTCAGGGCGAGGTGTACGTACTCAGCAAAGAAGAAGGGGGCCGTCACACGCCGT
Organism: Planctomycetia bacterium; assembly: GCA_016200145.1. GTDB lineage: Bacteria > Planctomycetota > Planctomycetia > Planctomycetales > Planctomycetaceae > JACQFH01. The sequence continues at coordinate 15,500 of JACQFH010000141.1, read as the reverse complement.
TTTTCAGCGGTTATCGCCCACAGTTCTATTTCCGCACGACCGACGTCACGGGCACGACGAAGCTGATGGGTGGCGCTGAAATGTGCATGCCTGGAGACAACGTGTCGGTTGAGGTTGAGCTGATGCAGCCCATCGCCATGCACGAAGGCAGCCGTTTCGCCATCCGCGAAGGGGGCAAGACGGTCGGCTCGGGTGTCGTCACGAAGATCACGGACTAATCTGGCTGTGTTCAGTCGCTGCCACGCGCTGGTCTGGCACAATGCCTGCCGGCGGTGGACTGTGCCTGAGATTTGAGTCAATCTGAAGTATCGCCTCTCCCGACCCGCCTGCCGGCGGGCCGGGAGGCTGGTTTTTTTACCGAGGTCGTGATATGGTACGCGAATACGTCTGGATGGAGTGCAGCGAATCGGGGGAACGCAACTACCGCACGCCCAAGGAAACCCGGGGGACCGAGCGCCTGGAGTTGAAGAAATACTGCAAGAAGCTGCGTCGCCATACCACTCACAAAGAGTCGCGCAAGAAGTAGCATGTTGCCTGCCCGGCAGGATGGTTGCGGTCCGCCGGAGTGGCCTGCCTTCCGGGTCGCGTTCGGCAAGGCGCTGTCTGCAGGGAAAATGGCGGGGGTTCCTGAACGGGGCGGCTGCTGTTGGTTCGCGTGCTCTCTACGGGCGTAGCTCAATGGCAGAGCATCGGATTCCAAATCCGACGGTTGGGGGTTCAAGTCCCTCCGCCCGTGCATAAATCGTCAGCGTGATTTTCGGGGATCGTGTCACAACGGAATTTCGCGATATGGCCAAGCCGGAAGCGGGAACATTCTGGAACGAGTTGCTGACGGTCGGCATGTACAAGTCGAGCCAGGGTCGGCTTGCGCGGCAACTGACGGCGGCGGGCTTGGGAATCATGCTTGTCGCCGGCTCGTATATTCTGTCGGTGGGTCCACTGTCGAGCACATCCAAGGGCTACCAGACGACCGTTCCGATCGCGCTGGTCTTTCTGGGCGGGTGGGTGATTTTTCGTCTCGTCAATTATTCGCGGTTCGCCGAGTTCCTGATTTCGGTCGAGGCGGAAATGGGCAAGGTCTCGTGGGCGCCCAAAACCGAGTTGATTCGCGCAACGATCGTCGTCTTGAGCGCGATGGCGTTCCTGGCGATCGTGTTGTTTTTCTACGATTTCATCTGGCAGATGTTTTTTCAGGCGATCGGCGTGCTGCCGAAAGTCTAGGTGAGGCGAGTTACTTCTCATGGCAGGAACTGCCGCGATGAATTCAGACGCTGGCGCCGGTGCTCCTCAGGACGGCGAAGACCAATTGCTGTGGTATGTGCTCAAGGTGCAGAGCAACCGCGAGAAGTCGATTCGCGACAACATCCTGAGGCGCGTTCGCCGCGAAGGACTCGAGCGGTTTTTTGGAGAGATCATCATTCCGACCGAAAAGGTCGCCGAGACCAAGGGAGGCAAGAAACGCGTCACCGAGCGAAAGCTCTATCCCGGCTACATCATGGTGAACATGATTCTCAATGATGAAAGCTGGTTCCTGGTGCGGGAAACGTCGGGAGTGGGCGACTTCACCGGCGCGGCAGGCAAACCGATCCCTATGCAGGAGCATGAGATTCAGCGGACGCTCGGGCAGGAGACGGCGAAGGAAGAGGTCACACAGCCCAAGATCAAAATCGATTTCGCTCCGGGCGATCGCGTGAAAATCAAGGAAGGCGCGTTCGAGAGCTTCGAGGGGACGGTCGACACCGTCGACGAAGCCAGCGGTCGCGTCAGCGTGCTGATCGAAATTTTCGGCCGTTCAACCCCTGCGGAACTGGAATACTGGCAGATCGAAGCCGTGTAGCGTGTTCGCATTCCCGGCCTCGGCCGGTGTGTTCGTAGTGCCGGCGTCAGCCGGTCGCGTGTTGGATGCGGGTGAATCGCGAGTCAGGGTGACATTTTCGGATAGACCGACCAGGCGGAAACAATGGCAAAGCAGGTTACGGCACAAGTCAAGATTCAGGTGACGGGGGGGCAGGCGACTCCGGCGCCCCCGGTCGGCACGGCGCTCGGCCCGCACGGCGTCAACATCGGCCAGTTCGTGATGCAGTTCAACGAACGCACCAAAGAGATGAAGGGGACAACAATCCCCGTCGTCGTCACGATCTACATCAACGACATGAATTCGTCGTCGCTCGAAATGGCAGCGCGGGTCATCGCGGGCACGGCCCGCAGCATGGGGATTGAGGTCATCGACTGAGAGGTCAAAGAGTCGAAACGTCGAAGCGGTCGAATCGTCAGAAGAACAGTCAGAAGCAGCGAGAAGCAACATGGCGCGGCAGTCGAAGAGATTCAAATTTCTGGCGGAACAGGTACTGAACCTGGGGCCGATGGACGTGCATTCGGCGGTGACCAAGCTGAAAGCGCTCGAGCCGTCGCTTCCCAAGGGGATCAAGCCCTGCAAATTCGACCAGACGGTCGAAGTCGCGGTGCGGCTGGGGGTCGACACCAAGCAGGCCGACCAGGTCGTGCGCGGGTCGATCGTCCTTCCGCACGGAATCGGCAAGTCGAAGCGCGTGCTCGTGTTCGCCCAGGGCGACAACGCGGGGGTCGCCCAGAAAGCCGGGGCCGACTTCGTGGGCGGGGCGGAGCTCGCCGAGAAAGTCAAAGGCGGCTGGACCGATTTCGACGTGGCGATCGCCACGCCCGACATGATGGGGGTCGTGGGTCCCCTGGGGCGCGTGCTGGGCCCAAGGGGCCTGATGCCGTCTCCCCGCGCCGGCACCGTCACCACCGACGTCACCAACGCGGTTCGCGAATACAAGGCGGGCAAGGTGGAGTTTCGCGCCGATGCCGCGGGCATCGTGCATTGCGTGGCTGGCAAGCTGTCGTTCAGCGAAACGCAGCTCGCCGAGAACATCGAGGCGCTGCTGAAATTCATCGGCTCGCTGAAGCCGGCCTCGTCGAAGGGAGTTTACGTTCGCAGTATCACGGTCTCGGCGACGATGTCACCCGGCATCACGATCGCTGCTTAGTACCGATCGGCACAAGAAATTGCGGCAAATACGGCAGAGGGTGAGTGAGTCATGAGCAAGCGAATCAAAGACATGCTGGCCTCCGAGCTGCGAGAGCGGCTGGGGCAGCACCGCGACATCCTGGTCGTGGACAACTCGAAACTGGACGGCGTTTCGGCCAACACCATGCGGAACAAACTCCGCAAGAGCAACATCCGCATGTTGTGGGTCAAGAACTCGCTGGCCCGCAAGGTGCTCGGCGAACTGGGCCTGGCAGCGCTTGATCCGTTTCTCTCCGGACCGTCGACGCTCGTGTACGGCGGCCCAGACATCGTGGCCCTCTCCAAAGAGATCACGAAATGGGCCAAGGACCTCGAAGCCCTCCAGATCAAGGGAGGCATCGTCGAGGGAAACTCGATCGACCGCGCCCAGGTTCACGCGCTCAGCAAGAGCCCGTCGCGCGAAGAGCTGCTGGGCAAGGTCGTCATGCTGATGCTCTCTCCGGGGGCGCAGCTCGCCGGGGCGCTGCTGGGAAGCGGCGGCACCGTGGTCGGCCAGGTCAAGTCCATCGCCGAGAAAGAACCCGAGGCGGCCCCGGCCGCCGCATCGTAATCGTTACTGACGTTTTCGACCCATCGAACACAGTTGGCTTTTTGTAGACCCAACGTAAGCAGGGAGATTGATTCCATGTCCACCGCAGAGGCAACCACTAATTTCGACGACGCCACCAAGACCCTGGGAGACAAAATCGTCTCGTTGACGCTGCTCCAGGCAAAGGCGCTGGCCGATTACCTCGAACAGGTCCACGGGATCAAGCCGGCCGGCGGAGGCGTGGTGATGGCCGCGGGGCCCAGCGCGGCTGCTGCAGCTCCGGCGGAAGTGCAGACCGAGTTTAACGTGGTCTTGTTGGCGTTCGGCGAAAACAAGATTGGCGTCATCAAGGTCGTTCGCGCTGCAACCGGCCTGGGGCTGAAGGAAGCCAAAGACCTGGTCGAGGCGGCCCCCAAGCCCGTCAAGACCGGTATTGCCAAGGCGGATGCCGAAAAGCTCAAGGCAGAGCTCGAAGGAGCTGGCGCCAAAGTCGAGATCAAGTAGCCGGAACGTCCGGTTGTCGGCATCCTGCACGGCATCGTGCGGGGTGCCAGTCTCTCTTTGGCCCTCCTCCCGGAGTCTGAGATTTTCCCGCAGTCTGAGATGACGGATCGGATGAGCTCATCTGGCGTTCGTAGCGTCGCGCAACTGCCGTTGGCGCTCGATGTGCGCGCACGCCCGCGCCCTCAGATTGCCTTGCTGTACGCTCGGCGCTGCTTTGCACCGCGAAGAGGGACGATGCATTCCGCGGGGCCAACTGCTCACGAAAGCTAAGACTCAAATGTCTAAGGAAAGCAAAAATGTGAAAAGCCAAAAGGACGGTGGCCCGGAATTCGGCTTTTGAGTTTTAGGTTTCTTTAGACATTCGGTTTTTGATTTTAGACATTTTGCATAGAGAGCAATTATGGCGACACCTGCCGTACACAGCCTGAAATTCGACAAGGTCCGCAACTTCGGCAAGCTCTCGGGAGAGTTCGCGCTGTCGGACCTGACGCAGATTCAGACTGAATCGTACGCCCGGTTCCTGCAGCTCGAAGCCGACCCCAAGCATCGCAAGCCGCACGGCCTCGAAGAGATTCTGCGCGAGATTTTCCCGATCAAGAGCTACGACGGCCAGCATACGCTCGATTTCGTCAAGTACGAGCTGGGCAAACCCCGTTACACCCCCGTCGAGTGCCGCCAGTTGCGGCTCACTTACGGCCGCCCGTTCCGCATCTGGCTCCGGCTCGTCAAAGAGCAGGCGGTCGAAGAAGAAGTGTACCTGGGCGACATGCCGATCATGCTCGGGGGTGGCGAATTCATCATCAACGGCGCCGAGCGCGTCGTCGTCAGCCAGTTGCACCGTTCGCCCGGCGTCGACTTCGTCTCCAGCTCAGAGCCCGGCGAACGCAAGACGTTTTCCTGCCGAATTATCCCCGAGCGCGGAAGCTGGATCGAGCTGAACATCGGCAAGCGCGAAACGCTGGGAGTGCGCATCGACCAGAGCGGCAAGTTCTCGGCCGTCACGCTGCTCCGCGCCATGAGCCAGGAGCATTCCACCGACGCAGCCGTCATCCGCTGCTTCCACCCCACGAAGGTCATCAAGACATCGGAATCCGACCTCGTCAAGAAGCTCACCGGCAAATACGCTGCCGACGACCTCATCTATCCCGTCAAGAGCGACCGGTCGGGCGAGATCATCGTCGAAGCCGGACACCTCATTTCGCCCGAGCTGGCACAGGAGATCGGCGATTCGGGGCTCAAGAGCGTCGAGATCATTGAAACGATCTCCGACCCGCTGATTCTCAACAGCATCCAGGAAGACACGACGTCGAGCCATCAGGAAGCGCTGCTGAAGATCTACCAGCGGCTGCGGCCAGGCAACCCGCCGCAGCTTGAAAAGGCCGTCGAGCTGTTCCACGAGAAATTCTTCGACGTCAACCGTTACCGGCTGGGGCGCGTGGGCCGGTTCCGCATCAACCGCAAGTTCAACCAGGACGTCCCCGACGACGTGATGACGCTGCGGTCCGAAGATTTCATCAACGCGATCCGCTACATCCTCAAGCTGCGTTCTGCCGATCCTTCCGTCAACGTCGACGACATCGACAACCTGGGCAATCGCCGCCTGCGCACGATCGACGAGCTGGCGTCGGATGAAATCCGCAAGGGCTTCCTCAAGCTCCGCCGCACCGTGCAGGAACGGATGAGCCTTAAAGACGTGCAGGAAATGTCTCCCCGCACGCTGGTGAACCCCAAGAGCGTTTCGGCCGCCATCGAGTACTTCTTCGGGCGCGGCGAGCTGTCGCAGGTCGTCGACCAGACGAACCCGCTCTCGACCCTCACTCACGAGCGCCGCCTGAGCGCCCTGGGCCCCGGCGGGCTCAACCGCAAGCGGGCCGGGTTCGAAGTCCGCGACGTGCACATCTCGCACTATGGCCGCATCTGCCCGATCGAAACGCCGGAAGGCACGAACATCGGCCTGATTTCTTCCTTGAGCATGTTCGCCAAGGTTGACGACTATGGTTTTCTGATTACGCCGTACCGCATCATCAAGAACGGTAAGGTGACCGAAGAAGTCCGCTGGCTGCGTGCCGACGAAGAAGAGAACGCGTTCCTGGCCCCGGCCGACACGCCGGTGGCCTCGGGCAAGCTGCGCGACGAGCGCGTGCTCGTGCGGTACCGGGGCGACTTCGTGCACGTCGACGTCAAGCAGGTCGAGTTCATGGACGTGGCCCCCTGCCAGATGGTGGGCGTTTCGGCCGGTCTGATCCCGTTCCTCGAGCACGACGACGCCAACCGCGCGCTGATGGGCTCGAACATGCAGCGGCAGGCCGTACCGCTGCTCGTGACCGAGCCACCCGTCGTGGGCACCGGCCTCGAGCGGGCCGTCGCCGAGAACTCGGGTATGCTGGTCAAAGCCGAGAAGGCCGGCGCCGTCAACTTCGTCGACGCCACGCGCATCGAAGTCGACGGCAAGATCTACCCGCTGCAGAAGTTCACCGGGCTCAACGAGCGCACCTGCATGAACCAGCGGCCGATCGTGAAGCTCGGCCAGCGCGTGAAGAAGGGGCAGGTGATGTGCGACAGCGCCGCCACTCGCGACGGCGAGCTGTCGCTGGGCCGCAATGTCATCGTCGCCTTCATGTCGTGGGAAGGGTACAACTTCGAAGACGCCATCATCCTCTCGGAGCGGCTCGTGAAAGAAGACGTCTACACGTCGATCCACATCGACGAGTTCGACGTCGAAATCCGCGAGACCAAGCTGGGCCGCGAAGAGTTCACGCGCGACATTCCCAACGTCAGCGAAAAGGCCCTGCGGCACCTGGGCGAAGACGGCATCGTGCAGGTCGGTACCCGCGTCGTCCCGGGCGACATTCTGGTGGGCAAGGTCTCGCCCAAGGCCAAGGCCGAGCTGACGCCCGAAGAAAAACTGCTGCACGCCATTTTCGGCCGTGCCGGCGAAGATGTGAAAAACGAGTCGCTCGAAGTGCCCTCGGGCGTCGAGGGGATCGTCATCGACACGCAGAAGTTCTCGCGCCGCATGAGCCTCACCGAATCCGAGCGGCGGAAGTTCGAGGCCGAGCTGAAGACGAAAGAAGACGAAGGCAACAAGCTCATCGCCGAAGCGTTTCGCAAGTTTTTGCACGAGCTCGAACGCACGCTCGACCGCAAACTGCAGGACGACGAAGGCCACGTGCTCCGCGACGCGGAAGACAAAATTGTTTCGGCCTACGCGCAGAACTTCAAAGACCACTTCGACAAGCTCGATATCCGTTCGCCCCAGAAGCGGGCCGACTGCCAGGACGTGATCAAGAACCACTGGTCGACTGTCGAATTGGCGATCGATCAGCGCGACCGCATCGTCAACACCATGAAGCGCGGCGACGAGCTCCCCAGCGGCGTATTGCAGATGGTGAAGGTCTACGTCGCTTCGAAGCGCGTCATTTCGGTGGGCGACAAGATGGCCGGCCGCCACGGCAACAAGGGGGTCATTTCGAAGGTCCTGCCGATCGAAGACATGCCGTACCTCGAAGACGGCACCTCGGTCGACATCATCTTGAACCCGTTGGGCGTTCCCAGCCGCATGAACGTCGGCCAGATTCTCGAGACTCACCTGGGCTGGGCCGTGGCGAAGCTGGGTTACCAGGCCGTCTGCCCGGTCTTCGACGGAGCCGCCGAGGAAGACATTCACGCCGTCCTCAAAGAAGCCGGACTGCCGACCGACGGCAAGACGCCGCTGTTCGACGGCCGCACTGGCGACGCATTCGAACAGCGCGTGACGGTCGGCATGATCTACATGCTCAAGCTGCACCACCTGGTCGACGACAAGGTGCATGCCCGTGCCACGGGCCCCTACTCGCTGATCACGCAGCAGCCCCTGGGGGGCAAGGCCCGCTTCGGCGGACAGCGCTTCGGGGAAATGGAAGTCTGGGCCCTCGAAGCCTACGGCGCCGCCTACATTCTGCAGGAACTGCTGACCGTCAAGAGCGACGACGTCGAAGGCCGCACGAAGATCTACGAATCGATGGTCAAGGGCGAGAACACGCTCGAGGCCGGCACGCCCGCCAGCTTCGACGTGCTCAACAACGAAATCCGTGGACTGGCCCTCAACCTGCAACTCGAAAAGAAGCGCGTTTAGGACGACCGAGGTGGATCTGAAGGGATGCCGCGGGGGTCGCAATGACGAATGTCGAATTACGAATGACAAAAGAAACCCGAATGACGAATGACGAAATCCAAATGATCTTCGCCAACCGGGAACATTCGACCTTAGTCATTCGTCATTCCTTAGTCATTCGTCATTAGTCATTCGACATTTTTACTGTATCGGTTTGGTGTCCAGTCACAGCAACCGAACCCGGGGGAGTCACAAGTGAGCACTGCTGAAACCGCCTACGACCGCGTGAATGACTACGGCGCCATCAAGATCGGGCTCGCCAGCCCGCACGATATCCGCAGTTGGTCGTTCGGCGAGGTGAAGAAGCCCGAAACGATCAATTACCGCACGTACCGCCCCGAGCGGGACGGCCTGTTCTGCGAGCGCATTTTCGGCCCGGAAAAAGACTGGGAATGTGCCTGCGGCAAGTACCGCGGCATGAAGTACAAGGGCATGATCTGCGACCGCTGCGGCGTGAAGGTCACGCACAGCCGCGTCCGCCGCAAGCGGATGGGGCACATCGAGCTGGCCGCGCCGGTCGTGCACATCTGGTTCTTCAAGTCGATGCCCAGCCGCCTGGGCGCGCTGCTCAACATGAAGACCTCCAGCCTGGAAAAGGTGATCTACTTCCAGGACTACGTGGTGATCGACCCGGGCGATACGCCGCTCCGCGCCAACCAGTTGCTCACCGAAGACGAAGCCCGCCAGGCCCGTGCCAAGTACGGCGAAGGCTCGTTCGAAGTCGACATGGGGGCCGAGGCAGTCAAGAAGCTGTTGGCCAAGCTCAACCTCGTCGAGCAGTCGCACAAGCTTCGCGAAGAGCTTAAGGTCACCAACAGCCAGCAGAAGACCAAAGAGCTGATCAAGCGGCTGAAGATCATCGAGGCGCTGCGCGACAGCGACAACCGTCCCGAGTGGATGGTGCTCGACGTGATTCCCGTCATTCCCCCCGACCTGCGCCCGCTGGTGCTGCTCGATTCGGGCAACTTCGCCACGAGCGACCTGAACGACCTGTACCGCCGCATCATCAACCGCAACAACCGCCTCAAAAAGCTGGTCGACCTTAATGCGCCCGAGGTCATCGTCCGCAACGAGAAGCGCATGCTGCAGCAGTCGGTCGACGCGCTGTTCGACAACAACCGCTGCAAGCGCCCTGTGCTCGGCTCTTCGAACCGGCCCCTCAAGTCGCTCACCGACATGATCAAGGGGAAGCAGGGGCGGTTCCGCGAAAACCTGCTCGGCAAGCGCGTCGATTATTCGGCGCGCAGCGTGATCGTCGTCGGTCCTGAGCTCAAGCTGCACCAGTGCGGGCTGCCCAAGAAGATCGCGCTCGAGCTGTACCAGCCGTTCATCATCCGCCGCCTCAAAGAGCTCGGGCATGCCGACACGATCAAAAGCGCCAAGCGCATGCTCGAGCGCAAAGACGACGAGGTCTGGGACATTCTCGAAGAAGTCATCCGCAACCACCCGGTGCTGCTCAACCGTGCGCCCACGCTGCACCGCATGGGCATCCAGGCCTTCGAGCCGGTGCTCATCGAAGGCAACGCCATCAAAATCCACCCGCTCGTCTGCAAGGGCTTTAACGCCGACTTTGACGGCGACCAGATGGCCGTCCACCTGCCCCTCTCAATCGAGGCCCAGGTCGAGGCCCACACACTGATGATGTCGACCAACAACATTTTCAGCCCGGCCAACGGCGCGCCCATCATCAGCCCCTCGCAAGACATCGTCATGGGTTGCTACTACGTGACCCTGTCGAAGCCCGGCCGTCCCGGCGACGGCATGATTCTCGCCAACATCGGCGAATTGCACATGGCCTACGCCCAGAGCAAAATCACCACCCACACCCGCATCAAGCTGCGGCTGCCGCGCGACAAGCGAGTCAAAGGCGAAGGCTCCGAAACGCACGTCTCGGGGAAGCTCTTGGCGACGACGGTCGGGCGCGTGATCTTCAACGACATTTTGCCCGCCAGCATGTCGTTCTACAACCTGACAATGCGGAACAAAGACCTGGCCAACGTCATTTCCGACTGCTATCTCGAACTCGGCCGGCGCGAGACAATCGCTTTGCTCGATCGCATGAAGGAAATCGGCTTTCAGTTTTCGACTCGCAGCGGCCTGTCGTTCGGCGCCAGCGACCTCAAGACGCCTCCGAACAAAGAGAAAGTCATCGGCGCCGCCGAGGCGGCCGTGTTGCAGAAGCAGCGGCTGTTCGAGCGCGGGATCATCACCGACCGCGAACGGTATTACCAGGTGCTCGAAACCTGGACGCACGTCCGCGAGCAGATCACCGTCGCCATGATGCACGAGCTCGAGCACGACATTCGCGAAGACGGGTCATACGTCAACCCGGTGTTCCTGATGGCGAACTCCGGCGCCCGCGGCGGCGTCGAACAGATCCGCCAGCTCGCCGGCATGCGCGGTTTGATGGCCAAGCCCAACGGCGAAATCATCGAAACGCCCATCAAGGCGAACTTCCGTGAGGGGCTGTCGGTGCTCGAGTACTTCAGTTCGACACACGGGGCCCGCAAGGGTCTGGCCGACACGGCCCTCAAGACGGCTGATTCGGGTTACCTCACCCGCAAGCTGGCCGACATCGCCCAGAATATGGTCATCACCACCCTCGACTGCGGCACGACTCAGGGGATCACCCGCGGCGTGGTGTACCGCGGCGAGAAGGTCGAGATCAGCCTGGCCGACGCCATCCGCGGCCGCGTCAGCCGCACCAACATCGTCAACCCCATTACCGACGACGTGATCGTTCGCGACGGCGAGCTGATCACCGTCGAGGTCGCCCGCCGCATCGAAAAACTGGGTCTCGAAAAGATCCAGGTCCGCAGCCCCATGACCTGCGAAGCGTCGCTGGGCATGTGCCGGCTGTGCTACGGCATGGACCTCTCGACCGGCGCGCTGGTCGAAGACGGAATGGCCGTGGGCATCATCGCCGCCCAGAGCATCGGCGAGCCGGGCACCCAGCTCACGATGCGCACGTTCCACGGGGGCGGCACCGCGGCCCACGACGTCGAAGAAAACGAGATCAAGACGAAGCGCGCCGGCCTCGTGCGCCTGGCCCGTATTCGCAGCGTGCTCAACTCCCAGGGGCAGAACGTCGTGCTCGCCCGGAACGGCGAAGTCATCATCGTCGACCAGAAAGAGCGCGAGCTCGAAAAATACACGATCCCCAACGGGGCCGTGCTGCTCGTCAACGAGAACGACGAAATCAAGATCGGGCAGGTCATCTGCCAGTGGGACCCGCTGTCGGTGCCGCTGCTGGCCGAAGTTGGCGGCAAGGTGCGGTACGAAGACTTCGTCGAGGGCGAATCGATTCGCACCGAAATCGACACCAGCGGCACTTCGCGCACGATGATCATCGAGCACAAGGGCGACCTGCACCCGCAGATCATGCTCGAAGACGCATCGGGTAAGATCCTCGACTTCTACTTCCTGCCGGAAAAGGCCATCGTCGAAGTGGGCGACGGCGCGATGATTTCCGCAGGCACCGTGCTCGCCAAGACGCCCCGTGACCTGGGCGGTACGCAGGACATCACCAGCGGTCTGCCCCGCGTCACCGAGCTGTTCGAAGCCCGTCGCCCGAAAGACCCGGCCATTATCGCCGAGGTCGACGGCGAGATCGACCTGATGGCCGAGAAGAAGCGCGGCAAACGCGTGATCATCGTCCGCGCGCCGGACGGAACCGAGAAAGAGTACATCATCCCGCACGGGAAGCACTTGCGCATCCACGGCAAAGACCTCGTGAAAGCCGGCGACGCGCTCGTCGACGGCCCCCTGGTGCCGCACGACATTCTGCGCGTCAGCGGCGAAGAGGCCGTGCAGCAGTACCTCTTGCGTGAAATCCAGAACGTGTACCGTTCGCAGCGCGTCGAAATCGACGACAAACACATCGAAATCATCATCGCCCAGATGCTGCGGAAGGTGCGCGTCGACAAGGTCGGCGACACGACTCTGCTCCCCGGCATCGTGATCGACAAATTCGAGCTGCGCAAGATCAACGAGGCGCTGCTCAAGTGCGTGAAGATCGAGAAGCCCGGCGACACTGAATTCCACCTCGACGACGTCGTCCCCCTGGCCACGCTCGAAGACGTGAATGCCCAGGTCGAAGCGGCCGACGGCAAGCCGGCCAAGCACATCAAACCCAAGCCCGCTTCCGCCAGCCCGCAGCTTCTGGGGATTACCAAGGCCGCCGTGCAAAGCGAAAGCTTCATCTCGGCCGCCAGCTTCCAGGAGACGACGAAGGTCCTTACCGAAGCGGCGCTGGCCGGCAAGATCGACCTGCTCGTGGGGCTCAAGGAAAACGTGATCCTGGGCCACCTCATTCCGGCTGGCACCGGCTTCAAGTCGCATCAGGACTCGGAAGTCCGCGTGCGCCCCGAAGCCGCCGCAGAGCAGCAGCACGAACGCGACCGCGTCCGCGCCGCCCGCGCCGCCATGCTGCAGGAACCGAGCCCTCCGCTCGGCGAGGGCCCGCGCAAATCGGTGCTCGATACGCTCTCGCCCGACGAATAGCCGCGGATGGCAATCAGATCCGCTCGATGCAACCGAGGCCGCCTGGTCGCACCCACATCTACTCCGCCGCCCGCGGTCGCGACGCCGTGATGGGGCAGAAGGTGCTCGAAGTCCTCGATCACGTCTGCGGCGGGTCGCCCGAATCGCTCATGGTCGCGCTGATCGACGACCGCGGCCTCAATGCAGCCGAACTGAAGCGGATTCATGCCCTGCTGGAAGCGGCGACGGGCCGACGGCGATCCTGCCGTCGCGCGGGCCGTCACCGTGCGGCGCGCGGTCTCGCTTCTGGCGTATCTGGGCACTGCCGACACGAAAAAGCTGCTGGAAGAGCTGGCGAAACGAGGCCCGGCCGGCGACCTCGGCCGAATCGCCACCGCTGGACTCATGCGCTTCCAGGCGACACCTCGATAATCCCCGTCGTCTGACCCGCCATCGGCACAAGTCTCACGAGCTCCAGCCCGGCGGCTTCCAGCAGCGACTTCCACTCGTTCTCGCTTCGTTCCCCGCCCCCCGTCACGGCCAGCATGTTCAGGTCGGACATCAGCAGTTTTTCAAGCTCCGGATCGGCCCGGCTGATCTGGTTCGGCAGCACGACCTCGATCAGCAGCAGCCGGCTTTCCGGATCCATCGCACGGCGGACATTCGCCAGGATCTGCGCGGCCGATTTATCGTCGTAGCCGTGCAGCACGTATCTCATCATGTACACGTCCGCGCCCGCCGGAACCGACTCCAGCAGATCGGCGGCCAGGCATTCACAACGTGCGGCCAGGCCCGACGCCTCGAATCGCTTTGACGCCTGGTCGACCGCCTCCTGACGATCGACCAGAATGCCGCGCGCCGCGGGATGCCCCGCGAGCACCGCGGCCAACAGTCCGCCCCCCGCTCCGCCAAGGTCCGCAACAACGCAACAGCGCGAAAAATCCCACGCCGCGACGTACCCGGCAAAATCTTCGGCAGTCGACTCGCCAAAGACGGCATGGAAGATTGCCGGAGCGTCGGGCTCCTGTGACCATCGCGAGGTCGCTCCCGCGCGCGCTCTCGCCGTCTCTGCGCCCGATCTGTCGCCGGTGCGGATGCAGTCAGGGAGGTACGTCCAGGCGTCGGCCAGAAGATCGGACCAGAAAATCATGCTCGCCCAAACCGAGTTGGGGGCGTTTCTGCGAAGCGGATCGCCAAACGCCGTCAGAGCGAATCGAGCCGGCTCAATTTCCTCGACAACACCGATGCTGGCCAGAGTACGCAGCAATCGCCAAAGGGCGCCGGGATCGGTCGTGGTCGCCGCGGCGATCTCGTCAACCGTCCGCGGCCCCTCCGCCAGCGCGTCGGCGACCCCCAACCGCACCGCCGCGCACAGGACCTTCCCCCGGAAGTACCCCTGCGCCATTTCGATCAGTGCCTGTCTGTTCGAGCGATTCAGCTCTCGCTCGTCCCCACCGGCATTGGCCATCGTCCATTCCTCAGTCAAAGTGAATTTTCGATGCGACGTCAATCGGCGGACGAACCTACGCCCGATGGTGAACTTCGCCCAGGCCGTAGACCGGCGTGGGAATCCCCTCCTGTCGCGCCTTGAGTTGCAAGGCCAGGTAAAGCGAGTAGTGCCGCGACTGGTGCAGGTTGCCGCCGTGGAACCACAGCGCCGGCTGCTGCGTCGGCTTCCACATGTTGCGCAGCTCGCCTTCCCACGGCCCCGGGTCCTTCGTCGTCTCCGAGCCCAGGCCCCAGCACTTCCCCACGCGGTCGGCGACTTCCTGCGAGATGAGCCGTACCGCCCAGCCGTTCATCGATCCGTACCCCGTGGCATACACGATCAGATCGGCCGGCAGCACGGCGCCGTCCGAAAGCACCACGGAATGTTCGGTGATTCGTTCGATGATCACTTTGCTCCGCAGCCTGACCCTGCCGTCGGCGATCAATTCCGAGGCCCCCACGTCGATGTAATACCCCGATCCCCGTCGCAGGTACTTCATGAACAGCCCGGAGTTGTCGTCGCCGAAATCGAGCAGAAACCCGGCCCGTTTGAGTCGGTCGTACAGATCGGCGTCGCGCCGGGCGATTTCCTGATACAGGGGAATATCGAACGTGTGCATGATCCGATACGGGATCGACGCGAACAGCAGATCGGCGACGTCGGTCGTGATGCCCGACTTGAGGGCCGCCTCCGAGTACAGACGCCCCAGTCCCAGTTCCATCAGCGTGTCGGAACGAACGACGTGCGTCGTTGAACGCTGGATCATCGTCACGTCCGCGCCGTGCTCCCACAGAGCCGCGCAAATGTCGTGGGCCGAGTTGTTCGAGCCCAGCACGACGCACTTCTTCCCCTGGTAATCGTCGAGGCCCGTGAATCGGCTCGAGTGCTGCTGCGTTCCGCGGAACGTATCGGCCCCCGGAATCCTGGGGACGTTGGGCATGCCCGACATGCCGGTCGCCAGAACGAGCTCTTTGGGCCGCAGTACGACGGTCTCGCCGGCGCGGTCGACCGTGACCGTCCAGTCGCGCGTATCTTCGTGATATTGAGCGCCGCGGCACTCGCTGGAATGCCAGTAATTCAGTTCCATGACCTTCGTGTACATTTCCAGCCAGTCGCCGATTTTGTCCTTCGGCGAGAAGACCGGCCAGTGGTCGGGAAACGGCAGATACGGCAGGTGGTCGTACCAGACCGGGTCGTGCAGGCACAGCGATTTGTAGCGGTTCCGCCACGAGTCGCCGGGACGCTTGTTTTTTTCGATGATGAGCGTCGGCACTTCGAGCCGCTTGAGACGGGC
>JACQFH010000055.1 GCA_016200145.1 Planctomycetia bacterium | reverse complement strand
TCGGGGCCGAATGCGTCGTACACCTGTTTGATCATCAGTCCCAGGTCGAGGTAGGGCGGTTTCTTTTTCCCGAGCGCGTAAAACGCCGAGACTTTGACCGTCACCTTCTTGTGTTTGGCCATGTCGCAAAGCGCTTTGACTTCGGCCGGCTCGATCTTGCCCGATACACCAATGCGGCACAGGTGATCGATCACCACGGGCGTATCGGGGAATTTTTGGCAGGCTTTGCTGAGCGCGGGGAGCGCATTCGTGTCGATCAGGCAGCACATGTTGAGTTTTTCTTCGCCGCCGGCCTTGAACATGGCCTGCAGCCCCTCGCCGTCGAGCCAGCGTTCGAAGGGCATGTCTTTCGGATAGATGCGGAATCCGCGGACCCCCTTGGCTTTCAGCGCCTTCATTTCGTTTTCCGGATGCATCGCGTTTTGATCGATGACGGCGACGCCGGAAAACGTGCCCGGATACATCTTGATCGCGTCGAGCATGTAGCTGTTGTCGTGGCCATAAAACGACATCTGGATCAGCACGACGCGATTGACGCCGACCGGTTTGGCCTGGTCGAGCAGCTCCTGCACAGTGAAGCTGGCGGGCTCCATGTTGGCCCGGCGGAAACCGGGTGCGAGCGGATAGTGCCCCGTGTCGGGTGTCCAGATATGCGAATGGGCGTCGATGTAGTTCATTGTCGGTGCGAATTCTTGAAATATGGACAGAATCCCGGTGCTTCGCAAGCTGACCGGTCGGATTACCTGCCCTGTTCCTTCGTAGCCTTGTTTCCTTCGATCAATGCTTGCGCTTCATGCAAGAGGAGATGTGCTTCCAGCCAATCGGTCTCCTGGCCAGTGTAGTAGTCATCCTTTTTTAAGGACTCCTGGTCCTGGAACCACTTCTGGGCCAATTGCAGGTACTCTCTGGCCCTGGCGGTCTCCTGGCGTCGCGCGTAGGCCAGCGCCAGTCCCAGGTGATTCAATTCAGGGTGCCAGTCGGTTGCCAGAGATTGCCCGAGAAACTTCAGGGCCTGCTCGTCGTTCCCCGCGCGCAGATGAGCCAGACCGGCCACGTGCAGATACCAGGCGTGCTCGGTGTCGCCGAGGGCGCGCTCGGCCCATTCGACTGCTTGTTTCGGGGGTACGGCCGGAGTCGGCGAAATCGCAGCGGCGCGGGCCAGGGAGTAGGCAATGAATGGATCGGGTTGTTCGTCGGCTTTGGCGGCGGCCCGCTTCATGTAGTTACGGTACTCCGGGGTCTTTTCGGCCAGGAGCAGCACGGCAGCATACTCGTACCATTCCTCAGACAGTGCAGTTGTTTCGACGATCTTGGCGTATTCCCTGGCGGCGTTTTGCCAGTCGCTTTTGCAGACATAGTCACGAGCCTGACAGATCTGGAGCAACGTGTCCTCTGGTCGAAGTTTCATGAGGCTGCCGAACACACCATCCCGTCGTCGGATCACTGTCATGACCAGTTTGGATCGCTCCTGCCAGGCTTCGCGATGTTCGGGCAAGGCGTCGATTTTCCGGCTGAATTCGGCAGCGGCCTTATCGACCATGCGTCGATAAGCATCTTGAATCGGTGAATCGCCGGGGAGGCGCCGGTGCAGTTCAGTCAACACGTCGTCAAGCTCGGCCAGCTCGGCCAAGATTTTCGTCTTGGAATCCAGATCTGCAGCGTCGGCAAGCGCTTTCGCATACGCATCGGCGGCCTGGGCCATCTGCCCCAGCAGGGCCAGTTTTTTCGGCCTGCTAATCCCAGAGCCGAGAAGCACGTCTTCCGCCTCGCGTTGCAGCGAGACCGCAGTGACCCAATCCTGCCAGCCATAGGGCCGTGGAACGCCGGCCTCCGGGTCTTTGGCACGCTGGTCTCGGACCCAGGCATTGCCTTGTTCCAGCAGTTGCTTCGCGCGATCGTGATGGCCCAGTTTCTGGTGGGTCATCGCTGCCAGGAACAGGAGATACGGTCCCGGGTCGTTGGCGTCGAACAACGTGGCGGCTTTCTCGTATTCGCCGCCGCGGAAGTGAAGCGCCGCGGTCAGTCTGGGCTGCCAATACGGGTCTGCTTTTGCCGCCAGTTCCAAGAGGCGCGTGCGGTTTTCGCTCGTGATCATTTCGGGAAGCTGCAACATCGTGAGCACGATCCACCTGTCGTCATCCGCGCTCAGTTTTCCGGTCGCTTGCTTGCTGAAGCAATCTGCGGCAGCCTTGCGGTAATTCTCGACGTCGCCGGTCATGGCATAGATGAACGCCGCATCACGGAAGTTCGCCCAATTCTTGATGGAGTCGGGCGGGGTCTGATAGGCCAGACGCATATCGTCGGCAGCCTCTTTCCACTGACCTTGCGCGGCGAAGTAGGTTCCGCGGCGGTACTGAAAGTATCCTCGATCCGTCGGTGAACAGATCTTGATCGCCTGATCGTGGTCGGCCCGGGCCTTGTCCGATTGCCGCAATTGACCGTAAGCGTCTCCGCGCCCCGCAAACATCCAGGGACTGTCTCCGAGTCTCTCGGGCTTCAACAATTCGGTGAAATCCACGACCTGTTTGTCCCACTGCCCGAGGCGGCCGTGGATATGGGACCGACGTTCCAGGCTGGGGAATGAGGGGTTTCCATGTCTCGCTTTCTTATCGGGCGCATGGAGATCGGCGTTCCCCCAGTCGGCGGCGGCAAGCTCCCAGTGTTCGAGTTTTTCGTGGGCCTCGGCCCGCCGCACAAACAGCAATTCCTCGGTGGTTTGGGGGGTGATGATCCTGGAAAAATCATCGACCGCCTCTTGCCATTTGCTAAGCGCTTCCATAACGACCCGTCCCCGTGAGATCGCTCAGGCCCGTGACGTTTTCTCTGGCCAGGTCATACAAGAGGACCGTTGCGGCGTCGGCAGCCAGCTCGTGGTCGGGCGTGAAGGGCTGTTTGTATCTGGCGGACCTGGAAATCCGCAGCGCCGCCAGGAAACCGGAACCTGCGGCCTGGAGTCCGGAATTTGTCTCTCTGCCTCCGATCACCAGCGGGCTGGATTTGACGAGCGAACCGGGGACCGGGGCCGGCGCGCTGCTGACCAGCTCGCCATTGAGGAAGAACGTCTGGTTCTTGCCGTCGTAGACCAGGGCGACGTGGTTCCACAGTGATTCCGGCCGGTCCTTGAGTTCGAATTCATAAAGCGAGTCGGAGCTTTTCCAGCCGCTGGGCTTGCCGAGTCTTACATAGACGTTGTTTTCCTGCTTGTCGGAGTTTCCCGTTTCGAGGAGCGGGCCAGTCCAATCCATGACCCAGGCTTCGACGGTGAAGGCGCGGTACGTGTCGAGAGGCACGTGCGGCGCGGCGACATACGTAGTCTTGCCGTCGAAGACCATCGCGGCCGGGAAGCCGCCGGGCAATTTCATCAGGCTGGCATAGTCGCTGGCGGCACTTTTCCAATCCTTGATTTCAGCGTACCAGTCGGCTCGTCCGCGCAGGGTCTTAGGCTTGCGGGCGATCAGTTCGTCGAAGGCCGCCTGGTCGCCGGCCGCGTAATACGCGGCGGCCAGTTTGGCCCAGGGATTGGCGATTTGCGTTGATCCCAGTTGCTGTCTTTCACCGACGAAATCTTGCGGATCATCGGTCACCGAGAGCCGGAAGCGGCCCAGATTGTGTTTCGCATAGGCGCTTTTGAATTGCAAAACGACCGTCAACGTATCGGCCTGTGCCACGCTCAAGGGGGCTTTCAATTGAAAGTACGCGGTGTGCGCTTGCCCGACCCGGGGATAAATGGCCCAGCCGGTTAAACGATCGTGATCCAGGGCCTTTTCAGCCGGGAAAAAAC
Organism: Planctomycetia bacterium; assembly: GCA_016200145.1. GTDB lineage: Bacteria > Planctomycetota > Planctomycetia > Planctomycetales > Planctomycetaceae > JACQFH01. Next base: position 10,168 of record JACQFH010000055.1, on the reverse strand, counting down.
CAGACCCATCCCGTTGCTCATGCGTGGCAATGGCGCTGGAAATCTCGGCGACGCCATTTTCATGGCGAACTTCCAATTCGCTGAGCACGAAATTCGGGGCGCGGCCGGGACCGGAGCTCGGCAAAGAGGGATCGGGAAGCGCTTCTAGGCGGACGGCCGCAATCTGCCGCAGACCGGGCTTGCCGGTAATCGTGTAGGTGTCATATTCGGGATCCATCCCCGACGCGAGCACGGAATTGTCATCGAGCTTGGTCAACGTGGCGCCGGCTTCGGATTTCATCTCCGCCGGCTCGAGAACCGTCCAATGGGCTGGTTTCAAAAGCAGCAACTGGGCCAGTTGGTCTGCCAATGGGGCGTCGTCGGGTTTCGCCGCCAGTTGGCGTTTCAAGAGCGTCAGGCCCTTGGCGCGGGCGGCCTCGGCGCGGGGCCAGTTTTTCTGTCCGGCCAGCGATCGCGCCAGCCCGGCCTGAACCTGTGCGTCATCGGGGGCCTGCTCGCTGAGCTTTTCCAGCAAGCCCTGAAACGGCAATGCGTCGGCGATCAATTTCGCTTTGGCTGTGTTGTCGGTCGCCAGACCAATCGCCTGGACGAAAGCCGTGGCGGCGTCGGCGAGTTGGCCTTGCTGGGCCAGGGCCTTGCCGAGCGCGGCGTGAACTTCGGCCAGTTCCCCCTCGGCCAGATCTTTGTGCACAGATGCCGTTGTGACCGCCTGGGCGTCGCTGCTCACGGAGACCCGGAAATGTCCTATACCAAATTTTTTCAGGTACGAATGCTGGAACTGAAGCTGCAGGGTCAACCCCGCTCCGTCGCCGAGGTCGAGAGGCTTATCGAATTGCAACACAGCCGTGTGCGGCTGGCCTTGTTGGGGATAGACGGACCAATAGGTCTGAACGCTGGCGTCGATGAGTCCTTCGGCACCAATCCTTGCGTCCCCTCGGCTCGGTTCGTTGAAGTCAACCCAGGCCGACTGGATCTTGATCTGCTCGGGGTCCTTATCGGGCGTGCCGGAATCTCGCTGGATCGTGACTGCAGTGAGAGCAAAATCGCCGTTCTGACTTCGTCCAGAAGCGCGGTACGGCAGCGTGTCGTGCGGAAGGGCCTCCAGGCGGATGGCAGTCACGCGGGAGAGGCTGGGCTGCAGTTTGATCGTATACTTGTCTTGATCGGGGTTATTGCCCCCCACCAGAATCGAGTCGTCGTCTTGCGGGGCAAATGTCGCTCCGCCGGCCGAAGTCATCTGGTTCGGTTTGGCGACGACCCACTCGGTATTCGGGTACTCGGCGAGCAATCGAGTCGCAAAATCGCGGGATTTCTGGAGGTCGGCCAGCGCGTCGGCGGGATGCTTCCCCTCCAGATTCTTAATGCCGCTTTTCGCATGAATTCTGGCCAGGGCCAATCGCAACAGCGGGTCGTTCGGGCGCTGTTCGTGGAGCACCGCCACGATCTTCTCGAAGCGTTCGGCTGCCTGAACGATCGGTCGCCGGGCGCTCAGCGTGGCGGCGGCATCGAGGGCGGCGGCAAAGCGTGTCGTCGCCATCTCGGTTTCGCCGCTGACGGCGCAGGCGGTCGCCAGACGGAGCCAGGGATCCAGCTTGCCGCTGGCCGGCGCCAGGCGTTGCTGCTCTTTCTCGAACGCGCTCGGATCCCCGGCGACGGAAAGGCGAAAGCGACCGAGGCCGTGCTTGCCCCAGCTTGTCATTCCCGAATCCAGCGTGATGTTCAAGTAACCGCCTTCAGTTGCCACCGGTGTTTTCAAACCGAAGACCGCCCAATGGGATTTCATGTGTCGTGGGTAGGTATCCCAGTACGTCTGAGGATTGCCATCGAAGGATTTTGTAATATCATTTTGATCGCCCAACTTGTCGTCCGCGATGGCTGAGGAGATTTCAATCGGCGTTAGCTTGCCGTCCCCTTTGTCGGATCTGATGGCGGCTGCGAATTCCGCTAAATGGAAGTTGCCATTACCGGGGAACCTGCCAGCCCCGCCCGTGGGGAGACGTGCATCAAGCAGAGTCTCGAGACGGATAGCGGATACGGTCGGAAGATCGGTGCGGAGATTCAATGTATAAACAGCCCGATCCGGGGTCGGACCGCTGACGAAAATGCTGCCGTCGTTTTCAACCGTCAATGTTTCGCCCCCTTGCGCAGACAGAGCGGTGCCATCATTCGAGTTGATCTCGGCCGGTTTCAGGACGTTCCACGCGATTTGGCTGGCATCTGTCAACAGTTGTGCCAGTAGTTCGGCGATGATCACGTTGCCGGGATCTGCCTGGAGCGCCAGCTCATAAACCTGGCGGACCTTTTCGCGCTGCGCGAGGGCCAATGTCGGTTGTCCGACTTCCGTGAGCCGTCGTGCGAACTCGGCGAGCACCCGCACGCCGTCAGGATTCGCGGCGGCCGCGCGAGACCAGTCGGCCGCGGCGGCATCCCAATTCTTCAGCTCCTCGTGGGCGCGAGCTCGCTTCGAGAGCAGATCGACGTCGGTCGTCTCGGCCGTGATGCCCCGGTTGTAACTCTCCACCGCGCGGGGCCAGTCTTTGGCCTTGTCTTTGTCCTGCTCGTCTTCCTGGATGAACAGGTCGCCGACCGGGCCCGCCAGTTTCGGACGTCGCTCGACCAGTTGGTCGATGGCTTGCTGGTCGCCGCGAATGTGATGCGCCGTCGCCAGTTTTGTCCAGGGATCGCTGATCTGGCTGGCCGCTAATCGTCGTTTCATCTGAGCCACGGATCCAGCAGCCGCGGCATAAAGTCCGACGTCGATCGCGCCCGGCCCGGAACCGTTCAGGCAGTGGACAGCCAGATTATTCGTACCTGGCACGAGCAGATCCCGAACCTGCGGTTCGATTTCGAGAAACACGTATTGTTGACCGGTGTGTCCCTCTCTGCGAGCCAGGGGTTTGCCGTTCAAGAACACTTCGGCGTTATCGTCGCACATGACACGCAACTGGTATTTTTCATTGACATTCCCAGGCTTCTCAAATTCGAAGCTGCGCCGAAGCCAGATATCGGGTGTCGTCCAGGCAGTGCGTACCAGCTTGATGCCTGCCGTGCCGAAGGCTCCCACACCGGCCTGCCAGCTCGAGTCGTTGAAACCGGGTTGAGTCCACTCGTCGGCCGGTTTCTTCGTGGTGTAGCGCCATTTCGTCCCCTCCTGTTCCGAAGTGGGGACGATGGCATCGACAACGAGCAACGATTCGGCCTGCGCCAGCGCCTGGCTGGCGAGCAAGGCATCGTCGTGGGTATCGTCGGCGACGACATGCGCGTAGTCGTCGAGCGCCTGTTGCCAATGCTTACGGGCCACGTGCAGGTCCCCGCGGCGGCGGTAAATTCGTCGCAACGCGTCGGCGGCCTTCTCGGCCGGCTGTTCCGAGAGGGCCTGGATGACGCCGTCATAGTCGGCCGGCTGGATCTTCGCATCGGACGCCAGGCCGGCGAGCTCGGCTCGCAACTCATACAGGTCGGCGTTGGCAGGCTCCTGGGCCAGCCGGGCGTTGACTGACGCCAACAGGGGATCGAGCGCTTCGCTGCTCAAGACGTCCAATAAATAGGTGTGCTTCACGAGTTGAATTTGCTGCGGCACCTGGCCCCCCGGATGCTGCACTTTCAAACGGATTGTTTTGCCCACGTCACCATCCAGAAGTTTCGTAATCTGGGCAACCGTGGTGGCGGCGGTCAGATCGGTCTCGTCGATGCGCAGGATCACGTCCCCTTTGCGCAAACCGCTGTTCTGGTTCTTCGAGCCGCGTGCGAGGTCGGTCACCGTCACGGCGCCGCTTTTGACCTCAAAACTGATTCCATAGCCGGTCGACTGCGAAGCGTCGGCCAGCCCGTCCCCTTTGCGGCGCTGCGCGCCCGTCGCCAGCAGGCCGGCCGCCTGGGCCGATCGCCCTTGTTCATGGAGCGCCCGGGCCACCCGCAGCAATTCGGGAGTCTTCAACCAGTCAGACAGCTCCCCCTGCGACAACGCCGAGAAACGATCGACCTCCTGGACCGCCTCGGACCATTGATCGAGAGAGGCCAGCCCGTTGGCGCGGGTCGCCGCCAGGGCCGCCTGCACCGGCAGATCGTCAGGCCGCTGTTGCCGGAGTTTCTCGAGTGCCTTAGAAAGGCCCGGATGTGACGAGAGCATGCGCAGGCGGCTGCGGAAATCGAGCTGCGAGTCGAGCAGCCCGGCCAGTTTCCCGGCGGCCTTGTCCGAATTCTCCCAGAGGAGCGGCGCGGCCATCCAGATCGCCGAGCTTCGGCCCGCGGCCAGCAACTCTGTTCCGTCGGGGGAAAACGCCAGAGAGAAAACATCGTGGACCTGGCGGTCTTTGGTCTCCAGCCGCATCAGTTCCCGCCAGGTGGCGACATTCCAGAAACGGATCGTGGCATCGGCGCTGCCCGAAGCCAGCGTGCGGCCGTTCGGGGAAAAAGCCAGGGCATTGACGGCGCTGGAATGTCCTTTGAGTACCTCTTTTGGTTTCCAGGTTTTGACGTCCCACACAATCACGTTGCCCTCGTGGCTGGCCATGGCCAGGTACCGGCCGTCCGGCGAGAAGACCGCGTCTGCGGCGCGGCCGCCTCCGGTATTCGTCGTCGGGTCTGGATTTTGCAGCGTCTGTTCCGTTTTCCAGGTCGTCGTGTTCCAGATGCGAACGGTTCCGTCATAGCAAGCACTGGCCAACCAGGCGCCATCCCGCGAGAAGCTGGCCGAGACGCAGAAGTTCGTGTGTCCCTCCAGGCGCCGAATCGGCTGGCGCGTGGCGACGTCCCAGACCTTCAGGGGCGTGGGCAACAAGGCGCGGTTATAGAAAAACTTGGACCCAAACCCGGCCACGAGGTGTTTCCCGTCGGGAGAAAAGGCCAGTGCCGAGACCCAGCCGGTGTTGGCATCGGTGGTGATGCCGGGGACGTCAGTCAGGCCGGGCAACTGAGCCAGGCGACGACCGCTATCGACGTCCCACAGCAAAACGTGCGAAACCCCTGGCTCTCCTCCATACCCGGCGGCCAGTGTCCGGCCGTCGGGAGAAAAGGCGACGCTGAACGGAACTCCTTTATCGTCGGACGAAAAAGCGCGGACCAGTTGCCCCGTGGCGGCGTCCCAGAGACGCACATCACCGGATGAAGCAGGGCTAATGTTGGCTGCCGCGATCAGCAGCCCGTCGGGCGAGAATTGCGAGCGAAGAGTAATGCCTGCCCCTGCCAAAGGACGGGCCCCCACGTCAGGCTCAGCCTCGTTCCAGATGCGGAGCGTCTTGTCTGCGCCGGCGCTGGCCAACTGCCGGCCGTCGGACGAAAAGAGAAGGTTGACAACCCGGTCCCGATGGCCCCGCAAGGTGGCTTTCAGCGCGGGCTGGCGGGGATTGGTCCAGGTCTTGATCGTGCCGTCGCTGCTCGCCGTGGCTAATATTCCCTCGCGGGAAAACGCCATCGCCGACAGGGCGGCCGCGTGGGCCGATTGCTTCACCTGAGACGGGTCGCCTGAGCCGGCCGGCAACACATTCAAGTTGCCGCCGAAATAGTGACTGAAAACGAGCAACTCGCCATCCGGGCTGAAGGCCATGGGGCCCAGAGTTCCTGGACTGTCATACTTTCTCAGGTGCGCGAGCTTCTTTTCTTTCGCATCCAGGCGAAAAATGGAAAGCTCATTGCCTAAATTGCCATGCACTACGGCCAACGTCTGGCCGTCGGAGGACAAGACCACCCGGTCGAGACGATTCCCCAGATTGTAATCGAGCGCGGCGATAATCTTGCCGGCGGCGGTTTCCCGCCATTGGACCTTCTGGCTGTCGACGATAACCAAGGCCTGGCCATCGGCCGAGAGCACGATCCCATAGGAACGATTGGCAAGATCGGGAACATCCACCTGGGTCGTCGTTTCGCCTGTGGTGGTATTGACGATGTGGACAGTCTTTCTTCCCACGACCATCGCGGCCAGACGGCCGTCGGGAGAGAGGCCCTTATCCCCCACGTTGCGGTGCCCCTGCTTAAGATCGGCCGGATCGCCTATTCGACGGCACGTTTCGGTGTTCCAGCGGCTCAACAGGGCCTGGTCATCCAGACTGAGCAGGCGGCCGTCCGCAGTCAGGGCGATGTCAACGACCGGTTGTTCGAGACCCGAAATGACTGCGGCGCCGTGCTCCAGCAGATGTTGATAGTAGTGCCATTCGTACCCGCGCAGATCGTCCGCCGCGTCGGATTGGCCATCCCGTTGGCCGGGAACGTGCGCCGTCAGCCGGCTGCTGAATTGATCGGCAGTCGTCTGATCGTCGGACCAGAGCTTGGCGGCCAGTTCCATGTCGGTGGCGTACACGAGATTGCGGCTCTTCTGCTCGGCCTCGCGGGCCAACCGTTCGGCTTTTTCGGCCTTGGTCAGGCTGCTCTCCACCTTGGCCTTCTGCGATTCCACCAAGGTGAGCGCCTGCGCCGTCTCCTGCTGAGATTGCTCTGCTCGTTGCGCGTTGTTTCGGGCGTTTTCTGCTTCTTGCGCAGCGATTTGCGCCAGTTTTCCCGCCTCGTTGCGGGCCACCAGCGCGGCGACGCAGGCCAACACGGCGATCACGGCCACCACGGCGACGCCGGCAATCAGCTTTCGCAACTTGCGGGCCGCGCGCTGCTGCTGTTCCAGCCGCAGTTGCTGGACTTCGGCCAACTGCTGCGCCTGCTGCAACTCGCGTTGCCGGGCGGCTTCGCGGGCTTGTTCTTCGGCGACGCTGGCCCGCTGGCTGGCTTCGAGAAACCCGATCGCCGTGTCAAACCCCGGGCGGTAACGCTCGGCCCAGGCGGCGTTGGGGCATTTGGCTTCCCGCCAGGCCAGCGCGATGCCCAGCTCGGGGTCGCGATACAGCCCGGCTTTCCCCTGTGCGTGAAGTGCCGCGCTTTCCGACAGGCGGTGGTAGATGCCGGCGGCCTGCGTTTCTTCCTCGACCCACTGCCGCAGCCGGGTCCAGACGCGCATCAGGCTTTCGTGAGAAATGTCGATGATCGTCTGGTCGGCCAGCTCGACGTCGGGCGCGGGCATCAAAAACGTGACGCCGCTTTGCCGGTAGGCGTCGATGATCGGCAGCAACTCGCCAGCCGAAACGTCCAGAATCTGACACAGGCGACCCAGCCGCTGCGGACGGCGAATTCCGCGGTTGTTCGATTCCTCGACCGTCAGCGCCTGAAAGATTCCCTGGCACAAGGCGCGCTGGCGGTCGCTGGCCAGCGACTCGTAGATTTCGTCGGCGTGCAGCGACAGGGCCTGCGACATTCTGCCGACGCGCTGGTAATCGTCGAGATCGAGCGCGTTGGTCTCCCCTTTTTCGGCCCAGAGATTCCAGGTGCGCATCAGGGCATGTTGCAGGCAGGGGAGCTGGTCGGCCTGCTGGCCGAGATCGTTCAAGAGCCGTTGCAAGAGACGCGGCGCGATCTGTCCCCCCGCGACCTTGATCGGCCCTTCGATGACGCGCTTATATTGCTCGCGAGTCAGCCGCGGAATCAGGAACTCGCCCCGATTGACCATCTCGGCCAGGCCCTCGAACTGGCCGCACTCGCCGATGAAGTCGGAACGCATCGTGAGCACGACGTAGATCGGCGTTTCCTTTTGCGCCACCGCTTCCAGCAGCAGGCTGACGAACTCGTTGGCGACTTCCTGCTGCCTTTGGCCGGCGTCCTGGAAGCGGAAAATCTCTTCGAACTGGTCGACGACCAGCAGAAAGTTGGTCCCCTCGCCCAGATCGGCCTGCTTGACCGCTTCGACCAGGCCAAAGTGACTGCGGCTGAGCGTCGCCAGCAGGTTTTCGCGGGCATGTTCTGCCTCGCGATCGTAGAGGTCGGCCTCCAGCAGCGCGTCGGTCAAGAGAGCCAGCGGATTGCCACCGGGATGCGTGACGGCGATCTCCCATGCGGCGCCGGCCTCGAGCATCCGGCCTCCCAGCAGTTCCGACAACAATCCGCAGCGGACCAGCGACGACTTGCCGCTGCCCGACGTCCCCACGACCGCCACGAAGCGATGGCTGCCCAGGCGCTGCAACAGCTCGAGAGTCTGTTCTTCGCGGCCAAAGAACAGGTAGTCTTCTTCCTGGGTGAAGGGTCGTAGACCGGGAAATGGATTCGTTCTGGCGGGTGCGGGACTCATGCGTACACCTCCCTGATCTGGCTGATGAAGGTGTCCAGTTCCGGACGGGGCTCGAACACGCCCGGCTGGCGGATAACGCCTGCCTGGTGAGACTGGAACCGCTCTTTGCGACGGTCGTCGGGGGGCGCGATGTAGACCGCCTGGACCGCAATCGGCGCCTCGCGGCCGTATCCGGTCGCCTTGAGCAATTCGCGGAGCTTGATGTCGACCCAGGCCTTGGGGGCCGCGCCGTAGTAAACGAGAACCCCGTTGCAGGTCAGCAGGTTGTCCTGGTGCAGCGCCGCCGCATCGGCGTCATCGCCGTCGAACGCGGGGAGCATGACTTCCAGTCCTTGAGCGAACAAGTAGTCCTCCAGCGCCTCGATGGCGGATTCATCTTTCGGATCGCAGATCAGGTACAGCTTGGGCGCCCCTCCCGACGATTTCGCGGGAGCCACCGCTTTCGGCTTTTCCTCGGGGGGCGCCAGGCGGCGAATGAGATCCTTCTTGAGCAGGTTCAAATTCCCTTCGATGATCTCCGCGCGATGGTGCAGGGCCGGATCTTCCTGCACGCGAAGCACGAACGCGCGCTGTCGCTCGTCGGCAATCTCGCCACCCCCCGGCATCCAGACCAGTCGCTGCAGGTCGGCCCCGAGAGCCCGTTCGGCCGTCAGACGGACCTGCAACGCCTGAATCGATTCCGACGAGTCTTCCGGCGTCACCCCGAAACGCTGGCCCAGAAGATGGATGGCGATGGCGCACTTGGCCAGGCAGTCCCGTACCACGGTTTCGACGTCGCGCGACAGCATCGGCAGCGGCGCATCGGGAAGCACGACATGCCCCCGCTCGAGCAGCTCGCGCTTGATCCGGTCGCGCTCGTCGGCGACATCCGACGTGGTGGTGGCCAGATAGATCCAGCGCCGATGCGGGTCGGGCGGCGCCGAGGAAACTTCGCGGGCGCGAACCTGTTTCAGCAGGCTCAAGACCTGGCAGCCGTCGTAGGCCAGATCGTACACCCGCTCGAAAAAGCGTTGCTTCAGCACCGGTCCAAAGGTTTCGTCAAACTCGCGGACGCGTCCGGTTTCGGAATCCTGTTCAAAAAACTCAAATCCGAAGAGCGGCGAGAAGATGTCGACGAGCTGGCGCGGCATCTGCTGCTCTGAGACGGAGGTCTTGAGCACTTTGAGCAGGCGTGATTTATCCTTGATGTAGCGGCCTCCGGTTTGTTCCGCGCCCTGCCAGAACTGTTCCACCTCCCGCCGACACACTTCCGAGCGGACGAAAGGAGGCGAAACGACCGAGATCATGGCCTTGGCCTGGGGAACTTGCTGCAGCAGTTCGGCTTCCATCGCCGGCGTAATTGCGTCTTCCGGCAGCCGGGCGATTTGGACTTTTTCGCCCGAAAGCTGCTCCATCCGCACTTCCAGATTCCGATGCAACTGCGACACCCAGCCGGGCTTGCCTTCCTGCAACGGGTAGTCGTCAATCGACGCATAATTCAACACGACGTCGCTGGTCCTCAGGTTCTCCAGCGAAAACGGCTCCGCCGCGATCCCACCTTGATTTCCTACGAACGCCTGCGTCGGTTCCACGCAGGTGAGAACTGCCGATTCGCCGGCCGCTTTGCCATGGTCGAGTTCCCGCGCCAGGTTCCGCAAATCGACCAGCAGTTCGCGAGCCGTCTGATAGCGGCGGTCGGGCGATTTCTGCAGGCACTTGAGGGCGATCCGTTCCAGCTCAGGCGGGACGTCGTAGTTAAGCCGGGCAATGGCCGGCGGCTGAATGTGAACGATCTTGTTGACGATCTCGGAAAAGTTGGAGCCCGTAAACGGCAACTGTCCGGTGGCGAGATTGTACAGCACCACTCCCATGCTGAAGATGTCGGTCCGATGATCGATGTCTTTGCCCAGGGCCTGTTCGGGGCTCATGTAACTGGGGGTTCCGAGCACCTGGCCGCTCTGGGTTTGCTGCATCTGACCTGTCATCTCGAACCCGTCCGCGGATTCCTGAGGCATCCGTTTGGCCAGGCCAAAGTCCAGAACCTTGACCTGACCCCGCGCATTCAGACTGATGTTGGCGGGCTTGATG
>JACQFH010000097.1 GCA_016200145.1 Planctomycetia bacterium | reverse complement strand
GCTCGATCAGGTGCGGCGCGGCGGTCTCGGCGACTTTATTGCCGAGCGGCACTTTCGCGGACGTGCCGTCTTTCCGTTCACACAGGAGGTAGTAGTTGGTGCGCTTGCTGCCGCGACGGCCGCGGCTCTCTTCGGAAATGAGTCGCACGCGGCTCAACTCGCTGAATTTTACGTCGTGCACGGCCGTGAGCCCCCAGATCCCCGTTCGCAGGGAAAAATGAGCGTCGTCGACAACGGCCCGATCAAGAAACAACGACGGGACAAACCCAATGACGACGACTGGGGACAGAATCAGCAGGCCCCAACCGATGCGGGCCGTTTTTTCCCGCAGATACCATCCGATGGGGGCGGCGACGATGCCACCCAGCAACGTAACCAACGGCACCCAGAGTTCGTTGCTGACGGTGATCGTCGAACCATGGACTTCTTCCTTGACGCAACCACTGAGCCCGAGCAGCAGAAATGCGGCGAGGCTGACGTAACGAAAGGTGCGCGGCATGGAAAGAGGTTCCTTAGGATGATGCGAAATTCCGCCCAATGCCAAGTCATCCGCCGAACGACCGTTAATCAAGAAACTATTGTTGTGGTGCAGCTTTGATTCGTCAATTCAGCCGGAAAGTGGCGTGGCGAGCGCAGCGAATACAGAGTACTCAGTACTGAGTACTCTACAAAATCCCGCGAGCAGGGGCGGCATGTGCCGTCGGAGAAACGGCCGAATTGCGGCCGGCTTGCGAACGCGGGGGCAATCTTTCAAAATCCCGTGCGTCGCACTGCGCGAGAGGGGGCGACAGGAGGGAGTGGAGAGGAGAACGACGGACGCCCGAACTGGGGTGAGTTCGGCTATAGGGAGCCGATTGGTAATCTGCTCTACTTTCAACTCTTTCCGGTCTACTTTCTCGCGCAGCGTGCCCTCACCCCGGCCCTCTCCCAGAGGGAGAGGGAGTGGCGTGGTAAATCCGAAATCCCAATTCCGAAATGTCGTTCGTGAAATTTGCCCTCATAATTCCTGACGGTTGTGCGGATGAGCCGCAGGCGGCGCTGGGGGGGCGGACGGCGCTGCAGGCGGCCCGGACGCCGGGTATGGACTAGATTGCACGCCTGGGGGTGGTGGGGCGGGCGGACAACGTGCCGGCGTCGATGCCTTCGGGAAGCGACGTGGCGACGATGAGCCTGTTCGGGTACGACCCGCTCGTGTGCCACACGGGGCGGGCGCCGCTCGAAGCCGCCGCGCAGGGGATCGAGCTGAGCGCCGACGACTGGGCCGTGCGCTGCAATTTCGTCACGATCGAAAACGGCGTGATGAAAAGCTTTACGGCGGGCCAAATCCCCAGCGACCTGGGCCGCCGGCTGATTGACGACCTGCAAAATCGACTCGGAAGCGGCTCGGTCGAATTTCATGCCGGCGTGAGCTACCGCAACCTGCTCGTCCTGCGCGGCGGCAAAGCGCGGTTCACCAGCGCGACGCGCACCACGCCGCCGCATGACGTGACCGACCAACCCGTCGCGCCGCACCTGCCCAGCGGGCCCGGCGGAGACTGGCTGCGCGACATGATGGCGCAAAGCGTACCGATTCTGGCCCAGTCGGCGGAAAACCAGTCGCGCGCGGCCCAGGGGGAGCTGACGGCCACGCAGATCTGGCTGTGGGGACAGGGGCAGCGGCCGGCGCTCGAGAACTTCGAGAAGCGATTCGGCAAGCGGGGGGCAATGATCACAGCCGTGGACCTGCTGCGCGGGATCGCCATGCTGCTCGGCTGGAAGAACATCTCAGTCCCGGGCGCGACAGGCTACCTCGACACCGATTACGACGCCAAGGGGCAGTATGCGATTCGAGCCCTGGACGAGGCGGACCTGGTGATCGTACACGTCGAAGCGACCGACGAAGCGTCGCACGAGGGAGACGCCAAGGCGAAAGTCGAAGCCCTGGAGCGGATCGACCGCGACATCGTGGGCCCGCTGCACGCACGCCTGCGCGCTCGGGGAGATTACCGGATTCTCGTCTCTCCCGATCATCCGACGTTTCTGCGGACGAAGACGCACAGCCACGGATATGTGCCATTTGCGCTGTGCGGCACGGGGATCGCCGCGGGAACGGCGCGGTCGTACGACGAAGTTGCGGCGGCTGCGTCGTCGCTGGTGTTCGACCGGGGATGCGAGCTGATGCCGTATTTTTTGGGGCGCTGAAGCGGCAGGATGCCGCAAGGTAGATGCGGCATCTTGCCGCATCCTGAGTGGACTCTGCTTGCTGCTTGTTCGGTGGTTGGAATTGGTGCGGGATGTGATGGCGTTTGTTCCGGAGGCACACTGCGGAAGCGGCAGGATGCCGCTTCTACTTTGGGGCGAAGTGACGTTCGTGACGGTTGCATCGACGGCGCGGTCGATTCGGCGCCTGCAGCACGAGGGAAATTCCTCAGTCCTGTGCAAATCGGCGGCCTTCCAGCATACGGCAACCTAGACTTCTGCGTCTCATCCCCCGGATGACGACGATCAGGTTCCCGCCACCAGAGTCACGCCAATTCGCCGCACTGCGGCCTGGGCCACGATGCCTTCCTGCGGTTTATCGCTTTTCTCCCGGAGGAGATCCGGGTTCGGCCGCACCTGCGTCTGGTGCGCGGCCGCAGTCTGGCTGGTCGCAGCCGGGGCGGGGTTCGGTCTGCTTGTCGATTTCGACATGACGCCCGGCGCGTTCGGCAACCCGGCCGGATTTCGCGAACCCGACGTCGAACCGGCTGAGAAGCACTCCCGTCTTCTGCTGATGATGTTTGTGCATTCAGAATGTCCATGCTCGCGCGCCAGTCTTGCCGAGCTGCGTGAGGTCGTGGCCGCCAACCCGCAAACGGCCGACGTGCGAATCTATTTGCGCACCGACAGCAATTCGTCTGCTGATTGGAACACGACTGCCAGCGCCCGGAGGGCGGCCGAGATTCAAGGCGCGGCCGTCATCGCCGACGCGGACGGCGCCATCGCGGCGCGACACAACGTAGAAACGTCAGGCCACGTCGTGGTCTACAGCGCGGCGGGAAACCTGTTGTTCTCGGGCGGCATGACCGCCGCCCGCGGACACGTCAGCGAAAACCCCGGTAAGTCGGCCGTCAGCGATTTGCTGGCCGGCCGCCAGCCGGTCTGCCCGCAGCATTCCGTCTTTGGTTGTCCTCTGTTTGAAGCAGCATCACCCGCCGCCGCCCGACCGCCATGTCCAGCTCGCAATTGACAGCCACTTGCATTGAAACGCATCAAACCGCCGCCCGGCCGCTTGTCGAGATGCGCGAACCGGATCTGGCCGGCCCTGATGAACGGCGCGCCGCGGAGCTGTTCTGCGAGCACCAGCACAGCATTTTCCGCCGGACCGCCCGCATTTTCGCCGTGCTGATGCCGTTGCAATGGCTGGCCGGGGTGGCGACGGCGTTATGGATCGCACCTCTCACGTGGGTGGGAACGACAAGCCGCGTGCACCCCCACCTGATCGCCGCGACGTTGCTGGGAGGGCTGATCACGGCGTTCCCGGTGGCCCTGGCGGTCGTGCGTCCCGGGGCGGCGGTCACGCGGTACGCGATCGCCGTCGGCCAGATGCTGATGTCGGCCCTGCTGATCCACCTCACCGGCGGGCGGATCGAAACGCATTTTCACGTGTTCGGATCGCTGGCGTTTCTGGCGTTTTACCGGGACTGGCGGGTGTTCATACCGGCGACGCTGGTGGTGGCCCTCGATCACATCCTGCGCGGGCTGTTCTGGCCCGAGTCGGTGTTCGGCATTCTGACGGCCAGCCCCTGGCGGTGGCTCGAGCATGCCGGCTGGGTGCTGTTTGAAGACACGTTTCTACTGGTTTCGTGCGCGCAGAGTGTGCGCGAGATGCGCAGCATCGCGAAGCAGCGGGCGCTGCTCGAAGGAACAAACCGGCGGATCGAGGCGGAAGTCGTCGCCCGCACGGCGGAGCTCAAGGCGGCCCAGGAACAGAACCTGAAAATGGCGCGGCAGGCCGGCATGGCCGACATCGCCACCAACGTTTTGCACAACGTGGGCAATGTCCTGAACAGCGTGAACGTTTCGGCGTCGATCATCAGCGACAAGCTGCACAAATCGGGCACGGCCGACCTGCGCCGCGCCACAGCGCTGCTCGAAGAGCACCGGGACGATCCGTCGGGCTACCTGGCGTCGGATCCGCGCGGTCGGCACCTGCCGAACTTCTTCATCGAGCTGGGCCGCCAGATGACCGCCGACGAAGCCGGCCTCCTCGCCGAAGTGACGTCCCTCACCAAGAGCATCGGGCACATCAAGGAAATCGTGGCCGTGCAGCAAAGCTACGCCGGCGGTGCGGGATTCGTCGAAGAAGCCAGTGTGGCCGAATTGCTCGACGACGCCGTGCAGATCGAGGCCGCGTCGCTGGCGCGGCACAAGATCGAGGTCGTGCGAAATTACGCCAGCCTGCCTGCGGTGCGAATCGACAGGCACAAGTTTCTGCAGATCATCGTCAACCTGATGAGCAACGCGAAACACGCTGTCATCGACGGGCCGGCCGACGTGCGGCAGATTACGATCCGGCTGTCGCAGCCCGGGCGAAATCGGATCCGCGTGGAAGTCGCCGACAACGGCGTCGGCATCGAAGCCAAAAACCTGACGCGAGTCTTTTCGCAGGGATTCACAACGCGCAAGGAAGGGCATGGTTTCGGACTGCACGGAGCCGCCAACCTGGCCGGGGAGCTGGGCGGCAAGATCACGGCCGACAGCGCCGGGCCGGGCCGGGGCGCCACCTTCACATTCGAGTTCACTGTATCCACCGCAGGTCACAAACATGACAGTGCCGTCGTTTCCTGAACTGACGCCGAATCGGCGCATCTTGATCGTCGACGACAACGAAGCGATCCATGCGGATTTCCGCAAGATCCTCGAGTCCGGAAATGATTCCAGGTCTCTCGACCAGGCCCGCGCCGCCCTGTTCGGCGAGACGCCGGCCGATCCGCTGTCATCGGTCGGCTACGAAATCGATTCGGCCTACCAGGGCCAGGAGGCGCTCGAATGCGTCCGCCGCGCTGCGGGCGAGGGACGTCCCTACTCGGTGGCGTTCGTTGACGTGCGCATGCCCCCCGGCTGGGACGGCATCGAAACCGTGCAATACATCTGGCAGGAGTTTCCCGAGCTGGAAGTCGTGCTGTGCACGGCGTACTCCGATTATTCCTGGGACGAAATCATCGACCGCCTGGGACGCTGCGGCCGGCTGCTGATTCTCAAGAAGCCGTTCGACAACATCGAAGTGCGGCAACTGGCCTGTGCTCTGACTGAGAAGTGGATGTTCGAAGGCGCCGCCCGCTGGAAACGGGACGAGCTCGAACGGATGGTGACCGAGCGGACGCGCGAGCTGGCCGAACTGACAAGCGCGCTCAACGAGTCGAAGCTGGCGGCCGAAGGCGCAAATCGCTCGAAGAGCGAATTCCTGGCCAATATGAGCCACGAAATCCGCACACCGCTGTCGTCGATCCTGGGGTATTCCGACCTGATTCACGAAGAGTGCGCTCTGCCGCTGGTGCGCGAGCGAACGAACATCATCCGCCGCAACGGCGAACACCTGCTGCGGATCATCAACGATATTCTCGACCTGTCCAAAATCGAGGCCGACCGGATCAATCTGGAGCGACTCCCGGCTTCTCCGCGGGAGATCGTCGAGGAAGCCGCCGCTGTGATCCTGCCGACGGCGATCTCGAAAAACCTGGCCTTCAGCGTGAACCAGGCGGGACCGGTTCCGGAAACCATCTGCACCGATCCCACCCGCTTGACCCAGGTGCTGGTCAACGTTCTGAATAACGCCGTGAAATTCACGGAGTTCGGATCGGTCGTTCTGAACTGGCGGCTCGTGGAGGCGCCGGCGGAAGAACCGCGGCTGCTGTTTGAAATCACCGATACGGGCATCGG
Source organism: Planctomycetia bacterium (assembly GCA_016200145.1). Classification (GTDB taxonomy): domain Bacteria; phylum Planctomycetota; class Planctomycetia; order Planctomycetales; family Planctomycetaceae; genus JACQFH01. Next base: position 11,029 of record JACQFH010000097.1, on the reverse strand, counting down.
CATGACGCCGTCGCAGCTTGCGGGCTTGTTTCAACCGTTCATTCAGGCCGACAACTCGACGACGAGACGGTTCGGAGGGACCGGCCTGGGCCTGACGATCAGCCGCAAACTGGCGCGGCTCCTGGGAGGCGACATCGTCGCCGACAGTCATTCCGGCGCCGGCACATGTTTTTCGATCACGATTGCCACCGGCCCGCTGGAGGGCGTCCGCCGGCTCGAGCCTGCGAAAAACGTGGAAACGACCGCGCCCGTCCGCAAACCGGCGGCCCCGGCGCCGGCCGGGCTGACCGGCCGCGTGCTGCTCGCCGAGGATTACCCCGACAATCAAATGCTGCTCAAGCACATCCTGACGAAACAGGGGCTGGAGGTGGTAATCGCCGGAGACGGCCGCACGGCGGTCGACCTGGCGCTCTCCGCAGCCAGCGACGGCCAGCCATTCGATCTGATCCTGATGGACATGCAGATGCCGGAATTGGACGGCTACGAGGCCACGTACAGCCTGCGAAAGGTCGGATACCGCGGGACGGTCGTGGCGCTGACCGCCAACGCCATGTCGCACGACCGGGAGAAATGCCTGGCCGCCGGATGCGACGAGTACCTGTCGAAACCAGTCGTCATTCGCGAGCTGGCGGCCCTGCTCTGCAAGTATCTCGCCGGCGCGACGGCAGGTTCTTGATGGACGTCGGGGGCGCCGTTATGATCGCGCCGTTATGGCGAAATTTGCTGTCATCTTGCCGGCGGCCGGGAAGAGCTCGCGGTTCACGCTGCAGAAGCGTAAGAAAACGTTCGTCGACCTGAAGGGGCGGGCCGTCTGGCTGCGCGCGGCCGAGCAGTTCGTGAACCGCGACGACGTCGTCCAGACGCTGATCGTCGTCTCTCCCGAAGACATCGAGTGGTTCAAAGAGAAGTTCGCGCCGAACATGGCGTTCATGAACATCGAGATCGTCGCCGGCGGGGCCGAGCGCGCCGATTCGGTGCGGAACGCCCTGGCGCGAGTCCGTCCCGAAGCCGAGTTTGTCGCCGTGCACGATGCGGCCCGCCCGCTGATCGTCGCGGAATGGGTCGACAGGGTGTTTCGGGCCGCCGAGCAGAGCGGCGCGGCGATTCTGGCATCGCGGATTACCAGCACGCTGAAGCGGGCCCGATCCGACAACACGATTGAAACCACCGTGCCCCGCGACGCGCTGTGGGCGGCCCAGACGCCGCAAGTGTTTCGCCGGCAACTGCTGCTGGACGCGTACGCCAAGCAGGGCACGCTGCATCCGACCGACGAAGCCCAGCTTGTCGAGCAGCTCGGGCACCCGGTGACGCTCGTCGAATGCCCGCAGGTGAATTTCAAAATTACTACGTTCGACGATTTCCGTCTCGCAGAGGCGGCGCTCGACGCGCTGCCCAGGCCAAAGACGTTGCGGGCGCTGCATCCGTTTGCGGATGAAGAACCGCGCATGATCTAACCAAACTCCTTCACCTGCCGCACAAGGCGGCAGGGGTCGAGTCGAAGGTGCAGCGGCTCTGATATGAATTATAACGTCACATGACCACCTCCGACCTCCGCTCTCTCGACACGGCTCACGTCTGGCATCCCTTCACCCCCATGCTCGAGCAAGGGCGAGAAGAAACGCCCGTCATCGTCGCGGGTGAAGGATTCCATCTGATCGACACCGACGGCCGGCGCTATCTCGACGGCGTCTCGTCGTTGTGGTGCAACGTGCACGGGCACCGTGTCCCTGAGATCGATCGGGCGATTCGCGATCAGCTCGATCAGGTCGCGCACAGCACGCTGCTGGGGCTGGCGAATGTTCCGTCGATCCGCTTCGCCGCGGCACTCGTGAAACGATTACCGCCGGGACTCACGCGAGTCTTCTATTCCGACAACGGCTCGACGGCGGTCGAAGCCGCGCTCAAGATCGCCTACCAGTACTACCGGCAGCGCGCCTCGCGCCCCGAGAACCGCGAGCTGTTCGTCTCGTTCTCGGGAGCGTACCACGGCGACACGGTCGGTTCCGTGAGCGTCGGAGGGATCGATTTGTTTCACAGCACGTATGCGGGATTGTTATTTCGAACGATCAAGGCGCCCTCGCCCGCGGCATACCGCTTGCCGCCGGGCTTCACCCGCGAGACCTACGACGCGCACTGCATCGCCGAGCTGGAGCGCGTCTTCGAATCGCACCGCGGACAAATCGCCGGCTTTGTAATCGAGCCTCTCGTGCAGGGCGCGGCGGGGATTCTGGTCAATCCGCCCGGATGGCTGGCTCGCGTCCGCGAGCTGACGCGAAAGCACGACGTGCTGCTCATCGCCGACGAAGTCGCCACCGGCTTCGGCCGGACGGGAACATTTCTCGCGTGCGAGCAGGAACAGGTTATCCCCGACCTGTTGTGCCTGTCGAAGGGGATCAGCGGGGGCTACCTGCCCCTGGCGGCGACGATCGCGACCGACGACGTCTATGGCGCGTTTCTCGACGAGCCGGCCGCCGGCAAGACGTTTTATCACGGCCACACGTATACGGGTAATCCGCTGGCGTGTGCCGCGGCACTGGCGTCGCTCGAGTTGTTCGAACAATCGCGCGTGCTCGACAACGTCCGCGAAACATCGGCCCTCGTAGCGCGGCGACTGCGCGAGCTGGCCGATCATCCGCACGTCGGAGACATCCGCCAGAAAGGGATCATGGCGGGGATCGAACTGGTGCGGAATAAGGCCGATCAGTCGCCGTTCGCGCCGGCGGAGCGAGTCGGCCATCGCGTAGTCCTGGCGGCCCGCGCGCGGGGCGCGCTGCTCCGCCCGCTGGGGGATGTGATCGTCCTGATGCCCGCCCCGGCGATGCCCCCGCCCCTCGTCGACGAGCTGTGCACCGCCACGTTCGCCGCCATCAACGATGTCTGCAAGTAGGTCCCGCCTGCCGGGCGGGACCTCGTTCCCACGCTCTGCATGGGAACGAGGTTAATATCCCAGCAGCAGGATTCCGTTCAGCGGCAATTTCATTCGCCCGCTGGCGAACAGAATCTCCAGGAACCGTCGGACTTTGTCGAAGTCTTTGTCGTCGTGGTGTACATTTCTGACGGCGATCGCCACGTAGAAGACCTCGTGCATCAGGCACGCCTGGAAAATGTCTTTGAGAAACTGGTTGTTGGCCACGGCCCGCCCCGCCTCGACTTCCACGACAAAGCCCTCGTCTTCGTGGAAGGCGTCGGCATGGAACGACTTCTCGGTCTTGCCGTTCTTTCCGAACAGAACGGGTACCAGCACCGGCCCTTCCACGTCGACCCCGCCCTCGACGCGAAAGCCCACCTGCGTCAGGTGCGGCTCGACCAGTTTCAGCACTTCGTTGCTGCTCAGTTCGTGCTTGGAGGAATCGATCGTGTCGGCTTCGGTTTCGAAGGCATGCACGACCGTCGCCGCCAGCATCGATGGCCGCCTCCCCTTGGGGTAATACTGCCAATTAATCATGCTCACGTCCTCTTTGAAACGGGCCCGCGGTCATCAGGACGGAAGTTGGTCGGCGAAAGAACCGGCCGCAGATTCAACCAGAGATGTTCTTGAAGATTTGCAGGGAGTGCAGTGAAGGGTCGCCATCAGACAGCGCAGCATCGATCCCTGATTTATCCATCCTGACCGCAAGACAGACCGGAGGCAAGTCGTTTGCCCCGAGAATCTGGCGGTGTTTGCCCTCAAATCTCGTCCAGAGCGCACAGCATCACCGCGCGGCTGAATCACGAAAACCGCAATCCCCGCGTAGATCCCGGCGCTGGCCAGCACCACGACGAAGGTTCTCGCTTGGCGCCGGGCAGCGTGGTAGAATCGCCGGCGTTCGCGTGTGTCCTGTTTGCATGACACGGGTCGCGCCGGCGCAAACAGCTCGGGCAGTGGCGGTTACGAGATTCACTTCGTCCCTCGGCAATCCTTCGTCGGAGATTTCACATGAGGCGCACAGCATCGTCTGCTTGGGTTTGGGCAGGATTGTAAATCGCCGTTCTGGTCGGCTGCAACGTCAGCACAGCTCCGCCCGCGACCGGGCCGGTGACGACGACCACGAGTCGGCCCGCAGGGCCTGCAAACGGCGACGCGACGACAACCGCCAGCACCAACAGCGCCGTGAACGCCGAACAGACAGTCTCCGCCGAACAGGCGACTCCCATCGATCTGCACAAGCAGGGATGCAACGGCTTCCCCCAGGCCCAGGCCACGGTCTTGTGCGACACGCCGGACCTGCGCGTCTCGGTCTGCTGCGACGACAAACACCTGTATGTCCAGGCGATTCTCTGGAACGACGACGACGACTCGGTGGGCAAGTCCGACGATGGCCGGGAGATCGGAGACTGGTCTCAGCTCGTGCTCGACCTAGACGCCGACCAGAAGAATACTCCGCAGGTCGATCGGAGCTACGCGCTCAATCCGTGGCCCAGCCACCCGGGCCTGCGTTACACAATCGTCGTGTCGGAAAACGGGACCACCGGTTTGCTCCCTGATTCCATGGGCCGCGGGGCCATTGAATACGTCGACGATGCCGGCGGCAGGCGGTCGCGCGTCGACAGTTTCCTGATTCCGCTGGACGAAATCAAACGCGAGCCCGGCGACGAGATCCGGCTGGCGTATTGGGGCAGCTCGGTGCTTCCCAAGGCGACGCTCAACTCGGTCGGCTTCGAGTCGCCCGGCACGTACTACTCGTTCTCGCTGCCGAAGGATAAATTCCACACCCTGAAGCTCGCGAGCATCGCCGGCAAGATCGATGCGTCGCAAGTGCCCGATCCGCGTTCTGAACAATCCGCTGAGCCGGAAAAAATCGTCGCCAACCCGCCGCTGGGCGAAGCTCCCCCGGAAGTCGTCGCCGCCGACTGGCTCAATACCGACGCTCCCCAATCGCTGGCAGGCCTCAAGGGGAACGTCGTGGTGGTTGAATTCTGGGCGACCTGGTGCGGCCCCTGCGTGGCGGGGATCCCTCACCTGAACGAACTGCAGAGCAAGTATCGCGATCAAGGGTTGCGGATCCTCAGTTTCACCGACCAGGATCGCGAGACGGTCGAGAGCTTCCAGCAGAAAACCAAGGCGCCGATCGAATACACGGTCGGACTGGGCAGCAAATTGTTCAAGACGTACGGTGTCTCCGGTAGTCCGCACGCGTTCGTCGTCGCCCGCGACGGTAAGCTGCTCTGGCACGGCCATCCCGCGTCGGACGAGTGCGAAGCAAAAATTGCCGAAGCGCTGGCGCAGAAATAAGTCGCAGGTGGCAGTCAAGCCGTGCGCAGACGGACCGTCCCCAAGGTGGAGACGAGTGGAAAGTCGAGAGTCGACCGCCGCAGAACGAGGAATTCAGCCACGGATGACACACGGATTGAACACGGATTAACGAGAATCCCTTCGCATCCGTGTTTCATCCGTGGCTGCCCCTTTCTTCAAGTTCCAAGGTCCGGTGTCCGCCTGCGGATAAACCCATTTCCGCCGCTCGCCAGCAGAGTTAAAATCCGAGCATGGGAATCAATCTGTCTGCTCTTGGCGTGGCCTATGTGGCGGTCGGGGTCTGGATCGTCGTGCGGTTCATCAATCGCCGCGAGCGTTGGGCAAAATGGACGCTTGTGTCGCTGGTCGCGGCCCCGATCCTGATGATCCTGTCGATCGGTCCCGCGTGCTGGATCGCCAGCCGGACGGCACAGGAGGAGATGCCTGCTCTTTATCGACCGTTCGAGCGCGTACTCCTTCGAGATGGAAATATTGGCGATCTGCTGAGGTGGTACGTCGGGGTTGGAATGCCGCGCGAGGGTCGCATACGGTTTCCAACGAACAACGATTTTTTGGGATCCTGTATCTACAACGATGAGACGCGGACTGGCGTCATTGGCGTCTATCTGGTCAACGGCGGCCTCTTTAATGACGTGATTCACTCACGGCGTGGACTTTTTGGCTGGGACCGACTGGCTACTGTCGATCCACCCGTCCCGCCTGCCTGGACCGTGCTGCGGGCAGCCGGCGACCTGGCCCGGAAACAGGACGAGCATCAGCATTTCTGGACCGACCGCGCGTTGACGTTGGCCCAAATGCTCGAGCAGCAACCTGCGGATACTTACGCAATTCTGTTCAAAGATATCATCCATGAAGAAGTCGTTCAGGCGCTCGCCAGGGCGCACGCGGCTTCAGGCGACGCAGACCAAGCGCGGGCGTGGGCCGAGCAGATCGGCAGCAATGGCAGAATTCAGTCGGATGAAGACCACGAGACGCTCCGAGCCGTACAACAACGCATCTTCGCGCTGATCGGCATCGCCGAGGGAATGCTCGATCGGACAGACGACTCGCGACCGAAGTAGAGTGATGGGGTACCCACGATGAAACTCCGATCCTTTCGACTTCGTCCCGTCGATGCTGCGTTCGCCGCACTTCAAATTGGATTCGCATGGGCCGAGGCGGCGAATCACAATGAAACGATGGACGACGATCACACGAGCTCCAATCCTCCCGCTGCGACACCCAATGCTGCATCGGGGTAGGTCAGGCTTTCCAGCCTGACGGCGCTCGACCCTCAATCCAAATTCACGATCACCAGCCCCGGAGACTGTCGCGGGATGGACGAACAGCTTCGCAATCGATCAAAACGCTCGTTGGCGCAAAGACTTCAGGATTGTGCGATCCTGATGATTCTCGTCGTCGTCCAGTTGATCTTTCTTGCGGCGCTCCTGGTTGACCTCGCGCTGTTTTTGCCGCGCGTTCCGAAAGCACTCTGCGAGATACCGATTGGCATGGCTGGTCTCGTCGCAGTGGCCTGCACGATTCGATCGTTCGTTCAAAAGCTGAACCGCCGCGACGACCCGCGCCACGCGGAGCGCCCTCTCGACGCTCCGTGACCTGCGGAGTCACATGGGCCGGGGAGTGTCGGGACCAGAGTTGCGCGCCGGACGCCCCGTTCGTAGTACCGCCTTCAGGCGGTCAATCGAGCCTCCCCGCGTTGTCTCGATCTTGGCGGGGATTGCCAGGAGGGCACAGACCTTATCTCGGCGGAGCGAGATGACTACATTGAAAAAAATAACTTTCCGGTTTCTTAGCCGATCGCCGTCAGCTACCGGACAGCGCGGCGATGATGGTCCGCATGAAGGCGGGGAGGTCGTCGGGTTTGCGGCTGGTGATCAGGTTGCGGTCGCGGACGACCTCGGCGTCGACCCATTCGGCGCCGGCGTTCACCATGTCGTCTTTGATTGCAAAGAAACTGGTCACCTTCCGCCCGCGAAGCGCGCCGGGAGCCGAGCACAGCATCCAACCGGCATGACAGATCGCCCCCACGACTTTGTCGAGCTGCATGGCGTCCGCGACGATCTGGTTGATCGCCCGGTGGCGCCGCATGTGGTCGGGCGCGTAACCGCCGGGAATGATCAGGCAGTCGTAATCTTTCATCGCCACGCTGCCGGCCCCTTTCTCGCTCTGGGCCGGGTAGCCGATTTTCGACGGATAGGTGACCCCCGGCTCGGGCCCGACGAGGATCGCCTCGGCCCCCTCTTCACGCAGGCGGTACAGCGGATACCAGACTTCGAGTTCCTGATAGAGCTGGTCGACGAGGACGATCGCCTTTTTTCCGGTGAGTCGCATCGAAAGTGCCTCCTGTGAGCAAGTGGGGTGGTCCCTGGTGTTTGCGACATTCGCGCCAGTGCCAGGATTATAGATATCGAAGAGGACCGATCGAAAACAAACCAGGCAAGTCACGGGTGGTGTCCCGGCCGCTTGCCTGCCGGGGATCGCACTGCCAAACTGTGTATCCTCCAACTCTGGAGACAGTTCCCACTTACAAACAGAGAGTGCATGGATTTCTGGCTGATCGGGCAACTGCTGGCGGTCGTTCTGCTGATCGCGCTCTATGGCTGTCTGTCGGGGGCTGAGATCGCATTGATTTCCGCCAACCGCACCGATCTCAAGCAGATGGCCGAGAAGGGGGACGCACGGGCGCGCCTGGCGCTCGATCTGGCGCAGAATCCGTCGCGGTTCCTGCCGGCGGTGCAGGTGGCCGTTTCGTTCATCGGCACGCTGGCCGCCGTGCTGGCGGGGCTGGCGGTGGTGCACTCGCTCGCTCCGCGCCTGGGGGCGCTCGGGTTGGGGATTGTGTCGGACGCCAGCCTGGCGATTGCCGTCATCCTGGCCGTCACGGGTTGTTCTTGGCTCACGGTGGCGGTCGGGGAGCTGCTGCCCCGGAAGCTGGCGCTGGCCCAATCGACGGCCACGGCGTGCGTGGTCGCGCGGCCGCTGGCGCTGTTGGGAGGGATCGGCCGCCCGGTCGTGTGGCTGCTGGCCCGCGCGACCGACGGATTGGCGTACGCCTGCGGCGCGCGGAATGTCAATTTGCCCGCCACGTCGCTGCAGGAGATCCGCCATCTCATCGAGATCGGCACGGCCGAAGGGGTCGTGGGGGAAGTCGAGCAGAAGCTGGCGTTCGAGGCGCTGCAACTGGGCGACCGGACCACCCGCCAGATCATGAAGCCCCGCGTCGATATCGATGCCGTCGACGTCGAAACGCCCCCCGAGGAACTGCTGGGGACGATCTCCATGGCGGGGTTTTCGCGCCTTCCCGTGTACGAGGGCGATCTCGACCACATCATCGGGTTCGTGCACCTCAAAGACGTGCTGCGGCAGCAGTACCTCGGCTGGAAGCTCGACATCCGCAAGCTGATCCGTCCAGCGCTGACCGTTCCCGACACGATGCGCCTCGACCAGTTGCTCGTCCGTTTTCAGGAGCAGCGCAACCAGCTTGCGATCGTCGTCGACGAATTCGGCGCCACGCGCGGGATGGTGACGCTGGAAGATGTTCTGGAAGAGCTGGTGGGCGAGCTGCTCACCGACCACCACGAGCGGGTCGAGCAACAGATCGTGCAGCGCGACGATGCGAGCTGGCTCGTCGACGGGTCGGTGAGCATCGCCGACATGCTCGAGCGGCTGGGGCTCGCGCATCATCTGCCGAGCGCCCCGCGACACGTCAGCTCGGTGGGGGGACTGGTGCTGGAGCTGGTCGGCCGGCTGCCGGCGATCGGCGAAAAGGCGAGGTGGCACGAGCTGGCCCTGGAAGTCGTCGATCTCGACGGGCGTCGCATCGATCGCGTGCTTGTGACTGTTGTGCCTGAGAATACGACTTGAATTCTCAAATCGTTTAGCGGCGAGGCGCAGCCGAGTCCCGTGTGAGAAGGCACTCGGCCGCGCCTCGCCGCTAAATGGGCGAATCAAAATCGCTCGTGCTGAGCGTGAAATCGCTTCTTGCGAACGAGCAGCGTGCTGTATATGTTTAAGGCAGGGAAATCATCCCCCTGAAGCACCTCTGCGACGGAAGTCATGTCATGAAGCTGCGCTGGATTTTGGCCCTGGTTGTGGGGCTGGTTTTGTCGGGGGCCTTCCCGGCACAGGCGTCTGAACGGCACCTGGAATTCGTGGAGGGGCTTCGCGAGCGGGACTACCTCGACTTCGCGATGATCTATCTCGAGCAGCTCGAAAAGCGGGGCGACGTTCCGTCCGAGGTCAGGACGGTGATTCCGTTCGAGAAGGCGATCACGCTGCTGAAAGGGGCGCTGGCTCTGCGCACAGCCGACGCCCAGATGAAGCAACTCGACCAGGCGAAGGCCTACCTCGAAGAATTCCTCAAGGCCAATCCGAACCATGCCGAGGCCGGGCGCGCCAACACCGAGCTCGCGCAGGTGATCGTCGTCAAAGGCAAGGTTGAAGTGCAGCAGTCGAAGGCGCCCGGGAACGCGGCGCAGAAGGCTGATTTTCAGAAGCGGGCGCGGGCACATTTCGCAGAGGCCCGCAAGGTCTACCAGACGGCCCACGACCGCTTCAAGGAAGCCTACGACAAGTTCGACAAATACATCCCGAAGACCGACAAACGCTACGAAGCGCGCGAGGAAGTCTTCAGACAGATGGTGCAGTCTCAGCTCCAACTGGCCGTGATGACGTATGAAGACGGCCAGACGTACGACCGGGGGACGCCCGAGAACAAGAAACGGCTGACCGAGGCGGCCGCGGCGTTCGACCAGATTCACGCCCGCTACCGCCAGTTGATCTCAGGGCTGTACGCCCGCATGTGGGAAGCCAAATGTTTCGAAGAGCAGGATGACATCGTCAAGGCGCTGGGTTTCTACAACGAACTTCTCGAACACAGCAAAGACCTGCCCCGCAACCAGCGGGCCCCGCAACTGGTGCGGATGCAGAACATGGTTCTGCACTTCAAGCTGATCTGCCTGAACCACGAAAAGCGCAAGGACCACCGCGTCGCCATCCAGGAGGCCGAGGAGTGGCTCAAGGAGAACCGGGGCCAGGCCTCGAGCCGCGTCGGGCTGGGCATTCAATGGGAAATGGTGCGCGCCCAGGAAGCGCTCGCCCGCCAGGAGACGACGGGCGAATCCGACAAGAATAAGCTGCTCCAGCAGGCCCTCGAGAAGTCCCGCTTCATCAACCGTTTCCCCGGCGAGTTCAAAGACGGCTCGACCGCCATGATTCAGAAGCTGATGGTGGCTCTCAACCGCGAGCCGGGAGATCCCAAAGACTTTCCCACGGCGTTCGGCGTCGCCGACAACATGATGAACGACGTCCGGCGGCGCCTGACGCAGATTCGAGAGGCTCGCGGGTCGGAACAGGCCCGGCTGCTGATTGAGCTGCAACCGGTTCTGAAAGAGGCGGCCCGCATCCTGCAGATCGGTCTGGGAGTGGTCGGCCCCAAGGACGAGCCGAAAGACGTGAACCGCGCCCGGTTTTACCTGGCGTACATCTACTATTACATGCGCGATCAGCGCACCCTGAAGGCCACGCACAGCCTCGACGCGGCGATCGTGGCCGAATTCACGGCTCAGAAGCTGCTGACGAAGCAGCCCGAACTGGCTCTGGACGCAGCGTTCATGGCCCAGGCCGCTTACATCCAGGCGTATTCCGACGAGGCGCCGGAAAAGCGCGAAGCCGAAATCAAACGCGTCATCGACGTCTGCAATTTCATCACGTCCAACTGGCCCACCAGCGACCGCGCCAATGACGCGCGAATGGACCTGGGCCGGGTCTATACCGAGAATCGCCAGCCCGCCGAGG